>NZ_JBEYBQ010000016.1:0-98500 GCF_040632295.1 Isoptericola sp. NPDC019482
GACGTGAACCGGTTGACGTACTCCCACACCCGCTCGTTCGACGTGTGGAACAGGTGCGCCCCGTACCGGTGCACCTCGATCCCCGTGTCCGGGTCGGTCTCGCTGTACGCGTTGCCGCCCAGATGGTCACGACGGTCGATCATGAGCACCTTGCGCCCCTGCTCGGCCATCCGCTCCGCGACGGTCAGGCCGAACAGCCCGGTACCGACGACGACGAGGTCAACCATTGGTGCCACGCCCCTTTCCGCGGACGAGACGCGCAAGCTTCGTCGGAACGTAGGTCATCGCACGACCGACTCGCCACGTCTCCGAGGCACGAATCTCATCAATCTTGGCCTTGTGGCGGTCGATCTCCCGCTCCAACTTGCGCATCTGCCTCACGAGCTCGTCCTCATCGTCCCGTGCAGCCACGTACTCCACCTTGTGGGACTTAGTGCCCCCTTCGCTGGCCTGGACAAAGGCGATGTCCCAGTAGGAGCCCGAACCGTGCTCCAACGAATGCCGAATCATTCCGAGCATCGCCCGTTCCTTCGGCTGGGTAAAGAAATCCAGCGGCTTGTCGGAAACTCCAAGCTCTGGAAGCCAGTCCGTGACCAAAGTCTTGTAGAAATCTTCCCGAGCATCCGCAGGGAGGTTGTTCAGGTGCCAGAGCAACAGGTGGAGACTGTAGTTGACAAACTTGCGCTGAAGCTGCGGGTAAATACCGCTGCGCATCAGTTGTTCCCGAATCGCGAGCAGGGCCCGGTATGCATTGTCGGGAGACTTCGTCGTCGAGTTCGAGATCGACGTGCTCACGTTCCTCCGGTGCGATATGAGCTCCTCGTCAAGGATCGTGATCCGATCGCAGCACACGAGCGCGGAGTAGACGAAGTAGGCGTCATTGGTTGACGTCAACTCCTGGAAGCGGAGACCAGTGTTCAGGAGGTAGGTCCGCAAGAACAGCTTGTCCCACGGCCAGCCCACGAACGTAAAGAACGGGTTGGCAGAAATCTGCATCCCTGAGAACGGGCGGTGCTTGGGCAGGTCCTTGATCTTGACGGCATGCCGGATCGGGCTGGTCTTGCCGGACTCCGTATCGAGATTGCGCGACCGGAACACGCAGATCGACGCGCGATCCGCCTTCGCCTTGCCGTAGGCCCTACCGAGCATGCCCCGATCGAACACGTCGTCTGCGTCCAGGAAGGCGACGTACTCCCCCTGCGCGTGCTCAAGCCCGAGATTGCGCGCGGCACCGGCGCCCTGGTGCTCCTGCGTCATGAGGATCACACGGTCGTACGGGTCAGACTCGGCGAAGTCCTGGAGGTACTCGAGCGAGCCGTCGGTCGAGCCGTCATCGACAAGGATGACCTCGACGTCGCGCAGCGACTGGTTTCGCAGCGACGCAAGGCACTCCTTCAGGTAGGGCATGGCGTTGTAGACAGGCATCACCACCGACACTCGAATCCGCCACTGCTCATACTGATAGAAGTACTCGTCCGGGTCCCGCATGATCCACTGGACGCGGTTCCACTCGCCGACGCCGAAGGCGGACTGGATCAGCGCCCCGCGCTCGTTATCCTCCTTCAACACCTCCGAGACCATCCTGCAGAACTCCCGGCGCAGACCGGGCGCGAGCCGCTTCATGGTGAAGTCGATGTTATGCCAACGCTTGAGCCCGTATACACCGGTGAACCTCTCAGCGAGCTCGGGTCGCTGGAGCAGCCACTCGCGAATCCAGTCGTACTCCTGCAACGCGACGTCGGCCTTGCCCGTCGACTTTACCGAAGAGTTCGGGTTGTCACGACGGTTCTCGTAGAACACATCGTTGATGTACATGATCCGACGTGCCTGGCACATCGTCTGGAAGAAGAACCCGTTGTCCTGATACGAGGCGCCAGGGGTCTCGTGGTGCCAGATGTCGTTCTCGAGGAGGAACTCGCGCCTGTAGATCCCGCACCAGGTGTTCATCGGGTAGCGGAAGACCGCGATCCGCTCACCCGGGTCGATCACCTCGCCGTAGACGGACGTGTCGTTGACGCACGGCACGACCACATCCGTCCGGTGCTCTTCGGCTCCGCGGAACCGCAGGTAGTCGGCCTTGACGATGTCTAGGTCGTGCTCGTTTCCCGCCTGCCACAAGGTCTCGAACATCGCGGGTCGCACGACGTCGTCGGGCTCCAGGATCCCGATGTAGTCACCGGTCGCATGCCGGAGCGCAACGTTCATCGCGACGCCGTACCCAGCGTTCTCCTGAGTGATGACCTTCAGGCGGTCGCCATGGGCCTCCGCGTAGCGCCGCAGGATGGTCGGGCTGGAGTCGGTCGAACCATCATCAACGCAGATGATCTCTAGGTCGGCCATCGTCTGTTCGATGAGGCTGTCGAGGGCAGCCTGGAGGTACGGCTCGACGTTGAACACAGGAACCAGTACCGAGACACGCGGACGGCCGGGATCGTGATCGGTCGCTACCGGAGTGTTCTTACGGTCGGTCATCGAATCAGGTTCCTATCTTCGCAGTTTGCTGAATGAAGCTGTCGGGAGCGGCATGAGGGATCGTCTGTCATGCGGCGACCCGTGTCTCGGTGATTGCGAGCGCTGCGCGAGCAGCGCCTTGCGGGACCTTCCGCTCGCGAATCGCATCACGCAGTTCGTCGGTGCGACCGCCCGCCATCATCTCGGCGATGGCGCGGCCAAGCCCTTCGGCACCATGGGCCACCAGGCCAAGACCCGCCTCAACGACGGCACGCGCGCGCTTCTCCTGGTCGTCCATCAGGGTCGTGGCACTGGGCAGGTAGACCCCTGGAGTGCTGGTGTGCAGATTCTCGTGTACAGAGTTGTACCCGGCGCCAGTGACCGTGTAGTCCCACGCCGCTGAGACGTCGACGAGGGGGAATTTGCCCTCGATCGTCATTGCGTCGGCTGCCACGGAGCGGGGTAGCAGCGGTGACCGCACTACCACTGGCACGATGTCGCCGGCGCCCCTGATCGCCTTCACCGCAGCGATCGTTGCCGTTCCGTCGGTGTTGCCTCCGGAGACCTGGACCAGCGCGTACCTTCGGGACGGGTCCAGACCCAAGGTCGCCAACGCGTTCTCTCGCGACTCCCGCTGACTAGGTGCCAGCGAGACCGGGTCGGTCCAGGTCGCATCGCGGAACGGCTCGGGGGCCGTCGCTCGAGTCTCCGCGACGTCTGCCGGGACCACGACGCCACTGACATGTTCCCTCCACGCCTCGACCTGGGCGAGGTCGGAATCCTCACGCCAGAGCCCTCGGCGCACCCAGACGAGAGGCACGTCCGCGTACTCGGCGACATCGGTGAGGGCGGGGTATACCCAAGTCCCATCGAAGGCGATCACGTCGACCGGATGCTCTGCCATGTCGCTCAAGAGGCGGCGCGCGAACTGCCGGCGCCAGCGATCGATGCCACCGTTCGTCGTGGCCGGGCTCGGGAAATATTCGACGGGGAACCCTGCGTCTCGGACCGTCGCGGCCGCCGTCGAGAGAGTCAGGATCCGCCCGGTGAGCTGACCTCGGGAGTGCCGGATGATGGCCGAACAGCGCGCAATGTGTCCCATACCGCCGCCGTTGCTCGTCACGAAGAGGACCCGCGGCACGTCCGACGTTGCGGTCCGCGCCTCCCCTCCCGGCCGGAACCACGCGAGTCCGGCCGTGGTCGCAGCTACCTCGCGCGTCGTCCGCTCGATCCGCGCCAGGGACAACTCCTGGTGGTACTCATGGCGAGAGGCCTTTGCCCGCGTGCTCTCGACGGACGCCTCGACGCGCTCGATCCGCCGCAGTGTCCGGCGCTCGGAGCGTGCGATCAGCACGCCGCTCACCACCGCCGTGCTCAGCGCGACCGCGACGAGTGCTCCCAGAACCGCGACAAACACCACCCACGGGCGGGGACGCACGACAGCGGCAGTCGCGCAAGCCGCCCCTGCCAATGCCGCGACGAGTGCCACTCCGGCGAGCAGCCACCGCTGCCGGCGCGCACCGAAAAGTAGCCTCACCGCAGCACGCCTCGGGTGTCGATGATCCGTGCGTCGGTCAATGGGTTCCGGAGGCGCTCTCGGAAGGTGCTGTGGTCGACGAGGATGACGACCGCGTCCGCGACCGCAAGAGCAGTCTCGAGGTCTTCGAGCTGCACGTTGATCTTCTCGCCCAGGGCCGCGGGCAGGGTTCCGACATGGGGTTCGACGGCGAAGATCTCGGCGCCGGGGAGCCGGCATGCCAGATCCGCGACGATCGCCACCGCTGGCGACTCGCGCAGGTCATCGATGTCTGCCTTGAACGACAGGCCGAGAGCGGCGATGGTCGGCGACTCGATCCCTTCGACAGCGTCGAGCACCTTGTCCACCACCCAGTGCGGCTTGCTGTCATTGACAATCCGCGCGGTCCGGACGAGCCGGGCTTCTTCGGGCGCAGCATCGACGAGGAACCACGGGTCCACGGCGATGCAATGGCCGCCCACGCCCGGGCCGGGCTGCAGGATGTTTACGCGCGGGTGGTGATTGGCCAGACGGATAAGCTCCCACACGTCCACGCCGACCTTGTCGGCGATGACGGAGAGCTCGTTGGCGAAGGCGATGTTGACGTCGCGGAACGAGTTCTCGACCAGCTTGGCCATCTCCGCGGTGGTGGAGTCCGTGAGGAGGATCTCGCCCTGGCAGAAGACGGTGTACAGCTCCTTCGCCATCTCCGCCGCCTCGGGCGTGAGCCCGCCGACGATGCGGTCGTTGGTGACCAGCTCGATCATCACGCGACCGGGCAGCACACGCTCCGGGCAGTGCGCCACGTGGATCTGGGGGCGACCGTCCGAGCCATCCAGGGAGAGGTCGGGGCGAGCCTCGAGGACCCACTCCGCCATCTTGCGGGTCGCGCCCGGAGGCGACGTCGACTCGAGGATGAGGAGCTCGCCGCCTTGCAGCACGGGTGCCACGGCACGAGCTGCCGCCGCGATGTAGGAGAGATCCGGCTCGTGGTCCCCCTGGAACGGAGTAGGCACAGCGATGATGAAGGCATCAGCGTGCTCCGGAGCGTCCGTCGCGCGCAGGGTCCCGTGCTGCACCGCCCCGGCGACGTAGGTCGCCAGGTCCGGCTCGACGAACGGCACGTCCCCGCGGTTGACCGCCTCGACCGTGGTCGGGTTGACGTCCACGCCGACGACCTTGACGTCCTTCGACGCCAGGATCGCCGCGGTCGGCAGGCCGATGTACCCCAGCCCGACCACGCACACCGTGTTGATACCCATGCCGTACAACCCTCGTCAGACAAGAACGTGCCGGTCGGCACGCCCGTAGCAGATGACGTCGCCGGCTGCGAGCAGCTCGGCGTCGGTGACGGTCCAGGTGTGCCGCCCCTCCCCGGAGCGCACCTGGACGAAGTTGAACCGGTCCGCGGAGTAGATCCGCGCCCCGGCGTCCACGGCCCTGTGCAGGAAGGTCGTGTCTTCGCCTCGTGTTACCTCGCCGAAACGCGCGCCCGTGGCAACCGACCGACGCGCGACGATCGTAGGTCCCATGACGAAGTCTGTGAACCGGTGCTCCCGGTCGGGAAAGCGCAGAATCGTCGCGTCGTGGCCCTCGAGGTACATGTAGTGCGCCTGCTTGCCCACGACGTCGGCGCCGCTGTAGTCCAGCGCGTACAGCTGGTCGGAGAGGTACTGCGGCCCGTACAGGTCGTCGTCGTCCAGCTTGGCGACCACGTCCCCGTCCGCGGCGTCGACGAGCCGGTTGAGGCACGCCCCCAGCGGGACGTCGCTCCCCGCGTGCAGCAGCACGACGTCGTCGACCCCGGCCTCCTTGGCGCGCACGCGCAGGTCCGCCTCGTCCACCTCGAAGCCGTGCGTCAGCAGCGCGAGCTGCACCTGCACACCCTCCTGCGCGCCGACGGTGCGCAGCACGTCGTCGAGCCGGTGCGGGCGGTTCGTGGACACGAGCGCGGTGACGCTCGGCCGCACCGCCTCCGCCGACGGCGCGAGGGCGACGTCGTGCAGGACGCGCTGCACGCGCGAGCCGTAGGTGTGCTCGCGCCAGATGCGCCGCTGCCCGAGGTGGACGGCGCGGTCGCGCAGCTCGGGCGAGCGCACGAGCGCACGCACCGTGTCCGCGGCCTCGGCCCGCGTCGTGACGGCGAAGACCTCGTCCGCGGGGAAGAACTCCCCCGTCGCGGCGCTGGGCGCTGTCACGACCGGCGTGCCGCAGGCGGTGATCTCGAAGATCCGTCGCGCGCACATGCTCGGCGAGTCCACCACCGAGTTCACGTTCAAGAACACCTTGTAGTCGCGGTACGCGGTGAGCATCTGCGCGTAGTCGAGCGACCCCACGACGCGGGACGCGAACGGCTCCGGGAACTCGTACTGGTCACCCTGCCCGCGGAACCGCGAGAAGATCTCGAGCCCTGTGGCCATGCGCGGCGAGACGTCCAGCGCACCGCCCAGCAGCATCTCCGCCTGCTCCCGGCGCTCCGGGTACTTGTGCGCGAACCACGTGCCGGCGAACGCGACGTCACGCCCAGGGCCGTCACCATGCGTGCGCACCGGGTTGTGGATCGCGGGCTGCGCGCCGAACTCGAGCACACCCACGCGGTCGTGGCCCAGCCGCTCCCGGTACGCGTCGAGGCGACCGACGTCGGTCGTGTAGACCCGGTCGAACAGCGCAGCCGTCTCCACGAAGTCCTCGAAGTGGACCGGGTCCTCCTTGTTCCAGAAGACCGTGGGGATACCGCGCTCGCGCGCGGCGTCGAGCATCTCCACCAGCGCGGGCCGCGGGGCCGACGTGCCGGTGAGGTGGTACTGCCACGCGCCGCCGTTGCCGCGCCACGCGGACTCCACGAACACCAGATCCAGCCCGTCGAGCTGATCGCGCCACGACGACGGCTCGAGGAGCACCTGCTCCCACTCGTAGCCGAAGGCGAGGCGGGAGAAGTCGTCCAGGATCACGCCGGCCCGCAGCGCGCGGGACGGGTCGCGGCGCGGCATCGTCCACGGGTCGAAGGTGAGGCCGTCGCTCGTCACCCGGCCGGCGCCCGACCGCTGCTCCCCCATCGCCCGACGTCGCCGCACGAACGCCTTCAGCTGGGCCGGGCCACCGTGGCGCAGGTGCCAGGCGGCCTTCCGGACGGTCGTCAACGACCACCGGCGATCGGCTCGTGCGGGCATGCGTTCAGTCCTTGGTCGGGGGCGGGCGCGCTCCTCGTCGGAGAAGGCTTCCCGGTCGCCGTCGAGCACTCTCCGACGGCCGGGGCAATGGTAGCGGGAACACGCCCGTACACCGCACCGGATGTTCACGGTTCGGTCACGGCCAGCCGCGGAAATCCGCCGGAACGGGGCAGAAGCCGCAGACCGTTTTCACCCGCTCGCGCCGACGCCGGCGCAGGGCCGCCCGCCCCACGTCGTCGGTCAGAGTCGGGGCGTGGTGCCTCCGACCGCGGACGCCGTGACAGCGGTCTCCTCTCGGCCGCTCTGACCTCGGTCGCGCGGCCCCCTCCATTCCGAGCGCGCCGGGATCTTTGTCAGATCGACCCGGTGTGCGAATCGCCGCGCGACGTCCTGCACCTCTTCCATGAGGCCCGCGTTCAAGGTGATCGGATCGAGCCCCAGGTGCAGGAACCTGTCGTGGGCGACGTGCAGGTCGTTCTCATCGGCCTCGAGCCGCGGATTGGGGACGTTCTCCACCGGGGCGCCGGTGCGCTCCCCGATCAGGCGTGCCAGGTCGCGCACGCGGTGGGTCTCCGTCATCTGGTTGAAGATCGCGACCCGGTCACCGGGCTCGGGAGCGTTCTCGAGCGCGAGCTGGATACATCGCACGGTGTCCTGGATGTGGATGAAGGCGCGCGTCTGACCACCTGTCCCGTGAACCGTCAACGGATGGCCGACGGCCGCCTGCATGAGGAACCTGTTGAGGACCGTGCCGTAGTCGCCGTCGTAGTCGAAACGGTTGATCAGACGTTCGTCGAGCTTGGTCTCCGCCGTCTGCGTGCCCCACACGATGCCCTGATGGAGGTCCGTGACGCGCACGCGATCGTTCTTGTTGTAGAAGAAGAACAGCAGCTGATCCTGCGTCTTCGTCATGTGGTAGACGCTGCCCGGATTCGCCGGATAGAGGATCTCGTTGTCGACGAGCTCTCCCTCGGCCACCTCCACCTTGACCTTCAGGTACCCCTCGGGGATCTGCATCCCCGCGGTCCCGTACCCGTACACGCCCATGGTCCCCAGATGCGCGACGTGGATGTCCAGGCCGCTCTCGACGATCGCCGCCAGGAGGTTGTGGGTCGCATTGATGTTGTTGGTCACCGTGTACCGCTTGTGCTGGCTGCTCTTCATCGAGTACGGCGCCGCACGCTGCTCGGCGAAGTGGACGACGGCGTCCGGCCGCCATTCGAGAAGCAGCGTCAGCAGCCGGTGATAGTTGACCGCGACGTCGAAGTTGTGGAACTCGATCCGCCGGCCCGACACCTCCTCCCACGCTCGCAAGCGCTCGCCGAGAGGCCGGATCGGCGTCAGCGACTCCACCTCGAGCTCGATGTCGATGTTCCGTCGGGAGAGGTTGTCCACGATGGCCACCTCGTGGCCGATCGCGGAGAGATGCAGTGCGGTCGGCCAACCACAGAAGCCGTCGCCGCCGAGTACCAGGACCTTCATCGGTTTCCTCTCGTGGGCGCCGGGCCGGAGCCCGCGCTGCTGAACGTCCTGCTGTTGCAGGTCTGCTGAATCGGCTCCGACGACGCGCCCGTTCAGCTCGGCTGCGGCGAAGGCCTCCTCGCCGTTCCGGCCCGGTTGCGCCCGCCCCAGGCGACCGGTCGCGGGGTCGAGATGGATGCCGCACTCCTTGGGCGTGTCCTGCTCCCACCACCACCGCCCGGCACGGACGTCCTCACCTGGCGAGATGGCGCGGGTGCATGGCGCGCAGCCGACGCTCGGGTAGCCCTGGTCATGGAGCGCGTTGTACGGCACGGAGTGGTCCTTGATGTAGGCCCACACCTCGTCCGACGTCCAGTCGACCATCGGGTTGAACTTGTGGATGCCGTAGCCGTCGTCCCACGAGGTGAGCGGAAGGTCCGCGCGGCCCGTGCCCTGGCCACGCCGCAACCCGGTGAGCCAGGCGCGCTTCCCCGCGAGAACCCGAGCGAGCGGGTGGACCTTGCGGATCGCGCAGCACTCCTTGCGCATCTCCACGCTGTCATAGAAAGCGTTGGGCCCGTTCTTGGTGACCCAGTCCTGCACCTCGTCCTGGTCCGGGTACACCATCGTGACGACGGCCCCGTACCGCTGTCGGACGTTCTGCGCGGTGCGATACGTCTCCTCCGGAAGGCGCCCGGTGTCGAGACTGATGATCTGGATGTCGAGCTTCTCGCGCACGATCAGGTCCGTCAGGACCATCGACTCCGGGCCGAAGGCGTTCGCCAATACCGCCGGTCGAAAGTCGTGCTCGATCTCTCGGAGGCGTTCGAGCGTCCGCTCGAGCGCGGCCTCGTACTCCACGCGAAGATCCCTTCGTCGAAAAGGACGGGCGATCGCTGCGGACGAGCTCCAGACTATTCGGAGCCCCGCACCATGGTGACGCAGGACACACGATCCGTCGACCCTGGCGAGGGACGACCGGCGCCTTCGGTGGGAACGGGTTCATCGGGCACGACGACGGCCCCGGCCGGTCGTGGAGACCGTGCCGGGGCCGTCGGTGCGACGCCGTCAGACGAGCGTCAGAGACCCAGCGCCATCTGGATGGGCTCGAGCGTGAAGTACACGAGGAACATGGCCGCGGCGACCCACATGAGCGCGTGGATCTGGCGCACCTTGCCGAGCGCGAGCTTGATGATGACGAACGCGATGAAGCCGGCGCCGATGCCGTCGGCGATGGAGTACGTGAACGGCATGATGATGATGGTGAGGAACGCGGGGATCGCGATCTCCACGTTGCGCCACGAGATGCCCGCGACCTGCGCCATCATCAGGTAGCCCACGAAGACGAGGGCGGGCGCCGCGGCCTCGTAGGGCACCAGCGCGACGATCGGCGACAGGAACGTCGCGAGCAGGAACAGGGCGCCGGTGACCACGGCGGCGAGGCCGGTGCGCGCGCCGGCGCCGACGCCCGTCGTCGACTCCACGTACGCGGTGTTGGACGACGTGCTGCCGACACCGCCGAGGACCGCGGCGAGCGAGTCGGCCACGAGGATGGCGCGGGTGCGCGGCGGGTTGCCGTCCTTGTCGAGCAGCTTGCCCTCGGCGCCGACGGCGACCATCGTGCCCATCGTGTCGAAGAAGTCCGCGATGAGCAGCGAGAAGACGAGGAGGACCACGGACACGGCCGCGATGTTCTGGAACGAGCCCAGCAGGGAGAACTGGCCGATCAGGCCGAGGTCCGGCGTCGTGACCACGCCCGAGAACGTGGGCGCGTTGAGGTTGAAGCCGTCCGGGTTCTCCGCGCTCTTGGCGCCGATGTGGAGCGTGTTCTCCAGCACGACGGCGAGCGCCGTCGCCGTGACGATCGCGACCAGCATGGCGCCGCGCACCTTGCGCACGAACAGGACGATGGTGAGCACGAGGCCGACGATGAACACGAGCATCGGCCAGGTGCCGAGGTTGCCGAGCGTGACGATCGTGCCCTCGCCGGGCACGACGAAGCCGGCGTTGACGAGGCCGACCAGCGCGATGAACATGCCGATGCCGACGCTGATCGCCGTCTTGAGCTCCACGGGCACGGCGTTGAACACGGCCTCGCGGAACCCGGTGAGCACGAGGATCAGGATGATGATGCCCTCGATCACCACGAGCCCCATGGCGTCGGCCCAGGTGACGTTCGGCAGGCCGGCGATCGAGTACGCGACGACGGCGTTGAGGCCGAGGCCGGCGGCCAGGCCCAGGGGGTAGTTCGCGAAGACGCCCATGAGGAGCGTCGCGACGCCGGCGATCAGCGCCGTGGCCGCGGCGACCATGCCGAGCGACTCCGGCGTGGCCTCGGTGCCGCCGCCGAGCACCTGGCCCGTGCCGTCGGGCACCGTGCCGATGATCAGCGGGTTGAGCACGATGATGTAGCTCATCGCGAAGAAGGTCACCAGACCGCCGCGGATCTCCGCGCCGATGGTGGAGCCTCGCTCGGTGATCTTGAAGAAGCGGTCGATCGCGCTCAGCTCGCCCTGCGGCGGCGCGGTGGTCTGGTTCGCCATGGGCAGAATCGTGCCAGATCCTGTGAAGGACTCCTGCACGGAAACCGCGTGGTGACGCGGATTTCACACCGGGGACGCGCGACGGGCGAGGTCGGGTCAGTACGCGCCCCGCCCCGTGACCACGGCCTTCGCGGTGCGGGCGAGGATGAGCAGGTCGCCGAAGACGGTCCAGTTCTCGGCGTAGAAGACGTCGAGCCGCACGCCCTCCTCCCACGACAGGTCGGACCGTCCGCCCACCTGCCACAACCCGGTGAGGCCGGGCTTGACGCGCAGCCGGCGCCGCACGCGCGCCTCGTACTGCGACACTTCCGACGGCAGCGGGGGCCGCGGGCCGACGAGCGACATCTGCCCGGCGAGCACGTTGAACAGCTGCGGCAGCTCGTCGAGGGAGAGGCGGCGCAGCACCCGCCCGACGGGGGTGACGCGGGGGTCGTCGCGCAGCTTGAACAGGACGCCGGACCCGTCGCTGGGCCCGGCGAGCACGGTCTGCTCCCGGTCGGCGCCGTGGCGCATGCTGCGGAACTTCAGCATCTCGAAGGTGCGGCCGTCGCGACCCACCCGGTCCTGGCGGAACAGGACGGGGCCGCTGCTGGTGACCCGCACCAGCGTGGCCACGACCGCGATCACGGGCAGCAGGAGCAGGGTGATGAGCGCTGCACCCGTCCAGTCGACGACGGACTTGAGCACGTATCGCGGCCCGGTGAAGCGGGGGGCGTCGACGTGCAGCAGGGACACCGACTGCTCGGGGGTGACGGTGATGCGCGGTCCCGCGACGTCGGCGAGCTCGGCGGTGAGCATGAGGTCCACGCCCGCGGGCTCGAGCTCCCAGCCGAGCCGGCGCACGACGTCGGCGGTGATCGCGTCCGACCCGCTGACCGCGACGCAGTCGGCGCCCACCTGGGCCGCCATCGTGCCTGCGGTGCGCAGGTCGCCCAGCACGGGGACGCCGAGGATCTCCTCGCCGGGGCGCACGTCGTCGGACGTCGGCACGCACACGCCGACGACGCGGTAGCCGGAGGGGCGGTCGTTGAGCTCGTGCACGAGCCGCTCCACCTGCTCGCGCATCCCCACCGCGAGGACGAGCGTGACGCACCCGCCCTGGAGGCGCTGCCGGTGCAGCCACCCGCGGCACAGCCACCGCCCGCACAGGAGCGCGACCACGCCGGTGGGCACCGCGACCAGCAGGAACGTCGAGATCCCGGGCCGCGCGAGCAGCAGGGCCAGCAGCGCGAGCGGGGCCACGAGCCGCCACGACGCGTCGAAGACCCGCTGGTACTCCGCCGGCCCGGACGCGAACACCCGCACGTCGTAGGCACGGCCGGCCCACAGGCTGCCGAGCCACGCCGTCACGAGCACGACGACGCACAGCACCTGGTCGCCCAGCACGGACGGGGTGGCGTGCTGGGCGACGGCGGCGCCCCGCACGACGGCGGCGGCCAGGGCCGCGACCACCACCACGACGACGTCGGTGCGGACGAGGCGGCGCCGGTACGCCGTCTGCCACGAGCCGGTGCGGAAGGAGTCCCGCACCTCCTTGAGCCGGGCCGCACGGAGGGCGGCGGTGCGCGACCGGAGAGGCTGGCCGATGTCCGGGATCGTGATCACGGCGGCCTCCTCTCCCGGGTCCGGCACCGCGCCCTGTGCGCGGCGGCGTCACCAAGGTAGGAGCGACACGACCTTTCCCGAGACCCTTTCGAGGGCCTTTCACCCCGCCTTTCACCCGACCCGTTTTTCACCCGCTGACCTGCGGTTTCACCCGCATTTCAGCCGGCCTCCGGCGTCACGGGCAGGGTGCCCGGGACGACTGCCGCCGCAGGCCACCGTCGCCTGCCCCGCGGCATAGGATGGGCCGGTGCCCTCGCTCGTCCGCCTGCTGACCCATCCCGAGGAGCGCCGTCCCGGTCCCCCGCCGCTGCGCGTGGACCTGCGGCGCGTGCTGCTCGGCGGCATCGCCCTGTGGGCGGTGGCCCTCGTCGCGACGGCCGTCGTGTACGCGATGGGCGACGCGACCGAGGAGGCCGTCGTCACGTGCGTGGCCGGCATCGTCCTCGGCGGCGCGGGCCTGCTGTGGGAGCGCAAGCACCGCGGCGAGTACCGCGGCGAGGACTGAGGATCAGCCCCAGGCCGTCGTGACCCACAGCTCGGCGGCGCGCTCCGGCGCCGCGAGCACGGTGGCCAGCAGCGCACAGCGGTCGGGCCTGCCGAGGACGTCGGCCAGCGCGGCGGCGAGCCCGGCCCGGTCGGTGGCGTGCGCCCGGCCGTCGGCGTCCACCCACCACGGCACGGGGCTGCCGGCCACGGACAGCCGGCCGTGCTCGAACCAGACCGCGGGCAGCCGCGGGTCGAGGGCCGCGACGCGCTCGTCGAGCCGCCGTTCCTGGCCCGGCCCGTCGGGCGCGGGCAGGCCGTCCTCCCCCACGACCGGCAGGTCGAGCAGGTCCGCCACGGCCGCGACCTCGGCCTCGGGCACGGGCAGGACGGCGCCCAGCACGGCCCAGCGCGCCGTGCCGGCCACCTCGACGTCGTCGGCGCGACGCACGACGACGTCGCTCGCGTCGAGCGCGGGCAGCCGGTCCGGCAGGGGGTCGAGCGCGGCCGCCCGGGCGGAGGGCGCGAGCCGCACCGCGAGCCCGGCGAGGCCCCGCCACACACCGAGCGCGGCGGACAGCGGCACCGACGTGCCGACGTCGGGCAGCCGGTCGAGCGCCGCCGGCCAGTCCAGGGGGTCGAGGCGGTCCAGCCCGTCGACGACGCCCAGCGCGCTCCGCACCTCGGGGTCGAGCGCCGCGACGGCGGGCGGCGCCGGCGGCAGCAGCGGCACGCCGTCGTGCGCCGCGAACGGCGCGCCCAGCCGGTCGCGCAGCCACCACGCGGTGTACGACGGCGCCCCGGCCACGGGGGTGACGAGCGCGCGGCGGGCGTCCGGGTCCGCGGCGATCGCGGCGAGCACGTCGGCCCACGGGTCAGGGTGCCCGGAGTCGTCGTCCTCGTCGTCGCCGTCGTCGTGCGCGTCGTCGACGTCCACCGCGTCGAGGTCCGCCACCGCCTCCACGTCCCCGACGTCGACGCTCGGACCGACGCGGTCCGCGAGGAAGCGCACGTAGTCCGCCCAGCCGGACAGCCAGCCGGCCGGGTCGTCGGGGCCGTGCTCGGGCTCGGGGTCCGCGGGGTCGGGGGTGAGGACGTCGGCCACGCGATAGGTGTCGACGTCCGCCCGCACGCCCAGGGCGCGCAGCAGCGGCGCCGGGTAGTACGCGACGGCGGCGCGCGTGACCGGCGCGAGCCCCGGCATCGCCCGGGCCGCCCAGGACCCGGGCAGCACCGCCTCGCGCGCGGGGCGCCACCCGTCCGCCGTGGGCACGGGCAGCTCGCCGAGCCAGAACGGGAAGTCGTGCGCGCCGCCGGGGTGCGCCAGCCGCGCCAGCGCGAGCACGTTCTGCACCACCTCGCGCGGCCCCTCGTCCACCGGCCCCACGAGCGTGGGCGCGGCGACCGTACCCGTGTCCGGCACCTCGGCCGCGCCGTCGAGCAGCGCCTCCGACGCCGCCAGCGCCAGCGCCCGCACCCCCGGGTCGTCGAGCAGCGCGCGCGGGCTGGTCGACGTCGCGCCCGCGCGCACCAGCAGCGGGTGCGCCGCGTCCGGGTGCACGACGCGCACGCCGAGCGTCCGCGCGACGGCCGCCAGCGCGGGGTCGTCGTCGTCCTCCGGCAGCACGACCGTGCCCCGCACGCCGGACGCCGTGCGCCCGTCCGCGAGCGGCACCCGCGCGCCGGCCAGCGCCTCCAGCACCCCCGGGTCGGCGGCGTACGGCTCGAGCGCGTCGCACAGCGCGTACCAGCGCGGGGCGGGCAGCCCGCCCGGCAGGTCGGCGACGACGTCGGCGAGCGTCGTGGGCGTCGCGCCCAGCCGCCGCGCCACACCCTGCTGCGCCGTCGTGAGCGCCACCAGCCCGGGCACGACGCCGGCCAGCACGCCGACGAGCCGCGGGTCGTCACCCGCCGCCCCCACGAGCACCGTCGCGTCGGCGGGGGCGACCCGGGCCGCGACGGGCTCGTCGTCGTCCCGGCCCGGCGTCGTGGGCGGGGCAGGCAGCAGCGGCGCGGAGCGCAACGCGTCCAGCGCGGCGTCGCGGACGGCGGCGTCGAGGTCGCCGGCGGGCATCCCCCCGGGCACGAGGCCGAGCACGTCCGCGCCCCGCTCGGGCGCCAGCCCGGCCAGCAGGTCCGCGTACGCGCGGCCGGCCTCGACCGCGAGGCGGTCCGTCAGCGGCCCCGGCAGCACGCGGCGGCGGCCCGGGTCCACCGGGAACGACGCCACCAGCAGCGCCGGGAACGTCAACGGCACGTCGGTGGGCGTGGGCGCGTGCAGCACGGCGCCGTCGTCGCCGTCGTCCGGGGCGTCGTCGCGCCGCACCGCCCACGCGACCGACCAGCGCGGACGCCGCTGCTCGAGGGGCAGGTCCGTCGTCTCGTCGTCGGCCACGACGCCCGAGCGCCGCAGCACCGCCCACCGGTCGTCGACGTCGGCGAGCACCCGCGACGCGGTCTCCCCGTCGTCGCTGTGAGCGGGCGTCTGGCCCTGTTCCGGGCCCGAGTCGGGGCCAGACGCCCGCTCACAGCACTCGACGGTGACCGAGGCGAGGGCGGGCAGGGCGAGCAGCAGCGCATCGTCGACGGCGTCGAGCTGCGCGCGCACGGACGCCACCGCGTCGTCGTCGCGCAGCACCAGCTCGACGACGGTGGCGAACCCGTCCCCCTCGTCGTCCGCCCCGTCGGGCGCCTCGCCCAGCGCCTGCGCGGGGAACGGCAGGCGCAGCACCGGCAGGTCGTCGCCGCGTCCGTCGACGGCGTCGCGCAGCGCCGAGCCCGCGGGCGCGACGTCGTCGAGCAGGTCGCGCGTCGCCGCGAGGGAGAACCGCACACCGCCGGTCGTGGAGCGCACGGTCGCCTCGTCGGCCACCGCCCGCACCGCGGCGAAGCCGACGCCGAAGCGGCCGACCTCCCCCGGGGTCTCGGAGGCTACGGCCGGCTCGGCCGGCTCGGCCGGTGGGGCCGCCTTCGCCGAGGCGCGCAGCGACGCGAGGGACGCGACGCCGTCGGCCGTCAGCGGCGCGCCCGTGTTGGCGGCGGTGAGGACGGCCATGCCGCGCGGGTCGTCGGCGAGCTCCGTGAGGCGCAGCAGCAGCCGGCCCGGCGCACCGGCACGGGCGGCGGCGTCGGCGGCGTTCTGCGCGAGCTCCACGACCACCCGGTCGCGGTAGTAGCCACGCGCGTGGTCCTCCTCCGCGTTCGCATCCTCCCGGAAGCGCGTGCCCGACCCGAGCCACGCCTCCGTGACCGCGTGCCGCAGCGCGGCGGTCCCGAAGACGTCGCCCGTCACTCGGCGTCGGGGCGCTCGGGAGCGGCGTCCGCCTCCGCGGCGTCGGTCGTGCCGTCGCGGGCCGCGTCGGTGTCGGTGCAGGTATCCGTGGAGGTGTCGGTGTGAGCGTCGGGGCCGGAGCCCGCCGGGGCGTCCGCCGCCGGCGTGCGCGGCGCGACCGTCACGGCCTCCACGCGGAGCTCGTCGATCAGCGGCGCGTCGGCCGGCCAGTCGCTCGGCGGGTGCGGGGCGTCGGTCTCCGAGTGCGCGCCGCAGCCGTGGTCCAGCGAGACGACCTTGCCGTCGTCGGGCGACCACGCGTTGGCGCAGACGCCGAAGAGCTGGCCGAGCGGGCCCTGCAGCGGCACGAGGAAGCCGCACGACGTGCACTCGGCGGGCGACGCGACCGCGCCTGGCGCCGTCGGGCCGCGCGACCCGCGGTACCAGCGCTCGGCGGCCTCGTCGCGACCCTGCGGGGACAGCACGCGCTCGCGCGCGAGGGCGAGCTCGTCGATCGCGACGGAGTCGAGCTCCTCGTCTCCGGTGGCCTTCCAGCCCGGCTCGAGGCGCGGGTCGTCGGCCTTGAAGGGCAGCGTGTCGCCGGGGCCGATGTCGCCAGGGCGCAGCCGCTCGGCCCACGGCAGCCAGGCCGGGGCGAGCAGGGCGTCGTCGCCGGGCAGCAGCTCGACCTCGCACACCGTGGCGACCTTCCCGCGCGGCACGCGCGCGAGCGTCACGGTCCAGTGCCAGCCGCGGTAGCCCGGCATCGTCGCGGCGAACCGGTGGGACATGAGGCGCTCGCCCTCGGCGACGGCGCCCAGGTGCTCGCCGACGTCCGACGGCGAGGAAGCGCCCTCCTGAGCGGCCTCGCGCGCCAGATCGACCGCGCCGAGCAGCACGGCGTCCTTGCGCGCGCGGGAGCTGACCCGCGTCGTGCGTGCGGGTGCGTCAGCGGCAGCGGTCACCATGTCGTCGTCCTCTTCGTGCTCGTCATGTCCTCGTCTCGGGCCCTCGCGTCGGGCGTGGTCGGCGGCCGGAGCGTCAGGAGTCGAGGTCGTCGGCGACGGCGCGCAGCAGCGTGGCGACGCGGTTGCCCGACGTGGCGTCCGGGTACTTGCCCCGCTTCAGCTGGTCGCCCACGCGGTCGAGCACCTTGATGAGGTCCTCGACGATGCCGGCCATCTCGGACGGCGCCTTGCGCTTGGCCTTGGCCACCGACGGCGTCGGGTCCAGCAGCTTCACGGACAGCGCGGACGGGCCGCGGCGGCCGTCGGCCACGCCGAACTCGACCTTGGCGCCGGGCTTGACGCTCTCGACGTCCGAGGGCAGCGCGGAGGCGTGCAGGAAGATCTCCCCACCGTCCTCGCTGGCGATGAAGCCGAACCCGCGCTCCGCGTCGTACCACTTGACCTTGCCGGTGGGCACCTGAACCTCTTCGTGCTCGTCGTCGACTACGGCCCCGCGCCGGTGCGCGGAGCCGGATCCGGCCGGTGCACGGGCGCGCGCCCGGCACACGGCCAGGGGCTCAGGCTACCGGCCGGTGCGGGAGGGTGCCGCATCGGTCCGGGCCCGCCGTCCCCCGTTCGCGCCGAACAGGCGGTTGACACCGTTATGGGCTGTTTTCGTCGCGCATTCCGGCACCAACCGCCTGTTCGGCGTCGGACCGGGTCGGCGGGGTCAGCGGATGCCCAGGTCGTCGGCGAGGCGGAGGGCGACGGCGTCGAACCACGCCTCCGGGTCGGCGACCGACCCGACGAGGTGCCCGAAGATCTCGAACGACACCGTGCCGAACAGCGTGGTCCAGGCCATGAGCGTGCGGGCGACCAGCTCCGTGGGCGCGTCCTCCACGATGCCCCGCGCGGCGACGAACTGCCGCGCCGGGTCGACGACGACGGTCGCGTCGGGGGCGCCGTCCGGGGCGGGCCGCGGAGTCGCGCCGGACGCGTGGGCGTGCGCGACGACGGTCACCAGCACACGGACGACGCGGGTGGCCGGGTCGACGGTGTCGCGCGGCGCGGCATACCCGGGCACCGGCGTGCCGTACAGCAGCCCGAGCTCCGCGGGGTGCGCCACGGCCCATCCCCGCAACGCGCGGCAGGCGGCGATCCAGCGGGCGGCGGTGTCGTCGCGGTCGGCCACGGCGGCGTCCGCCTCCTCGACGGCGGCGCCGAGCTCGTCGTAGCACTCGACGATCAGGGCGGTGAGCAGCGCGTCACGGCTGGGGAAGTAGCGGTAGACGGCGGAGGAGACCATCCCGACGTCGCGCGCGACGGCGCGCAGGGACAGTGCGGCCGGGCCGTCGGTCGCGAGGCGGGCGCGGGCGGCGGCACGGATCTCGCGGGTGAGCGTCTCGCGGGCGAGCGCGCGGGCGGTGCGGGGGGCGTCGGCCATGCGGCTCAGCCTGGCACGCGAGAGCAGCGACCACAAACGAGATCAGCGCTCTTGCCAGAGACGCGGCCGCGGTGCATGATCGTCACGACAGAGAGCACCGCTCTCGGATTGGAGCACCAGTCATGACCGACCGTCACCTGATCGTCGGCGCCGGGCCCGTGGGCCGGCACGTCGCCGCCCTGCTCGCCGAGCGCGGCTCCGACGTCACCGTCGTCACCCGCACCGGCCGCGACACCAGGGTCGCCGGCGTCGCGCACGCCGCCCTCGACGCGTCCGACGCCGACGCCCTGACCCGCGCGGCCGACGGCGCCGACGTCCTGTACAACTGCGCCAACCCCGGCGACTACACGCAGTGGGAGCGCGCCTGGCCGCCGCTCGCGGCCGCGTTCCTCACCGCCGCCGAGCGCTCCGGCGCGGTCTACGCGATCACCGGCAACCTCTACCCCTACGGCCCGGCCGACGGCCCCATGACCGAGGACCTGCCCGACGCCGCGACCGACCACAAGGGCGTCCTGCGCACCCGGCTGTGGGCCGACGCCCGGCGTGCCTTCGAGGAGGGCCGGCTGCGCGGCGCCGTCGAGGTCCGCGCGTCCGACTACATGGGCCCCGGCGTCGGCGGCAACGGGCACGTGTCGCGCGTCGTCCCGGCCGCGCTGGCCGGCAGGCGCGTCACGATGATGGGCCGCACCGACCTGCCGCACACGTTCACCGACGTGGCCGACGTCGCGCGCACCCTCGTCGCCGCGGCCGAGGACCCGGGCGCGCACGGGCGCACCTGGCACGTGCCGAGCAACGCGCCGCGCACCCAGGCCCAGGCGCTCACGGATGTGCTCGCCGCCGTCGGGCACCCGCCCGTCCGCGTCCGCTCGCTGCGCGGGCCCGCGCTCGCCGCCGTCGCCGCCGTCTCGCCGTTCATGCGCGAGCTCCGTCAGCTCAGCTACCAGTGGGAGCGGCCGTACGTCCTCGACGACTCCGCCGCCCGCGCCCAGTGGGGCCTCGAGCCCACCCCGTGGGACGAGGTCTGCCGCCGCACCGCCCAGGGCTGACGACCGTCGGGCTGTCGCCGAACAGGCAGTTGCGCACGTTCTGAGGCCGTATTCGGTGCACAACTACCTGTTCGGCGACGAGGGGGCGGCGCGTAGCATCGATCAGATGGCCAGCACGTCGCCCCGGGGCACGGCGGAGGCCGACGTCGCGGACGGCGCCGGCAGCACGGACGCGCCCCGCACGTTCACCGAGGCGGTCCGCGGGCGCGACGACGCCGAGCTGCTCGCGCTGCTGCGCGCCCGGCCCGACCTGGCCACTCCCTCGCCGTCGACGCTGCGCTCCCTGGCCGCCCGCGCGTCCAGCCGCACGGCCCTGGAGCGGGCGCTGGCGCATGCCGACGCCCGGACGCTCCAGACGCTCGAGGCCGTCGTCGCGCTCGCCGGGAACGGACCGGTGTCCCCCGGCGACGTGCGCCACGCGGTCGGCGCGGACGACGTCGCGTCCCCGGCACCGGACGACGACGGCGGGTCCGCCGTCGAGCGCGCGCTCGACGACGCGCTGGCCGCGGCGCTGCTGTGGGACGCCGGCGCGCCGGGCCACCCCGACCTGCGCCCGGCGCCCGGGCTGGACGACGTCCTCGGCCCGCATCCGGCGGGACTCGGGCCGTCCCGGTCCGGCGAGCGTCTCCAGCCGTCCGGGAACGCCGCCGGAATCCTGACCGACGGAGACGCTCGCGGCGTCTCCCTGCCCGACCTGCCCCGCGGCGGACGCGAGGTGCTGGACGCGCTGACGTGGGGCCCGCCGATCGGCCTGGTCCCGGCGCCGGGCACCGCCGCGCGGGCCGCGGTGGACGCCCTGGTCGACGCGCGGCTGCTGCTGCGCACGGACGCCCGGCACGTGACGCTGCCGCGCGACGTCGGGCTGGCGCTGCGCGGCGGCCGCACGCACCGCTCCCCCGAGCTCGCGCCACCCCGGCCGGACGGGCGCACCGTGCCGGAGCCCGCCGTCGACGCCGAGGCCGCGAGCGCCGCCCTCGAGCTGGTGCGCCGGGTCGACCTCCTGGTCGCCGCCTGGGACGACACGGCCCCGGCGGTGCTGCGCAGCGGCGGCCTCGGCGTGCGCGACCTGCGCCGTACGGCCCAGGCGCTCGGCGCGGACGAGGCGGACGCGGCGTTCGTCGTCGAGCTGGCCGCGGCCGCGGGCGTGGTGGCCGACGACGGCGAGGCGCCGCCGTCGTACCGGCCCACGACCGTCGCCGACCGCTGGGAGGGGATGGACGACGCCGAGCGCTGGGCGCTGCTCGCCGCGGCGTGGGCGGGCTCGCGACGCACGCCGTGGCTGGTGGGCTCCCGCGACGAGAAGGGCAACCTGCGGGCACCGCTGTCCGGCGACCTGCAGCGCGGCTGGGTGCCGCGGCTGCGCCGTCAGGTGCTCCAGGTGCTGGCCGCCCAGCCGGGCACGGCGCTCGACTCGGCCGCCGTCATGACCGTGCTGCGCTGGCATGCGCCGCGCACCGTGCCGCCGGAGCAGGCGGTCGCCGGCCTGCTGAGGGAGGCCGCGCTGCTCGGCGCGACCGGTGCGGGCGCACTGTCCGGACCCGGGTCCGCGGTGCTCGACGACGCGGACCCCGCCGGTCTTGAGGAGTCCCTGCGCGTGGCGCTGCCGCCGGAGGTGGACGAGGTGCTGCTGCAGGGCGACCTCACGGGCATCGTGCCGGGTCGGCCGTCGCAGGCCCTGGCCGTCCTGCTGGAGCGGTCGGCGGACGTCGAGTCACGGGGTGCGGCGACGACGGTGCGGTTCTCGCCGTCGTCGGTGACGCGCGCGCTGGACCACGGCACGACGGCGGACGAGCTGCTCGACGCGCTCGCCGCCCGCTCGCGGGTGCCCGTGCCGCAGCCGCTGGAGTACCTGGTCCGGGACGTCGCTCGGCGGCACGAGTCGCTGCGGGTCGGCTCGGCCGGGTCGTACGTGCGCGCGGCCGACCCGGCGGTGCTGGCCGGGCTCGTCGCGGACCCGCGGCTCGCCCAGCTCGGCCTCGTGCGCCTCGCGCCGACCGTCCTGGCCGCCGCGGTGCCCGCCGTCGAGCTGCACGACGCGCTGCGCGCCCGCGGCCTGCTGTCCGCCGTCGAGGGCCCCGACGGCCGCGTGCTCAGCGCCCGCCTGCGCCGCCCGCCGCGCCCGGACCGCACCGCCCGCGACGCGCGTCGCGGGCCGTCCGCGGAGCCGGAGACGACGTCCGACGACGCGCGCCGGAACCTCGTCGCCCGGCTGCGGGCCGCGGACGCCGGCGACGAGACGGCCGTGGACCGGCTGGCCGGCGCGCACCGCGCCGCGCCGTCGTCGGACGCCGGCTCGCCTGCCCGCGCTCCCCGGACGACGAGCAACGGGGGCCCGCGCACCACGGAGCCCGGCGACGCGCTGGCCACCCTGCACGACGCGCTGCGCGACGGGCGCGTGGTGTGGATCGAGATGGTGGGCGCGTCGGGCACGCTGGAGCGGCGCGCGCTCAAGCCGCTGCGGCTCGACGGCGGCCGGCTGCGCGCGCTGGACCCGGCACGCGAGGCGGAGCTCACCGTCGCCGTGCACCGCATCGCCGGCGTGGAGCCCGTGGACGGCTGACCTCGCCGGACGCCCGCACGGAACAACCGCGCCCGCCCGCGGCGTTGAGACCCTGGATCGCCACCCCCGGAAGAAGGAGCCGCATGACCGACGGCCCGCTGATCGTGCAGAGTGACAAGTCCGTCCTGCTGGAGGTGGACCACCCGCGCGCCGACGACGCGCGCCGCGCCATCGCGCCGTTCGCGGAGCTCGAGCGCGCGCCGGAGCACGTGCACACGTACCGCCTCACCAGCCTGGGGCTGTGGAACGCGCGCGCCGCGGGGCACGACGCCGAGCAGGTCGTGAACACGCTCATCGAGTACTCGCGCTACCCGGTGCCGCACGCGCTGCTCATCGACGTCGCGGAGACGATGGGCCGCTACGGACGGCTGACGCTCGCCACGCATCCCACGCACGGTCTCGTGCTCGAGTCGACCGACCGGGCGGTGCTCGCCGAGGTGCTCAAGTCGAAGCGCACCGCCGGCCTGGTGGGCGACCGCATCGACGAGCAGACCGTCGTCGTGCACCCGTCCGAGCGCGGCCACCTCAAGCAGGTCCTGGTGAAGCTGGGCTGGCCGGCGGAGGACCTCGCCGGGTACGTCGACGGCGAGAAGCACGAGATCGCCCTCTCCCCCACCACGCACCCGCGCACCCCGCACGAGGAGCCGAAGACGTGGGAGATGCGCCCGTACCAGGCGCAGGCCGTGGACGGGTTCTGGCACGGCGGCTCCGGCGTCGTCGTGCTGCCCTGCGGCGCCGGCAAGACGATCGTCGGCGCGGGCGCGATGGCGAAGAGCGGCACCACGACGCTCATCCTCGTGACCAACACGGTCAGCGCCCGGCAGTGGCGCGACGAGCTGGTGCGCCGCACCACCCTCACCGAGGACGAGATCGGCGAGTACTCGGGCTCCCGCAAGGAGATCAAGCCCGTCACGATCGCGACCTACCAGGTGCTCACGACCAAGCGGAAGGGCGTGTACAGCCACCTCGAGCTGCTCGACGCCCGCGACTGGGGCCTCATCCTCTACGACGAGGTGCACCTGCTGCCGGCGCCGATCTTCCGCATGACGGCGGACCTGCAGGCGCGCCGCCGCCTCGGCCTCACCGCCACGCTGGTGCGCGAGGACGGCCGCGAGGACGAGGTGTTCAGCCTCATCGGGCCCAAGCGCTACGACGCCCCGTGGAAGGACATCGAGGCGCAGGGGTACATCGCGCCCGCCGACTGCGTCGAGGTGCGCCTCACGCTGCCCGAGCACGAGCGGATGGTGTACGCGACCGCCGAGCCGGAGGACAAGTACCGCCTCGCCGCGTGCGCGCCGGGCAAGAACCGCGTCGTGGAGCGGATCGTGGCGCAGCACCCGGACGACCAGGTGCTCGTCATCGGCCAGTACCTGGACCAGCTCGAGGAGCTCAGCGCGCACCTCGACGCGCCGCTCATCACGGGCGCGACGACGGTCCGCGAGCGCCAGAAGCTGTTCGCCGCCTTCCGGGAGGGCGAGATCAGCCGGCTCGTGGTCTCCAAGGTCGCGAACTTCTCCATCGACCTGCCGGAGGCGTCGGTCGCGATCCAGGTGTCCGGGTCGTTCGGGTCGCGGCAGGAGGAGGCGCAGCGGCTGGGGCGCGTGATGCGGCCCAAGGCGGACGGCCGGACGGCGCACTTCTACGCCGTCGTCGCCCGCGACACCGTGGACCAGGACTTCGCCGCCCACCGGCAGCGGTTCCTCGCCGAGCAGGGCTACGCGTACCGCATCGTCGACGCGGAGGACCTCGAGGCTCCCGACGCCGCGAGGTAGTCGGCGACGACGGCGTGCGGGCATCCGCCCGCCGTCGCACGGTGGCCGCATGACCCGTTTCGGCTACACCCTGATGACCGAGCAGGCCGGCCCGAAGAGCCTCGTCGACTACGCGGTGCGCGGCGAGCGGGCCGGCTTCGACTTCGAGGTCATGAGCGACCACTACTTCCCGTGGCTGGACGCGCAGGGCCACTCCCCGTACGCGTGGAGCGTGCTCGGGGCGGTGGCGCACGCCACGGAGCGCGTGGGGCTCATGACGTACGTGACCTGCCCGACCCTGCGCTACCACCCGGCCGTCGTGGCCCAGAAGGCGGCGACGGTCGGGCTGCTCTCCGACGGCCGGTTCACCCTCGGCCTCGGCGCCGGGGAGAACCTCAACGAGCACGTCGTCGGGGCGGGCTGGCCCGCCGTCGACGAGCGGCACGAGCTGCTGGCGGAGGCCGTCGAGATCATCTCCGTGCTCTTCAGCGGCGACCTCGTCAGCTACAGGGGCGACCACTTCCAGGTGGACTCGGCGCGGCTGTGGGACCTGCCGGACGAGCCGGTCGAGATCGGCGTGGCCGTCTCGGGCCGGCAGTCGGTCGAGCACCTCGCGCCGCTGGCCGACCACCTCGTGGCGACCGAGCCGAAGGCGGGCCTGGTCGAGCGCTGGGACGCCGTCCGCGAGGATGCGGCGCTGCCGCCGTCGCGGAAGATCGGTCAGATGCCGATCTCGTGGGACCCGGACCGGGACGCGGCGATCGCCCGCGCGCACGAGCAGTTCCGCTGGTTCGGCCTCGGCTGGCCGGTGAACGCCAACCTGCCCACCACCGAGGCGTTCGACCGCGCCACCGCGTTCGTGCGCCCCGAGGACGTCGCGGACGCCATCCCGTGCGGCCCGGACCTGGACGCGGTCGTCGAGGCCGCCTCCGCCTACTGGGAGGCCGGGTTCACCGACCTGGCGCTCGTGCAGATCGGCGACGAGCGGCAGGGACGGTTCCTCGACGAGGCGGCCGGCCCGCTCCTCGAGCGGCTGCGTGCGGCGGCCCCGGGCGACGTCGGGGCCTGACGGCGGCCGGGCAGCGACCGGGCAGCGACCGGGCGCCGACCGGGCGGCCGATCCGTCGGAGGTGCCGCAATTGCGTCGTGTGCCCGCGCGCGACACGATCAGGTCGTGAATCCCCGTGTCGTCCCCGCTGCGCCGCGCCGCGCCGCAGCGGCCGTCGGTGCGTGCGTGCTGGCCCTGCTGCTGGCCCTCGCCGGCGCCGCCGTCCTCGCGCTCAGCGCCTCCGCCGTCCCTCCCCTGACCCAGCTCGACAGCGAGATCACCGATCAGTCGGGGGTGCTCGACGACGCGGACGAGGCGCGGGTGCAGGCCTCGCTCGACCAGCTCGCGGACGAGACGCCGTACCAGCTGTTCGTCGTCTACGTGGAGTCGTTCGACGGCACGGACGGCCGCGACTGGGCGAACCGCACCGCGACGGACGCGGGCCTCGGGGTGAACGACCTGCTGCTCGCCGTCGCCACCGAGGACCGCGCGTACGGGCTGTCGGTGGACACCAACAACGGGCTCTCGGACGCGCAGCTCGACCAGGTGGAGCAGGTCGCCGAGGACCACCTGCGCGACGACGACTGGGCCGGCGCCGCGATCGCCGCCGCGGACACGATCCGCACGGGCGGCACGACGTCGTCCGGCGGCGGTGGCTGGGGCGTCGCGGCCGCGGTGGGCGGCGTCGCCGTGGCCGCCGGGGTCGGCGGCTGGCTGTGGGTCCGGTCGCGCCGCAAGAACCGGGGCGCCGCCGCCCCCGCGGGGCCGGACGACCTGTCCGCCGTGCCGACGGACGAGCTCGAGCGCCGTGTGGGCACCGCGCTCGTCGAGATCGACGATGCCCTGCGGACGTCGGAGCAGGAGCTCGGCTTCGCGCAGGCCGAGTTCGGGCTCGAGGCCACGCAGGACTTCTCCGCGGCCCTCGAGGCCGCGAAGGCCGACGTCGCGCAGGCCTTCCACCTGCGCCAGGAGCTCGACGACGACGTGCCGGACAGCGAGCCGCGCCGCCGTCAGCTGCTCGCCGGCATCCTCGAGCTGACCGAGCACGCGGGCGCGTCGCTGGACGCGCAGACGGACGCCTTCGACGAGCTGCGCTCCCTCCAGCAGCGGGCCCCGGAGCTGCTGGACGAGACGGAGCAGCGCGCCGGCGAGATCGAGGCGCGCGTCCCGGTGGCGCGCGAGACGCTCGCCGGGCTCGCGGCGTCGTACCCGACGTCGGCGCTGGCGTCGGTCCGCGGCAACCCCGACCAGGCGACCGCGCTCGTGGCGCACGCCCGCGACGCCGTCGCGTCGGGCCGCACCGCGCTCACCGGCCGCACCCGCTCCGCCGCCGTCGCCCACCTGCGGGCGGCGCAGAACGCGCTCGGTCAGGCCGGGACCCTGCTGGACGCCGTCGACCAGGCGGGCGCGCAGCTCGCCACCGCCGGCGCGGACCTCGACAAGGGCCTCGCGTCGATCGGGCAGGACGTGGCCGACGCGGCCCGCCTCGTGCCGTCGGGCGCGACCGCGGACGGTCCGGCGGACCGGGCCGCGGTCGATGCCGCGCTCGCCGAGGCCGAGGCGGCGATGAGCCAGGCGCGCGACGCCCGCTCGGGCGGCGACCCGCTCGCCGCGCTGCACCGGCTCACCGCGGCGGAGGCCGCCCTCGACGCCGCCCTCGCCCCGGCGCGCGAGAAGGCGGAGGCGGACGCGCGCGCCCGCGCCCTGCTGCGCGACACGCTCGGCCGAGCCGACTCGCAGGTGCGCGCCACGCAGGACTACGTCGCGACGCGCCGCGGCGCCGTCGGCCCCGAGGCCCGGACCCGCCTGGCCGAGGCGGCCCGCCTCGTCGCCGAGGCCCGGTCGCTCCAGGCGCAGGACCCGACGGCGGCCCTCGAGCGCGCGCAGCGGGCCGAGCGGTACGCCCAGCAGGCGGCCCAGCTCGCGGAGCAGGACACGTCGACGTGGGGCGCGAACCAGGGTGGGCAGGGCGGCCCGAACGTCGGCGGCATGGTGCTGGGCGGGATCCTGCTCGACTCCGTGCTGCGCGGCTCCGGCGGCGGCATCGGCGGCGGGTTCGGTGGCGGCTACGGCGGCGGCCGACGGCGCAGCGGCGGCTACGGCGGTGGGTTCGGCGGCGGCCGCGGCGGCGGGGGCTTCGGCGGCGGCATGTCCAGCGGAGGACGCGGCGGGAGGTCCCGCGGCGGGCGCTTCTGACCCCTCGCCCGGCGGGCGGAACCCGACCGGCGCGGCGCACGTTCTGGCAGGCACACGACGACGGCACATCACCCCAGCAGGGCGACGGAAGGAAGCACGACCATGACGCAGAAGCAGAGCATCCTCGGGCGCATCAGCCAGCTCGCGAAGGCGAACATCAACGCGCTGCTCGACCGCGCCGAGGACCCGCAGAAGATGCTGGACCAGCTGGTCCGCGACTACACGAACAACATCGCGGAGGCCGAGCAGGCCATCGCCCAGACCATCGGCAACCTGCGCCTGGCCGAGCAGGACTACAACGAGGACGTCCAGGCGGCGAGCGAGTGGGGCACCAAGGCCCTCGCCGCGTCGCGCAAGGCCGACGAGTACCGCACCGCCGGCAACACGGTCGACGCCGACAAGTTCGACAGCCTCGCCAAGGTGGCGCTGCGCAAGCAGCTCGACGCCGAGTCCGAGGTCAGGACGGCCCAGCCGATGATCGAGCAGCAGCGCGTCACGGTCGAGAAGCTCAAGACCGGCCTCGCCGCGATGAAGGACAAGCTGGGCGAGCTGAAGTCCAAGCGCGACCAGCTCGTCGCCCGCCAGAAGGCGGCGCAGGCCCAGCAGACCGTGCAGGGCGCGATCAGCTCCATCAACGTGCTCGACCCGACCAGCGAGCTGGCCCGCTACGAGGAGACGGTGCGCCGCGAGGAGGCCATGGCGATGGGCCAGGCCGAGGTCGCGGCGGCGTCCCTCGACTCGCAGTTCGCCGAGCTGGAGGCCTCGGACAAGGACATCGAGCTCGAGGCCCGGCTCGCCGCCCTCAAGGCGGGCAACGCGCCGTCGCCGCAGATCTCCCCGTCCACCGAGCAGTACTGACGGGCCGCCGCGCCCCGAGTCATCGTGCGTGCTGAAATGCTCCTCGAACCGCCCGTTTGAGGAGCATTTCAGCACGCCCGATGCGTCAGCAGGGCCGGGTCAGGTCGCGGAGCACTCCGCGCTCGCGTCGCCGGGCGTCCCGGAGCCGATGAGGCCGAAGGTGGCCGTCCCCCCGGCGCCGAGGGTGCCGTTCCACGCCGCGTTCGTGACCGTGCCGCCGGCGAGCACGCCGTTCCACACCTGGTCGACGGTCAGGCCGCCCAGGTCGACCGACCAGCCGGTGAGCGGCTCCGTCGCCGTGACGGTGACGTCGGCCTGGTAGCCGCCGGACCACGAGTTCGTGACGCGCACGTCGGCGGTGCAGGCGCCGGCCTCGCCGTCGCCACCACCGTCCTCGCCGCCGTCGCCGTCGCCGCCGCCGTCCTCACCACCGTCGCCTCCGCCCGGGCCCTCGCCGACGATGTCGCCGCCGCCGATGTTGATGTCGGAGCACAGGTAGTACGGCTGGTCGGCGTGGCTCGCCTGCCAGATGGTGTACAGCACGGCGCGGCCGTCGTACCCGGTCAGGTCGACGTCGGTCACGTACGGCGACTGGGTCGGGTACGGGTCCGTCACCTTGATCAGGTCGAGGTCGTCCCAGGTGAGCGGCTCCGTCGTCGGGTCGTAGCTCGGCTTGGAGACGTAGATGCGCAGGTAGTCCGCCCCGTGGTTGGCGCCGTCGGTCAACGTGAGCGTGAACCGGTGGTCGACGCCGGTGGCGTACCACCCGCCGGGGGTGTCGAGGTAGTCGTACCGGCCGCCCTCGGTCTGCCCGCCGGAGCAGAGCTGCCCGTCGGGGATCAGCTCCTCGTGACGCCCGCCGATGCCCTCGTGGTAGAGACCGTTCCAGTTCCACATGGCGGCCGGCTCGGCCTGCCAGGCGCCCCAGCACATCGGGTCGAGCTCGGCCATCTCGGGGTTCTGGAAGTCGTCACCCCACCGCTCCCAGCACCCGTAGTTCCGGGTGGGCGGGTCGGTGACGGAGCCGTGGGCGGCGGCGGTGCCCGCCCCGGCGGTGGCGACCGCGACGACGGCGAGCGGTGCGACCAGGGCGGCGACGGCCGCCGTCGCGACCCGGCGCCATCGGCGGGCCCGGGTGGCGATGCTGCCGGCAGGGCCGGTGCGACGAGTGGTGCGGGACATCGGTGTCCTCCTGTCTCGTGGCTCTTCGTGGTTTCGCGTGGATCCTCGTGCTGCCGGTCGCGGCGCCGCGACCCGGTCGCCTGCCATTCGGTCACCGACCGGGCACCGGGTCCACGCCACGAATCGTTTTGGGGTGGGTGCCGATACGCTGAGGGGCATGTCTCCCGCCTTCTCCGCCCCGGCCCCCGCGAGCGCTCCCGCCCCGGCAGAGGCCACGGGCCGCCGCACCTACCTCCTGGTGGACGGCGAGAACATCGACGCCACGCTCGGCATGAACGTGCTGAACCGGCGGCCGAACCCCGAGGAGCGCCCCCGCTGGGACCGCATCTCGACGTTCGCGCAGAAGCTGTGGGACCAGGACGTCGTCCCCCTGTTCTTCCTCAACGCCAGCAGCGGCCAGATGCCGATGGCCTTCGTGCAGGCGCTGCTCGCCATGGGCTACAAGCCGATCCCGCTGGCGTCGTCGGGCACGGAGAAGGTCGTCGACGTCGGTATCCAGCGCACGCTGGAGGCCCTCGCGGACCGGGACGGCGACGTCCTGCTCGCGAGCCATGACGGCGACTTCCTGCCGCAGATCGAGGCGCTGCTCGACGACGAGCGCCGCGTCGGCCTCCTCGCCTTCCGCGAGTTCGTGAACGGGCAGTTCTCCCAGCTGTCGGAGCGCGGCCTGCAGATGTTCGACCTCGAGGGCGACGCCGACGCGTTCACCGCCCCGCTGCCGCGCGTGCGGATCATCCCGCTCGACGAGTTCGACCCGCTGCGCTACCTCTGACGCTGTTGTGAGCGCGATTTCGGGGGCTATCCGGGTCCGGATAGTCCCCGAAATCGCGCTCACAACGTCCTGGCGTCGTCAGCCCGAGGCGAGCAGCTCCCGGTAGAGCGGGGTCGTGTAGCCGGGGGTGAACGTGCTCCCGCCCAGGACGGCGCGCAGCCGCTCCGCCTCTGCGGCGACGGCGGCCTCGCCGTCCGCGCCGACGTCCTCGAGCAGGCGCCACGCGAGGTCGCCGTCGGGCCGCACGATCCACAGCCCGACGACCCGGCCCTGCCACCACACGGTGGCGCCCGCGTTGCCGGCGCTGTCGAAGATCCGCTCGCGGTGCGGGCCGAGGTACCAGTCGCGGGCGGTCCAGCCCATCGTGGTGGGGTCGAGGGTCGGCAGCAGCGCGGCGTGACCGGCGACGACGCCGTCCAGAGCGGGGTCGAGGTCCGCGTCCAGGTCGGTGTCGCGCAGCATGACGCCGTCCGCGACGACGGCGTCGGCGCCCGGCGGTCCCACCTCCAGCTCGACGTCGCGCACGTCGAGCGCGGCGACGGCCCGGCGCGCCTGCCCGAGGTTCCAGCCGGTCCACCACTTCAGGTCCGCCACCGTGGCGGGCCCGAAGGCATCGAGCCACGCGCGGGCGAGCGCGACGCGCGCCGCCTCCTCGTCCATGTCGGGGATGCCGTCGGGGAACCAGTCGGTCATCGGCGACCACACGTGCCGCGGCGACGACCACGCCCCGCGCGGCTCGCCCCGCACCACGCTGCCCTCCGCGGACAGCACCGACAGCAGCGGCGACGTCATGGTGCGGCGCACGTCCCACGCCTTGTCCGTGGTGGGCAGGAACGCGGTGCGCAGCAGCGGCGCCGCCCGGGAGAGCTCGGCGCCGTCGAGCGGTCCCGCGGCGAGGGCCGCGTGCACCTGCGCCTCGGCGGCCGCGAGCAGCGCCGCCGGGTCGTCGACGGCCGGGTCGGTGGGCAGCGTCGCGAGCTCCTTGAGCAGCCGTGCCCGCAGCCGTGAGGCGACCGGGGCCGACGCCGCCGCGTGCACCACCGGCACCAGGTCGCGCGGCACGACGAACATCGTGCGCCGCATCGCCAGCACCTTGACGAGGCTGCGCCGTCCGAAGAGGGCGTCCCGGACGTCGTCGAGCCCGAGCCCCGGCACCCGCGCGAGCACCGCGAGGTGCACGCTCGGCGCGTCCGTCGCGTGCAGCGCGACCAGCCGCCGCGTGACCTCCTCCGGCGTCGTCGCCGCCGGCCACCCCGGCCCGCCCACGCCGAGCGCGAGCTGCCGCACGACCAGCCGCCGCCGGCGCTGCTCCCCCGTGATCCGCACCCGCCCATCATGGGGCGCGCCGCCGACACCGCGCCCTGTCACCCCTTGCCATCCCCTTATTACTCATTTAGAGTAAAACTTATGGACATCGAGGCAGCGGCCGTCATGGAGGTCATCACCGCACGGTCGGCGACGGACCTGTTCGCCGGAGCACCGACGGACCCCGAGGCCGCCCGCCGCGCCCGGCGGACCTATCGCCGCCTCGTCGCACTCGTCCACCCCGACGTCGCCGCCGGCCACGGAATCGCAGCCGGCGTCGCACACGGTGCGACGGCCCGGCTCAACGACCTGTACGAGCAGTGGTGCCGCGGTGCCGCGTCCGCCGCCCCCGGGCCGCGGACGGCCCCGCACGTCGTCGGGCGGCACCGCACCTACACGCTCGCCCACCGACTGCACCGGACTGAGCTCGTCAGCACGTACGCGACCGACGACCTGCTCGTCCACGTCGCGCTCAGCCGGACGCAGCGCCGCAGCACCGCCGAGCTCCTCGCGGCCGCCCGCACCCTGTCCGCGGCAGGCCTGGCGGCCTTCGCGCCCGCCCCCGTCGACGGCGGCACCGCCGCGGGCCGGACGTGGGTCGCCTACACCCTGCCCGCGGGACTGCACACCCTGCGCGAGGTCCGCGCCGCCTTCCCGGGCGGCCTGGACGGGCGCGACTGGGCGTGGATGGCCCGCCGCGTCCTGCTGGCCCTGGACCTCGCGGCGCAGCCCGCCGTCGTGGACGTCGACACCGTCCTCGTGCACCCCGCCCGGCACGGCGTCGTCCTGACCGGCTGGGACGCGAGCGCCGCCGCCGGCGAGGTCGCCGACCTGTTCGACGCGATGCTCGACGACCAGCCCGACGCCGCACGCCAGCGCGCCTGGGCCCGCGCGTCGGCCGGCCTCGCCCCGGACCGCCGTCGGGCCGAGTACGACCTCCTGCTGCGCCGCCTGTACGGCGCGCGGAGGTACCGCCCGTTCGCCCTGCCGGACGCGGCCTAGCACACAGACCACGGGGCCACCGGCCCCCGACGAAAGGAGCCCGTCATGGGCGCAGGACAGTGGGACACCAGCACCTTCACCGCCGCGGCGGCCGCGCGCCGCGCCCGCGGCCAGGACGACTTCGGCTACTCCACGAGGATGCGGCGCGTGCCGCGCGACCAGCGCACGGCCGCGCCCGCCCTCGACGCGTACGGCGCGACGGCCCGCGAGGCCCGCGACAGCGCCGAGCACCCGAGCTCCACCCCGATCGCGGTCCTGTTCGACGTCACGGGCTCGATGGGGCAGGTCCCCATGACCCTCCAGCGGCGCCTGCCCGACCTGCTCGGACTGCTCACCCGCGGCGGGTACGCGCAGGACCCGCAGATCCTCGTCGGCGCGATCGGGGACGACGTCTTCGACGCGGTGCCGCTGCAGGTCGGGCAGTTCGAGTCCGACAACCGCATCGACGCCCAGCTGCGCGACATCTACCTCGAGTGCGGGGGCGGCGGGGACCGCCGGGAGGGCTACGCGTTGGCCGCCCACTTCCTCGCCACCCGGGCCCGGCTGGACTCGCTCGAGAAGCGCGGGCGCAAGGGCTACTGCTTCCTCATCGGGGACGAGGCCAACAAGGACCGGCTGTTCGCGAGCTCGATCCGGAAGTTCGTCGGCGACCGGGCGTTCCGGGACCTCGACGTGCGCGAGGTCTACCGCCGCCTGGAGGAGAAGTTCCACGTCTTCTTCGTCGTCCCGAACCTCACCGCGTACTACGACGCCCCGTGGCTCGAGGAGCACTGGCGCGACCTCCTCGGCGAGCGGTTCCTCAAGCTCGACGACCCCGACGCGGTGTGCGACCTCATCGCCCTCACCGTCGGGATGATGGAGGACTCCATCACGCTCGACGAGGGGCTCGCCGACCTCGGCACGATGGGGTCGGCCGGGGCCACCGCGGTGGGCAAGGCCCTCGCCGGCCTGGCCCCGGCCGGCACGGACGTCGCCACCGGCGGCCTCCTGCCCGCGGACCTGTAGGAAGGACCCACGATGCTGACCACCGCACCACGCCAGGCAATCGTCGTCGTGGGCCTCGGGTACGGGGACGAGGCGAAGGGCGCCACGGTCGACCATCTCGCGGCGACCGCGCCCGACGCCGTCGCCGTGGTGCGGTGGTCCGGGGGCGGCCAGGCCGCCCACAACGTGCGGCACGGCGCCCGGCACCACACGTTCCGGCAGTTCGGCTCGGGCACGTTCCTGGACGTGCGCACCGTGCTGCGTGCCCCGATGCTCGTCGACCCGGTGCTGCTCGCGGCGGAGGCGCACGCCCTCGACGCGCAGGGCGTCCACGACCCCCTCGGCCTCGTGCTCGCCGACTCCCGCTGCCTCGTCACGACGCCGGTCCACGCGGCGATGAACCGGGCGCGGGAGCTCGCGCGCGGCGCGGGCCGGCACGGCTCGACGGGCCTCGGCATCGGCGAGACCGTGGCCTACGACCTCGCCGTGCGGGCCCGGGCGCAGCCGGGCGACACCGTCGGCAACTTCACCGTCCCGGCGGCCGCCCCGCCCGGCCCTGCGCCGACGCTCGCGACCCTGCGGGACCGACGTCGTACGGTCGCCGCGCTCGATGAGCTCGCCCGGTACGCCGCTCCGCTGCTCGAGTCGGTCGACGACGGGGACGTGGCGCACCCGTCCGTGTCCGAGATGGCGTCGCTGCTGTGCGCGATCGCCGCCGACGTCGAGCTCACCGACGACGTCGACCGCCAGCTCGCGGACGCGCTCGACGCCGGCACGGTGATCTTCGAGGGCAGCCAGGGCCTGCTCCTCGACGAGTGGCACGGCTTCCACCCGCACACCACCTGGTCGACGGTGACGCCCCGCCACCTGGTCCGCGGGCTCGAGGCCGCCGGCCACCGCCCGTTCGTGCTCGGGCTCACCCGCACCTACGCGACCCGGCACGGCGCAGGCCCCATGCCGACCGAGGACCCCGGCCTGCTCCTGCCCGAGCCGGACAACCGGGAGGGCCGCTACCAGGGCGGGTGGCGCACGGGGCACCTCGACCTGCCCGCGTTGCGCTACGCCGCGCGCGTCGCGGGGCGGGTCGACGGCGTCGCCGTCAGCCACCTCGACGCGGTCGCCGACGCCGCGGCCGCCGGGACCCCGCTCCTGGTCGCCGGCTCGTGGGGCGGGGACCCCGAGCCCCTCGCGTTCGACGCCGTCCCCGACCTCGCCCGCGCCGAGCGGCTCACGGCCACGGCGGCGGGCGCGCGCCCCGACCTCGCCCCGCTGCCGGCCGACCCGGCCGCGGTCCTCCGGCTCGTCGAGGACGCCGTGGGGGCGCCCGTCGTCCTGACGGCGGACGGCCCGCGCCGCACCGACCGCGCACGGCGCACCGCGGACTGCGCAGGGAGGACGGCCCCGAGCAGGGCAGCATGAGGGGCATGACCGCCCCCGACATCTTCAGCGTCGTCTCGGTCGACGTGGTGGCCCTCGCCTACGACCGGTCCGCGCGGCGGGTCCTGGTCGCCGCCCCCGTGCGCACCCGGGACCCGTTCCGCGGCGAGACCGCCCTGCCCGGCGTCGTCGTGCACAGCGGGGAACGCCTGGTCGACGCCGCCCACCGGGCCCTCGACAAGGTGGGCGCGACGTCGCCGCCGGGAGCGGTCGGGCAGCTGCGCACGTTCGACGAACCGGCCCGCGACCCGCGCGGCCCGTCCCTGTCCGTCGCCATGTGGGCGGCGTACGCACCCTCCGACGCACCGCCGCCCGGAGGGCCGTGGTTCCCGGTCGACGACGCCCCGCACCTCGCGTTCGACCACGACCGGATCCTCGCGGCGAGCCGGGCGATCGTCGCCGGGATGCTCTGGCGCGACCTCGACCTGACCCGCGCCCTGACCGGGCCCGAGCTCACCGCCACCGACGCGGTGGCGATCACCGAGCAGCTCACCGGGCAGGTGCACCGCGGCAACCTGAACCGCGACCTCGCGCGACTCCCCGGGCTCGTCGAGGCCGGCCTGGCGCACGGCGGCCGGGGGCGGCCGGCGAAGGTCTGGCGCTGGACCTGAGGCCGCCAGCACGGTCCGAGCCCCTTCCCAGGCAACGCTCAGACCTCGGTCGCACACTGAGGACATGAGCGCACCCGAGGCACGTCTCGTCGTCGTGGACGACGAGCCCAACATCCGCGAGCTGCTGTCCACGTCCCTGCGTTTCGCCGGGTTCGAGGTCCATGCCGCCGGTGACGGGAACGGGGCGCTGCAGCTCGTCCGCGACGTCGAGCCCGACCTCGTCGTGCTCGACGTGATGCTGCCCGACATGGACGGCTTCACCGTGACCCGCCGCATGCGCTCCACCGGCCGGCACACCCCCGTGCTGTTCCTCACCGCCCGCGACGACACGCAGGACAAGGTGCAGGGGCTCACCGTCGGCGGCGACGACTACGTCACCAAGCCGTTCAGCCTGGAGGAGGTCGTGGCCCGCATCCGCGCCGTGCTGCGCCGCACGCACGCGGGCGAGCCCGAGGACGACGCCGTCCTGCGCGTCGGCGACCTGGAGCTCGACGAGGACTCGCACGAGGTGCGTCGCGCCGGCGCCGAGATCGACCTGTCCCCCACCGAGTTCAAGCTGCTGCGCTACCTCATGCTCAACGCGGGCCGCGTGCTGTCCAAGGCGCAGATCCTCGACCACGTGTGGCAGTACGACTGGGGCGGCGACGCGAACATCGTCGAGTCCTACATCTCCTACCTGCGCCGCAAGATCGACAACGTCACCGTCACCGGCCCCGACGGCGACGACGTCGCGCTGCCGCCGCTCATCCACACCAAGCGCGGCGTCGGCTACCTGCTGCGGGCGCCCCAGGCGCCGCGATGAGCACGCCCACGCCCGGCGCACCGGAGACGACCGACGCGGTGCCCACGGAGCCGAGCGGGACGACGGCGGACGGGCGCGCGCTGCCCGCGGACCCGCGGTCCGTCCCCGAGGCGCCCGCCCCGACGTCGTCCGGCCGGTCCGCGCGCTGGGCGTGGATGGAGCGGCTGCCGCTGCGCACGCGCCTCGTCGCCATCACGGTGCTCGTCCTGGCCGCCGGGCTGATCCTCGCGGCGGTCGTGACACGCACCGTCGTCTCGGGGTACCTCGTCGACCAGGTGGACCAGCAGCTGCGGCAGTCCGCAGAGGGGGTCGCGAACCTCACTCTGCGGCAGTCGGAGTCCCCCACCTCCGGCCCGCCCACCGACTACGTCGTCATCTTCCGGGACTCGACCGGCGAGGTCAGCAGCGACCCGATCGGCTGGACCCCCAACATCGAGAAGTACGGCACACCGGACATCCCGGTCGAGACGTACAGCGAGGTCCACGACCGGCACGGCGAGCCGTTCACCGTCGAGGGGGCGGGCGGCACGACGCCGACGCAGTGGCGGGTCGCGTCCCTCGCCGACCCGACGAACCAGGTGATCGCGTACGTCGCGTACCCGCTGGCGAACGTGCAGCACACGGTCGCCTACCTGACTCGCTCGCTGCTGTTCTCGGCGCTCGGCATCGTCGTCCTCGGCGGGGCGATCTCCTTCCTGCTGGTGCACCGGTCGCTGCGGCCGCTGCGGCAGATCGAGACGACGGCGGCGGAGATCGCCGCGGGCGACCTGTCGCAGCGCGTCCCCGAGCGACCGACGTCGACCGAGGTGGGCTCGCTGTCGGCGTCGCTGAACACGATGCTCGCCCAGATCGAGCGCGCGTTCTCCGCCCAGGAGGAGTCGGAGCGCCGGATGCGGCGGTTCGTCTCCGACGCGAGCCACGAGCTGCGCACGCCGCTGGCCACGGTCAAGGGCTACGGCGAGCTGTACCGCATGGGCGCGCTCGACACGCCCGCCAAGGTGGACGACACCATGGGCCGCATCGAGGACTCGGCGCGCCGCATGAGCACGCTGGTCAACGACCTGCTGGTGCTCGCCCGCCTCGACGAGGGCCGGCCGATGCGCCGCGAGCCCGTCGACCTGGGGGCGATGGCCCGCGACGCCGCCCAGGACCTGCACGCCCTGGACCCGACGCGCGAGGTCGCGGTGACCGGGCTCGCCCCGGGCGCACCGCCGTCGTCGGGCGTCGTCGTGACCGGCGACGCCGACCGCCTGCGCCAGGTGCTCACCAACCTCGTGGGGAACGTGGCGAGGCACACACCCGCCGGCTCGCCGGCCGAGGTTGCGGTGGGCCGGGCGCCCGACGGCCGCGCCGTCGTCGAGGTGCGCGACCACGGCGCGGGCATCACCCCGGAGCAGGCGAGCCGCGTGTTCGAGCGGTTCTACCGCGCCGACTCGTCGCGCAATCGGGAGTCGGGCGGTTCCGGCCTGGGGATGGCGATCGTCGCCGCGATCGTCGGCGCGCACCAGGGCCACGTGTCGGTGAGCGAGACGCCCGGCGGCGGGATGACCGTGCGGGTACTTCTCCCGGCGGCGGACGGCTACGATGGCGCGTCGTCCTCCTCCGCCTGACCGGAAGGCTGACCAGAAGGCGTCGCCAGCACCCCGACCCGCGGTGCGATGTCGCCCCGCGGTCGTAGTCTGACGAGGAGGAGGACAGTCCGAGTCCCACGACCGAAGGTCTGATTGCGATGGGCGTCATGAGCGCCGACGCGCCCCAGTGGTTCCTCTCCGCGTTCGTCCGCACCTGTCACGGTGCCGGCGCCACCGCCGACGACGCGGAGATCCGTTCCGTCGGGGAGGACCTCATCGACCGGTGGTCCGCACCGGAGCGGCACTTCCACAACCTGCGCCACCTGGCCGACGTCCTGCACCGGGTGGACGAGCTGTCCCAGGAGACGCACGAGCCCGACCTGGTGCGCCTCGCCGCCTGGTACCACGGCGCCGTGTTCGACGCGACGCGCAAGGTCGCCCAGGCGAACCAGGGCGGCGAGCAGACGACGGTGAGCGCGGACCTCGCGCGCACCCAGCTCACGGGTCTCGGCCTGCCGGATGCCGCGGTGGCACGCACCGCCCGCCTCGTCGACTCGATCGACCGGCACAAGCCGCTGCCCGACGACGTCGACTCCGCGGTGCTCAACGACGCGGACCTCGCGATGCTGGCGGCGGAGCCGCAGCGCTACAAGGCGTACATGGCGAACGTGCGGGCGGAGTACTCGCACATCCCGCTCCCCGACTACCTGGACGCCCGCATCCGCGTGCTGACCAAGCTGCTCGCGCGCCCGTCGCTGTACTTCAGCCCGATGGGTGCGGCGTGGGAGGAGGCGGCGCGGCAGAACCTCGACGGCGAGCTGCACCGCCTGATGAAGGAACGCCGCCTGCTCGAGGAGCGGCCGGCCTCCTGACCTGGCGGAACGCCGGGTTGTCCACACCCTGTGGACGACGGCGGCCATGGTGCCCGCACGCTCCGTAACGTCGTCGTCGGCAACCCCGCAGGGGGCACGGCGACGAAGGAGGACACGTGCGGTACGAGGTCGACAGCGAGCGGGTCGCGCAGGCGAGCGCGGCGGTGAACGGTTCCGTGGCGGCGATCCGCTCCGAGGTGGGGGCGATGATGCGGCACCTGCAGGACCTGCAGTCCAGCTGGCACGGGGGCGCGGCCACCCAGTTCGCGGGCGTCATGGGCCAGTGGCAGGCCACCCAGACGCAGGTCGAGGCGGCGCTCGACGCCGTCACGGCGGCACTGTCGTCGGCGTCGCGCACCTACGCGGACGCCGAGGCTCAGGCCACGCGGCTCTTCGCGACCCGCTGACAGAGTCCAGGGCGCACGACGGCGGCCGGCCACCCCTCGCGGGGTGACCGGCCGCCGTCGTGCGTCAGCGCGTGCGCGCCGGCTCAGGCTGACTGGATCAGAAGTCCATGCCGCCCATGCCACCGTCGCCACCCGGGGCGGCCGCGGCCGGCTCCGGCTTGTCGGCCACGACGGCCTCGGTGGTGAGGAACAGCGCGGCGATCGACGCGGCGTTCTGCAGCGCGGAGCGCGTGACCTTGACCGGGTCGTTGACGCCCGCGGCCAGCAGGTCCTCGTACGCGCCGGTCGCGGCGTTGAGGCCGTGACCCGGGGTGAGGTTGCGGACCTTCTCCGCCACGACGCCGCCCTCGAGGCCGGCGTTGACGGCGATCTGCTTGAGCGGGGCGTCGATCGCGGCGCGCACGATCTGCGCACCGGTCGCCTCGTCGCCCTCGAGCTCCAGCTTCGGGAACGCGGCGGCACCGGCCTGGATCAGCGCGACGCCACCACCGGCGACGATGCCCTCCTCGACCGCGGCCTTGGCGTTGCGGACGGCGTCCTCGATGCGGTGCTTGCGCTCCTTGAGCTCCACCTCGGTGGCCGCGCCGGCCTTGATGACGGCCACGCCGCCGGCCAGCTTGGCGAGGCGCTCCTGCAGCTTCTCGCGGTCGTAGTCCGAGTCCGACTTCTCGATCTCGGAACGGATCTGGTTGACGCGGCCCGAGATGAGCTCGGCGTCGCCCGCACCCTCGACGATCGTGGTCTCGTCCTTGGTCACGACGACCTTGCGCGCCTGGCCCAGCAGGTCCAGGGTCGCGTTCTCCAGCTTGAGGCCCACCGTCTCGGTGATGACCTGGCCGCCGGTGAGGATCGCGATGTCCTGCAGCATGGCCTTGCGGCGGTCGCCGAAGCCCGGGGCCTTGACGGCGACGGACTTGAAGGTGCCGCGGATCTTGTTCAGCACGAGGGTGGCCAGGGCCTCGCCCTCGACGTCCTCGGCGATGATGAGCAGCGAGCGACCGGCCTTCATGACCTGGTCGAGCACCGGCAGCATGTCCTTGACGTTCGAGATCTTCGACTCGACGATCAGGACGTACGGGTCCTCGAGGACGGCCTCCTGGCGCTCCGGGTCCGTCTCGAAGTAGCGGGCGAGGAAGCCCTTGTCGAAGCGCATGCCCTCGGTGAGCTCGAGCTCGAGGCCGAACGTGTTCGACTCCTCGACCGTGATCACGCCCTCCTTGCCCACCTTGTCGAGGGCCTCGGCGATGAGCTCGCCGATGGAGGCGTCGCCGGCCGAGATGGCGGCCGTGGCGGCGATCTGGTCCTTGGTCTCGATCTCGACCGCGGCGTTGAGCAGCTGCTCGGTGACGGCCTCGACGGCCTTCTCGATGCCGCGCTTGACGGCGATCGGGTTGGCGCCGGCGGCGACGACGCGCAGGCCCTCGCGCACGAGCGCCTGGGCGAGCACGGTGGCGGTGGTGGTGCCGTCACCCGCGACGTCGTCGGTCTTCTTGGCGACCTCCTTGACGAGCTCCGCGCCGATCTTCTCGTACGGGTCGTCGAGCTCGATCTCCTTGGCGATGGAGACACCGTCGTTGGTGATCGTGGGGGCGCCCCACTTCTTGTCCAGGACGACGTTGCGGCCCTTGGGGCCGAGCGTGACCTTCACGGTGTCGGCGAGCTGGTTGAGCCCGCGCTCCATGCTCCGACGAGCTTCCTCGTCGAACGCGATGATCTTGGCCATGGGGACTGATCCTCCGCTGGTGGCTGAGATGGCCGGCCGGCGCCCGCGACGGACGACCCACCCCGCGGCGTTCAGGTCACGCACGCGCGGAGGGTCTCACCGAACGACCCGAATGCTTCACCCGCGGCCCGGGAGCACGCCGCCCCGGAGGGCGGCTGTCACTCACAGGCCGAGAGTGCTAAGCCATTATTGGCACTCTCGGGTGGCGAGTGCAAGACGTTCGCCGAGGGCGTGCAGCGCGCACCGGCCGCGCGGGGACGACGAAGGCCGGCACCCCGGACGCGTCCCTGCGTCCTGCGGTGCCGGCCTTCGTGACGACCTGCTGGTCGAGTCGCTGGTCGAGTCGCTGGTCGAGCCGCTGGTCGACGGCTGTCGACGGCTGTCGACGGCTGTCGACCGCTGTCGACGGCGTGGTCAGAGCGGGCGGACCTGCTCGGCCTGCGGACCCTTCTGCCCCTGGCCGACCTCGAACTCGACGCCCTGCCCCTCGTCCAGGGTGCGGTACCCGTCGGTCTGGATGGCGCTGTAGTGGACGAACAGGTCCTGCCCGCCTGCGGTCGGGGTGATGAACCCGTACCCCTTCTCCGCGTTGAACCACTTGACGGTGCCCTGGGCCATGTACCTCTCCTCGTGCTTCTCGGCCGCGGGGCAGGCACCCCGCGGTGAACGGGAGCCTAGTAGCGCCGATCACGGCAAGGGAAGCACCGATGTCCGGAATGTCGGCATGCGAGATGCCGACATCCCGGACGGTGACGACGCCTCAGCCGACGGGCGACTTGAGGACCACCCAGACGGCCTGCTCGCTGGCCGAGACGTCGTCCGAAGGCTGCACGTCGGCCGGGTCGACGCCGAGCGCCTCGGCGACCGCGCTGGCGGTGTCCGCACGGTCCGCGCCGTACAGCACGGTGGTGTCGTCGTAGGCGCCGGCGATCTCGACCGGCGCGTCCGGAGCGTCACCCGCGGCGACGTCGGTGAATCCGGCATCGTTCGCCAGGACGCCCTGGGCCTCACCCGCCGAACCCGCCGGGGCGCCGTCGTTGTAGACGATGACCGGCGCCTCGAGGTTCGCCGCCGCCGGGTCGCCGGGCAGGTCGGTGGCCTCCTCCGACTCGCCGTCCGTGGGCTCCTCCGAGGCGTCGCCGCCCTCCTCGCCGTCGGCGGGAGCCTCCTCGCCGTCCGCCGGGGCCTCCTCCGAGGCGGACGCCTCCGGCTCGTCGGCGCCCGTGCCGGCGGACTGCTCGGCCGCGGGAGGCGTGGCCGGCTCGCCGTCGTCGGACAGGAAGGAGACGATGCCGACCGCGAGGCCGCCGCACACGACGACGATCAGCAGGAACGGCCACACCGAGCTCCACCCGCTGCGCGGCTCACGATGCACACCGACCGGCGTGCCCTCGGGCCCGCGGACGTCGAACTCGTCGGGCGGGTAGGAGTAATGGCTCTTGCTCACGGCGGACAGGGTAGCCGCTCTGGGTGGCCGCCCGTCCAGGCTGCTCTCAGCAAGCCCTTGGTGCGCCGGTCCGCCCAGGTCACGCGCGCGTCGTCTGCCCGGCTGTCGGCCCTGTCCGTCAGCCCTGGCCGTCGGAGAGGCGCCGCGCCGACCGGGCGCGCTGGCGCGTGGAGCGCATCCGCCGCAGCCGCTTGACGAGCATCGGGTCGTGGGCGAGCGCCGCGGGCGAGTCGATGAGGGCGTTCAGCACCTGGTAGTAGCGCGTCGCGGACAGCCCGAACAGCTCGCGCACCGCCTGCTCCTTCGCCCCGGCGTACTTCCACCACTGCCGCTCGAAGGCGAGGATCTCGCGGTCGCGGTCGGAGAGGTCGCCGTCCGCCGACGCCGCGGACGACGCCGCGGACGACGCCGTGGACGACTCGGTCGCCGTCGTGCCCGACGCCTCCGGGTCAGGCTGGACCTCCTGGACCAGGATCTCGCTCATGGCGTCCCAGTATGGCGCGTCCGCGCGCCCGCCCCGACGACGTCGCCCCGCGTGCCGCGATCCCGCGACTTGTCAGAGCCACAAGGCGCCATACCCCGACCTGCCTCTGACAACTCACGGCGCTCGCGACCTGTCAGAGCCACGTCGCCCCATACCCCCACGTGACTCTGACAACTCGCCGGGCGGGTGCGCTAGCGTCGCCGCGTGGACACCTCGACGACCGGCCCCGGCACGACGACGACCACCCGGCCGCCCCTCGACCAGGTCATGGCGCCGGACTGGGCGGCCGCGCTGGCCGACGTCGAGCCGCAGATCCACGCGATGGGCGACTTCCTGCGCGCGGAGGTCGCCGCCGGCCGCACGTATCTGCCCGAGGGGCCGAACATCTTCGCGGCGTTCTCCCGCCCGCTCGCCGACGTGCGCGTGCTCGTCGTCGGGCAGGACCCCTACCCCACCCCCGGGCACCCGATGGGCCTGTCGTTCTCCGTGCAGCCGCACGTGCGCCCCGTCCCGAAGTCGCTCGTGAACATCTACACCGAGCTCGCGGACGACGTCGGCGTCCCCACCCCGTCGAACGGCGACCTGCGCCCGTGGGCCGACCAGGGCGTCATGCTGCTCAACCGCGTGCTGACCGTGCGGCCCGGCACGCCGGCGTCGCACCGTGGCAAGGGCTGGGAGCAGGTCACCGAGGCGGCGATCAAGGCGCTCGTCGCCCGCGGCGGCCCGCTCGTCGCCATCCTGTGGGGGCGCGACGCAGCGTCGCTCAAGCCCTGGCTCGGCGACGTCCCGACCGTCGAGAGCGCGCACCCCAGCCCGCTGTCCGCGTACCGCGGGTTCTTCGGCTCGCGCCCGTTCTCGCGCGTCAACGCGCTGCTCGAGGCGCAGGGCGGCACGCCCGTGGACTGGCGCCTCGCCTGACGCCGCGGGACGGGAGGGACGGCGCCGCACGACGAACCGCGTCGTCGCCCCGAGCGCCCACCGCCGCGCGAGGAGCACAATGGCGGACGTGACCACGCAGGCCCCCACCCCGACCCCTGACGGCACGACCCCCGGCGACGCGCCCGCGTCCGCACCCCCGTGGGCGCGCTACGTCGCGATCGGCGACTCGTTCAGCGAGGGCCTGTGGGACCCGTACCCGTTCGACGACGGCACCCCGGCCCCGGCGGGCACGGAGTCGGACGCGAAGCAGCGCGGCTGGGCCGACCGGCTCGCGGGCGCGCTGTCGGAACGTCGCACTGCCGCCGGCGCGCCCGCCCTGGAGTACGCGAACCTCGCGATCCGCGGCCGGCTGCTGCGCCACATCCTCGACGAGCAGGTCGACGTCGCGCTGGCGATGCAGCCCGACCTGGTGTCGTTCGTCGGCGGCGGCAACGACATCCTCCGCCCGCAGGCCGACATCGACGTGCTCTCGGCCCGGTTGGAGCAGGGCGTGGCGAAGATCCGCGCGACGGGCGCCGAGGTGCTGCTCGGCACGGGCTTCAAGGCGGGCGCCGGACTGAGCTGGACCCGCGGCCGCGTGGGCCAGTTCAACGCGAACATCTGGACCATCGCGCGCAAGCACGGCGCGCACGTGCTGGACCTGTGGGGCCTCGACCCGCTGTTCGACCTGCGCATGTGGGCCGACGACCGCATCCACCTCACCCCGGAGGGCCACCGCCGCGTCGCGGACGCCGGACTGGTCGGCCTCGGCCTCGAGCCCGACGACGCCGACTACGCCGTCGCGCTCGACCCGCTGCCACCGGCGGCGTTCGTCGAGCGGGCGCGCGCCAACGCGCAGTGGGCGCGCACGCACGTCGTCCCCTGGGTGCAGCGCCGGATCAAGCACACGTCCAGCGGCGACGGCCGTGCGCCGAAGTGGGGCGAGCCCGCCGCCTGGCCTCCGGCGGAAGACGCCCGCTGACGACCGGGAACGACCAGGGGGCGGACCGTGGCCAGGCCATGGTCCGCCCCCTCGTCGTTCCGGGTGCACGTTCCGGGTGCACGTTCCGGGTGCACGTTCCGGGTGCGTGGAGCCGCCTGTCGGATTCGAACCGACGACCTTCCGTTTACAAGACGGGAGCTCTACCAGCTGAGCTAAGGCGGCGGGAGCGCGGCACAGCCTACCGGGACGGGCAGGCCGTGCCGCGCGCGGGTCAGCTGCCCGCGGCGGCCGTGACCGCGTCCTGCAGGCCGGCCGGGTCGTTCCAGTTCTGCACGACCTCGCCGTCGACCAGCACGTACGGCGTGCCGGTGAAGCCGTCCGTCTCCTGGATGGCCAGGGTGGCCGAGTGGACGTACTGCCCGAACGTCTCGCGCGCGGTGCCGTCCTCGATGGCGGAGGCCACCTCGGCGGGCGCGCCCGCCTCCTCGGCGTAGGTCGCGAGCTGCTCGTCGGACAGGCCCTCGGTGTTCTCCGCGGGCTGGTTGGTGAACAGCGCCGCGTGGAAGGCGGGGAACACCTCGGGCGCCTGGTCGGCGACGTAGGCCGCCGCGGCACCGGAGCGCGTCGAGTACTCGGTGCCCGCCGAGAGGCGGTCGAGGATCGAGATCGGGTGGTAGACGACGGTCGCGTCGCCGGCTCCGACCATCTCGTCGATGCCCGCCGCGTTGACCTGCTCGAACTGGCCGCACACGGGGCACATGTAGTCGAGGTAGACGTCGATGACGGGCGCGTCGTCGTTGGTCGTCCCGGCCGCGTTGTCGGCGCCGACGGGGATGCCGCCGTTCTCCTGCGCCGTCGAGGGCATCGTCACCTCGGACAGGGGGACGTCGTCGACGTTCTTCTTCGCGCCCTGCTGCAGGATCATCCAGACCACGACGCCGAGCGCGACGAGCGCGACGGCGAGCACGGACAGGGTGATGATCCGGTTGCGCCGGTCGCGCTGCTGCTCCTTCTCGCGCAGGGCGAGCGCCTCGGCGCGGGCGGCGTCGCGGCGCTGCGCCTTCGTCATGTTCGGGTTCTTCGTCGACATCGTGTCCTCGAGGATCTCGGGGGTCGGGCGGCGCGGCAGCGCCGGACGGGGCGAAGCCTACCCGCGGCGGCTGAGCGTTCGCCGGGAACGTCCTGCCGGACCGGCGGGCGCCGGATGCGCGTCGGTCAGGGGATCTCGGGCGGCCCGCTGAGCGGCCACCACTCGATCGTCGGGTCGGTGAGCACAGGGGCGACGAGGATCACCGTCGCCACCAGGCAGACGCCGACGACGACGGCCGCGCCGATGCGGCCCGGCGCGATCTTCCCGAGGATGATGCGGCCGCCCTCGCGCGCGGTGCCGCCGGCCGGGCCGAACCAGGTGGCGAGGAGCGCGACGACCATCACCCCCGCGAGGACCCCGTTGAACACGATGTCCTCGTTCATCCCGCCCTGGGAACGCGCCTCGAGGTCCCCGCGCGGCAGGATGATGAGGTGGCCGGCGCCGAACAACCACCAGCCGGCCAGCAGCGTCAGCAGCGCGGCGCACGCGCCGACCAGCACCGCAGGGATCGACCCGAGGATCCCCAGGAGCGCGTGCCAGGGGAACAGGAGCGTGCCGACGAACCCGTCGGAGCGGCGGACACCCTTGTGCTCGCGCCGCGAGTGCAGCCGGTCGCCCGACGTCGCCACGGACCGGCAGACGAGGACGAGCGCGACGAGGGCGCCGAAGCCGATGAGCGGGCGCGTGGCCGCGAGGGCGACGAGCACCAGCGCGACGGCGACGGCGGTCCCGGTGCGCCGCCGGTGCGTGGGGCGCTCGTACGGGCCCGGGGGCTCCGGCGGCAGCTCCTCGACGAGCTGGTCGTAGCCCTTGTACCGGACGTCGCCGATCGGGATGGCGCGGGTGCCGCCGTCCTGCGCCTGCAGCCGGTCGCGTTCCAGCGCGGTCATCGTCTGCGTGGGGTCGTCGGCGTCGGCCGGCGTGGCGGGGGCGGACGTGGTGGGCCGGTCCGGCGCGACCGGCGGCGGGGGCGGCGGCGCGACCGGCGACGCCCCCGGCGCGACCGGGACGGCGCCCGTCGGGGGGTAGGACGCCGGGGCCGCGGCGGCCGCGACGACCTGCGTGGGCAGGCCCACCCGTTGCGTCTCGGCGGACTGCACGATCCGCTGCGTGGCGTCGGGCCCGGCCCACGGGTCGGGGGCGCCTCCGAGGGCGTCGTCGAGGTCGCGACGCAGGGCGCGGGCCACCTCGGTCGGCCCCCAGCGCAGGGCCGGGTCCGCCTGGAGCGCCCCCGCGAGCGCCCGCGCGGTGCGGGCGGGCAGGCCGTGGAGGTCGGGCCTCCCCTCCCGCGAGCGCCGCAGCACCAGCTCGGTGGGGCGGACGCCGAACGGCGAGCGGCCGGTGGCGGCGAACGACAGCAGGGCCGCCCAGCTCCACCAGTCGGTCTCGGCGACGGGCGCGCCGCCGTCGAGCAGCTCGGGCGCGATGTAGCCGGGGGTGCCCATGACGAACCCGGCGGACGTGGTCCGGGTGTCGCCCGGGCCCTGCGCGATGCCGAAGTCGATGAGCACGGGCCCCTGCGCGGTGATCATCACGTTGGACGGCTTGAGGTCGCGGTGCACCACGCCGGCGTCGTGCACGGCCTCGAGCGCGGCGGCGAGCTGGTCGGCGAGGGAGAAGACGTCGGCGGCGTCGAGCGGGCCGCGCCCGTCCACCTCCTCCTCGAGGGTGACGCCGTCCACCAGCTCGGTCACGACGAACGCGTACGGACCCTCCAGCTCGGCGTCGAGCACCTGCGCGACGGCGGGGTGCCGCAGGCGCTGCAGGGCCGCGGCCTCGCGCCGCAGCCGCTCGCGCCCGGCGGGGTCGGCGTCGACGTGGGCGTGCAGCACCTTGAGCGCCACCCGGCCGCCGCCGCCGTCGACCGCCTCGTAGACGGCGCCCATCGCGCCGCTGCCGAGCGGCCGGACGACGGTGTAGCCGCCGACCTCGGCCCCCTCGGCGAGGCCGCCGTCACGGGACCGCGGGGCACGCGCCACCTGGCCCGACGTCGCGCCGTCCCGCGCCGCGCCGTCCTGCGCTCCGTCGTCGCGCGCGGCCGACGGCGGGCCGGGCACCGGGGTCCGCCCCGGGACCTGCATCGCGTCGACCTCGCCCATGGGGCACACCGTAGCCGTCCGGACCCCCCGCGGCGCGCCGTGCCGCGCGGGTCCGCGGCAGGTCACAGGACGGTCGAGGACGGGTCGTGCGGGTGTGACGTCGGTCCGCGCCCCGGCGAGGCACGGGCCCCGTCGGTACCCTGTCCGGGGAGGACGTGGTCCGTTCGACGTCCTCCGGAGTCCTTGATGGAGTCCTGGCAGAACTCGTGGAGAGAGGTCCCTTGGCAGGCAAAGGTTCGTCAAGCAGCCATCGTCGGAAGGGCGACGGGTACGACCTCGTCGTCGTCGCCAACCGGCTCCCTGTCGACTTCACGGTCGACGCCGACGGCGGGGTGGACTGGCACCGCTCCCCCGGCGGCCTCGTCACCGCGCTCGAGCCCGTGATGCGCGAGGCGGACGGCGCCTGGGTCGGCTGGTCCGGCGCCCCCGACCTCGAGCACGAGCCCTTCGAGGCCGACGGCATGCTCCTGGTGCCGGTCACGCTCAGCAAGCCCGAGATCGAGCGGTACTACGAGGGCTTCTCCAACGACACGCTCTGGCCCCTGTACCACGACGTCATCTCTCCTCCGACGTACCACCGGCAGTGGTGGGACGCGTACCGCCGCGTGAACCGCCGGTTCGCCGAGGCCGCGGCCGCGCAGGCGGCGCAGGGCGCCGTCGTGTGGGTGCACGACTACCAGCTCCAGCTGGTGCCGAAGATGCTCCGCGAGCTGCGGCCCGACCTGCGGATCGGGTTCTTCGACCACATCCCCTTCCCCGCGGTCGAGCTGTTCCAGCAGCTGCCGTGGCGCACGCAGATCGTCGAGGGGCTGCTGGGCGCCGACCTCATCGGCTTCCAGCGCGGCGGCGACGCCTCGAACTTCGTGCGCTCCGTGCGACGCCTCACGAAGCACACCACCCGCGGGCCGATCATCACGGTCGCGGAGGAGGACGGCCGCCCCGCCCGCCACGTGCGGGCCGCGGCGTTCCCCATCTCGATCGACTCCCACCACTTCGACGCGCTGGCCCGCCGACCCGAGGTGCAGGCCCGCGCCAAGGAGATCCGCGCCGACCTCGGCGACCCGAAGGTGATGATGCTGGGCGTCGACCGCCTCGACTACACCAAGGGCATCCGGCACCGCATCAAGGCGTACGGCGAGCTGCTGCAGGACGGCCGGCTCGACGTCGAGGGCGCGACGCTCGTGCAGGTCGCGAGCCCCAGCCGCGAGAACGTGGGGGCCTACCAGGACCTGCGCGAGCACGTCGAGGTCCTCGTGGGCCGCATCAACGGGGAGTTCGGCGAGCTCGGGCACTCCGCGATCCACTACCTGCACCACTCCTATCCGCCCGACGAGATGGCGGCGCTCTACCTGGCCGCCGACGTCATGCTCGTGACGTCGCTGCGCGACGGCATGAACCTCGTGGCGAAGGAGTACATCGCGGCGCGCTCGGACGAGCAGGGGGTGCTGGTGCTGAGCGAGTTCACCGGTGCCGCGGACGAGCTCGCCCCCGGGCCGCTCCTGGTCAACCCGCACGACATCGACGGGATGAAGGACACCATCGTCGCCGCGGCGCACATGCCCCCGCGCGAGCAGCGGCGCAGGATGCGCCGGCTGCGCCGCAAGGTGATGGCCGACGACGTCGCGAAGTGGTCCGAGACGTTCCTCGGCGTGCTCACCGCCATGCCGGCCCGGACGAGCCGCGGGTGAGCGAGCCTCAGGTGGACGAGCCTCAGGTGGCCGGGCAGCGGGTGACCGGGCCCGTGCCAGACGGCGACGCGGCGGCCGAGGCCGCGGTGCTCGCGTTCGCCGGGCGGCCCGACCGTCCCGACCACGCGACGCGGCGGGTCGCACGGCTCGTCGCGCTCGACTTCGACGGCACGCTCGCGCCGCTGGTCGACGACCCGTCCGCGTCGGCCATGACGCCGGCCGCGCGGGCGGCGGTGGACCGGCTCGCGGCCCTCGCGGCGCGTCCCGTGCCGGCCGGCGGCGACGAGCTGCGGCTCGCCCTCGTCTCGGGCCGCAACCTCACGGACCTCGCCGCCCGGTCCGGCGTCCCGGCCGGCACGTACCTCGTGGGGAGCCACGGCGCGGAGACCGGCCGGGTCACCGCGCACGGCGTCGACGCGGTGCCGCTGCGCCTCACCGACGCCCAGGCCGCCACCCTGGAGCGGCTGCGCGAGGGGCTGCAGGACGCCGTCGACGGGCGGCGCGGCGCGTGGGTGCAGGACAAGCCGAGCGCCGCCGTCCTGCACACCCGGCTCTGCGACCCCGACGGCGCGCGCGCCGCGACGGCCGACGCCGACGCGGTCGCCGCCCGCCTCGGCCTGCACGCGATGCACGGCAAGGACGTGGTCGAGATCGCCGTCCTGCCCACCTCCAAGGGGATCGCCGTCGAGCACCTGCGCGAGGAGCTGGAGGAGGGCGACGAACGGCTCCGCGGGCTCGTGCTGTACGCCGGCGACGACACCACCGACGAGGCGGCGTTCGAGGTGCTCGGACCGGGCGACCTGGGCGTCAAGGTGGGCGCCGGGCCGACGCTCGCGGCCGAGCGCGTGGCGGACGCGGACGCGCTCGCCGCCCTCCTGCAGCGTCTCGCGGACGCGCTCGAGGGCTGACGGACAGCCCTTTCCGAACCGTCCCGGGGCCCTGACCTGGGCTGTGTCAGAACTCACGCCCGGGGCATGTACGATCGTCCCGGCGCACCGACCCGAGGCCTTCCGGCCGAGGCCCCGGAGCGCCGGGACAACAGAATGTGTCACCGCCGACACGGCAGCGTGTAAGCAACGGCACCCACCCACAACGGATCGTCCGGCACGTACCTGCCGGTGGAGGGATTGCAACCATGGCTACGGTCACCTTCGACCACGCGACGCGGATCTACCCGGGCACCGAGCGCCCCGCGGTCGACCAGCTCAACCTGCACGTCGAGGACGGCGAGTTCCTCGTCCTCGTCGGCCCCTCGGGCTGCGGCAAGTCCACCTCGCTGCGCATGCTCGCCGGCCTCGAGGACGTCAACGGCGGCAGCATCCTCATCGGCGACCGCGACGTCACGGACGTCCAGCCGAAGGACCGCGACATCGCGATGGTCTTCCAGAACTACGCGCTGTACCCGCACATGTCGGTGGCGGACAACATGGGCTTCGCGCTGAAGATCGCCGGCACCCCCAAGGCCGAGATCCGCCAGCGCGTCGAGGAGGCCGCCAAGATCCTCGACCTCACCGAGTACCTCGACCGCAAGCCGAAGGCGCTCTCCGGTGGTCAGCGCCAGCGTGTCGCCATGGGCCGCGCGATCGTGCGCCAGCCGCAGGTGTTCCTCATGGACGAGCCGCTGTCGAACCTCGACGCCAAGCTCCGCGTCCAGACCCGTACGCAGATCGCCTCGCTCCAGCGCCGCCTGGGCGTCACGACCGTCTACGTGACGCACGACCAGACCGAGGCGCTCACCATGGGTGACCGCATCGCGGTGCTCAAGGGCGGCCTGCTGCAGCAGGTCGGCACGCCGCGCGAGATGTACGACACCCCGGCCAACGTCTTCGTCGCGGGCTTCATCGGCTCGCCGGCGATGAACATCGCCACCTTCAAGGTCGACGACGGCGTGGCCCACGTCGGCGCCGCCAAGGTGCCGCTGGAGCGGTCGATCGTCGAGCAGCTCACGGACGCCGACGGCGGCAAGATCACCATCGGCTTCCGCCCCGAGGCGCTCGACGTGGTCCCCGAGGGCACCGAGAACTCGATGCCGGTGGCCGTGAACCTCGTCGAGGAGCTCGGCTCGGACGCGTTCGTCTACGGCACCCTGCTCGGGCCGGCCGCCGAGGAGGCCGAGGTCCGCTCGGGCGCCGGCGAGAACCAGGTGATCGTGCGCATCAACCCGCGCGACGTCCCCATGAAGGGCGACAAGATCCACGTGACGATCAAGCCGGGCCAGTCGCACGTGTTCTCTGCCGCGACGGGCAACCGCCTCAACTGAGTCCGTCAGTGCACCGCCGAGGGGCGGGTCCGGCTGCTGCCGGGCCCGCCCCTCGTCGCGTACCCTGACGAGCCTGAGAGTTGTGGGTGGGCTCGTGGCCCGCTCACGGCTTGCACGGGGGCCACGAGCCCACCCACAACGTATGGAGCGACGTGGAACAGCTGCAGATCACCTCGGCGACGCCGGACTCCGCGCTGCTCGACCTGCCGTGGCGCACCCCCCTGATCGACTGGCCCGCCGACGTGCTCGCCGCGCTCCCCCGCGGTATCTCGCGGCACGTCGTGCGGTTCGTGCGCCTCGACGGGCGCGTGCTCGCGATCAAGGAGATCAGCGAGTCGGTCGCGTTCCGCGAGTACGACCTGCTGCGCCAGCTGCGCAAGCTCGAGATCCCGGCCGTCCGTCCCGTGGGCGTCGTGACGGGACGGCGGGACGACGACGGCGAGCCGCTCGAGGCCGCGCTCGTCACGGAGCACCTCGCGTTCTCGCTCCCCTACCGGGCCGTGTTCAGCCAGGCCCTGCGCCCCGACACCGCGGCCCGCCTCATCGACGCGCTGGCCGTCCTGCTGGTGCGGGTGCACCTGGTCGGCTTCTACTGGGGCGACGTGTCGCTGTCGAACACGCTGTTCCGGCGCGACGCGCACCAGTTCGCGGCCTATCTCGTGGACGCCGAGACCGGCGACCTGCACCGCGAGCTCACCCCCGGTCAGCGGTCCTACGACGTCGACCTCGCCCGCACCAACATCATCGGCGAACTGTTCGACCTCGAGGCGGGAGAGCTGCTCGACGAGGAGGTCGACGCCATCGCGATCGGCGATGCCCTCGTCTCCCGGTACACGGAGCTGTGGGAGGCGCTCACGGGCGTCGAGTCGTTCGGCTCCGACGAGCGCTGGCGGGTCGCGGCGCGCATCGAGCAGCTCAACGAGCTGGGCTTCGACGTCGGCGAGCTGTCCATCACCACCGACATCGACGGCACCACCGTGCGCATCCAGCCCCAGGTGGTCGACGCCGGCCACCACTCACGCCGCCTGTTCCGCCTCACCGGCCTGGACGTCCAGGACAACCAGGCCCGCCGCCTCCTCAACGACCTCGACTCCTACGTGGCGGCCACGGACCGCCAGGAGGACGACCCGCAGATGGTGGCGCACGACTGGTCGCAGAACGTCTTCCAGCCGACGATCCGCGCCGTCCCCCGCGAGCTGCGCCGCAAGCTCGAGCCGGCGCAGCTGTTCCACGAGATCCTCGACCACCGCTGGTTCATCTCCGAGCGGGCGGGTCGCGACGTCCCGATGCCCGAGGCCACGACGTCCTACGTGGAGAACGTGCTGCGCCACCGCCCGGACGAGAAGGCCCTCCTCGGCCTGCCCCCGGGCGAGCCGGACCGCGAGGGCGACGTCGACATCGTCGACATGGACGCCGGCCCGGACGCCGCCCCGGAGGACGACCACTTCCACCTGTCGACGTAGTCCGCGAGATAGAGAACCCGGACCCGCGTTCTCTATCTCGCGGTAGTGCGGGCCTGGGCCACCTCGTAGAGGGTGATGCCCGCGGCGACGCCGGCGTTCAGCGACTCGACGTCGGACGAGATGGGGATGGACGCGACGGCGTCGCAGGTCTCGCGCACCAGGCGGGAGAGGCCGTGCCCCTCGGAGCCGACGACGAGCACCAGCGGGTCGGTGGCGAACGCGAGGTCGCGCACGGTGGTGTCGCCGCCGGCGTCGAGCCCGACCACGAACGCGCCGGACTTCTTGAGGTCGGCGAGGGTGCGGGCCAGGTTGGTCACCTTGGCCACGGGCACCCGCGCCGCGGCGCCGGCCGACACCTTCCACGCCGACGCCGTCACGCCGGCCGAGCGGCGCGACGGCACGACGACGCCGTGCGCGCCGAAGGCCCCGGCCGACCGGAGCACGGCGCCCAGGTTGCGGGGGTCGGTCACACCGTCGAGCGCGACGATCAGCGGCGGCTGCCCCGCCGCGGCGGCGGCGTCGAGCAGGTCCTCGATGTCCGCGTAGGCGTACGGCGGCACCTGCGCGGCGACGCCCTGGTGCACGGAGCCCTCGGTGAGGTGGTCGAGCTCGGTGCGGCTCACCTCGAGCAGCTGCACGGAACGGGTCGAGGCCAGCTCGAGGATCTCGCGCGTGCGGTCGTCGTGGTCGATGCGCGCGGCGAGGTGCACGGCGGTGACGGGCACGTCGGTGCGCAGCGCCTCGAGCACGGCGTTGCGGCCCGCGACCACCTCGGCGCCGCCGGTCGGGCGGCGCGTGCCGCGCACGACCCCCTTGCTCGCGCCCTTCTGCGCCTGCGCGGCCTGCTTCTTCTCCGCCGCCACCTTGCGCTTGTGCGCCGGGTGGTAGGTACGGTCCTCGGCCTTCGGCGTCGGGCCCTTGCCCTCGAGCGCCTTGCGGCTGTGCCCGCCGGTGCCGACCTGCGCGCCCTTCTTGCTGCCGGCCTTGCGGACGGCGCCGGGGCGTCGGGTGTTGCCTGCCATGGTGTCTCTTCTCAGGTGGTCGAGCGGGTCAGTCGGTCAGCGTCCAGCGGGCGCCGTCCGCGGAGTCCTGGACGACGACGCCGGCGGCCGCGAGGCGGTCGCGGATGGCGTCGCTCGTGGCCCAGTCCTTCGCGGCGCGCGCGGCGACCCGCGCGTCGAGCTCGGCGGCGACCAGCGACTCCAGGGCGGCGCGCCCCGCGGAGTCGTCGGCGTCCGAGACCCACTGTGGGTCGTGCGGGTCGAGGCCCAGGACGTCGAGCATGCCGCGCAGGGCGACGAGCTCCTCGCGCGCCGCGGCGTCGTCGCGCGACGCCAGGGCGCTGTTGCCGGCGCGCAGGTGCTCGTGCACGACGGCGAGCGCGGCGGGCACGTTGAGGTCGTCGTCCATCGCCTCGACGAACCCGGCCGGGAGCTCGGCCTTCGCGACCTCGTCGGCGGGCACCCCGCCGACACGCTCGGTGGCGCGGTCCACGAAGCCGGACAGCCGCTCCCAGGTGGTGCGGGCCTCGTCCAGGGTGTCGGGCGACCACTCGAGCATCGAGCGGTACTGCACCGCCGCGAGGGCGTAGCGGATCACCGGCGCGGGCGCCTGCGCGAGCAGCTCGCTCACGAGGAGCCCGTTGCCCAGCGACTTGCTCATCTTGACGCCCTGCTGAGTCACCCACGCGCAGTGCATCCAGCGCTGCGCGAAGCCGTACCCGGCCGCGCGCGACTGCGCCTGCTCGTTCTCGTGGTGCGGGAACCGCAGGTCGAGCCCGCCGCCGTGGATGTCGAACGCGTCGCCCAGGTAGCGGCGCGCCATCGCGGAGCACTCGAGGTGCCAGCCCGGCCGGCCGCGGCCGAACGCCGTCTCCCAGGACGCCGTCTCGGGCTCGCCGGGCTTGGGCGCCTTCCACAGCGCGAAGTCGTGCGGGTCCCGCTTGGCGGACGCCGCGGCGTCGTCACCGGTGGGCTCCGGGTTGAGGTCCTCCAGCCGCTGCCGGGTGAGCTCGCCGTACGCGGGCCAGGAGCGCACGTCGAACCAGACGTCACCGGGGCCGGTCGCGTAGGCGTGCCCGCGGTCGACGAGCCGCTGCATGAGCTCCGCCATGTCGGGCACGTGGCCGGTGGCCCGCGGCTCGTAGGTGGGCGGAATGACGCCGAGCGCGTCGTAGGCGCGCGTGAACATCCGCTCGTGAGTGGCGGCGTGCGCCCACCACTCGACGCCGGCCGCAGCCGCCTTGGCGAGGATCTTGTCCTCGATGTCGGTGACGTTGCGGATCAGCGTGACCCGCAGGCCCGAGCGCTCCAGCCAGCGCCGCAGCACGTCGAACGCGATGACGGGGCGGAGGTGGCCGATGTGGGGCGGGGCCTGCACGGTGGCGCCACACAGGTAGATACCGACCTCGCCCGGGTTCAGGGGGACGAAGGCGCGCACGTCGCGCGTCGCGGTGTCGTACAGGTGCAGGCTCACCGGTCCAGCGTACCGGCCGGTCCCTCAGCCGAAGGTGCGTCCCTCGCCGCGGTACGTGGGGACGGACTCGACGATCTCGTCGCCGCGCACCAGGTGGACGACGTCGAACCGCTCCATGAGCTCACCCGCCTTGGCGTGCCGCAGCCACACCCGGTCGCCGACGGCGAGGGGCGGCGCGCCGCGACGCCGGCGCAGCGGCGTCATGACCTCCCCCGCGCCCTCGGTGCCGGTGAGCGACCAGCCGGGCGTCGCGACGCGCGGCAGCCGCGAGCGCCCCGCCGGTCCGGAGGCGACGTACCCGCCCCCGAACGCCGTCGCCCAGCCCGGGGCGGGCACCCGCGCGACGTCGAGCCCGAAGAACGCGGCGGGCCGCGGGTCGAAGGAGCGGTACCCGTCGAACAGGCCGGGGACGAACAGCCCGGAGCCCGCGGTCACCTCGGTGACCGTCGGCCCGGCCGACGACGTCTCGAGGGAGCCCGTGCCGCCGGAGTTCACCAGCTCCACGGCGTGCCCGACGGCGGCGCCGACGGCCTCGACGACGGCCGACCGGCGGCCGTACAGCTCGGCCACCGACAGCTTCTTGACCAGCCGGACGGCCGGGTTGGTGTCGGGCAGGCCGGCGACCTGCGCCTCGTAGAACATCAACCCCCGCAGGCGGGCGCCGGGCTGCGCCTCGACGCGGCGGGCGAGGGCCGCGACGTCGTCCGGGGTGCGCAGCGGCGAGCGCCGCGTGCCCAGGTGCAGCTGCAGGGGGCCGGCGTCGAGCCGCAGGGACGCGTCGACGTCCAGGCAGACGGCGACGTCAGGCAGGTCGCCGCTCCCGACGGGCGCGGCGGATCGCAGCGCGGCGTCCAGGAGCGCGAGCTGGGCGACGTCGTCCATCATGAGCGTGATCTCGCGTCGCGCGCGGACGTCGGCGGCGAGCCGCGCGAGCGCGTCCCGGTCCACGGTGGGGTAGCCGACGAGCACGTCGTGCACGCCCTCCTGCACGAGCCACAGCGCCTCGGCGAGGGAGAAGGCCATGACGCCCTGGAACCCGGCGTCGAGCGCCCGGCCGACGAGCGCGCGCACCCGCACGGACTTGCTCGCCACCCGCACGGGGACGCCTCGGGCGCGGCGTCGCAGGTCGGCGGCGTTGGCGTCGAAGGCGTCGAGGTCGACCACGGCCACGGGAGCCGGCAGGTGCGCGGTGGCGCGGGCCAGCCGCTCCGTCTGGGTCATGACCGCACGCTACACCGGCCGCCGGGCGTCGTCGGACGGCCCGGCAGGGTGATCTGACAGGCGGTCCGACGGGTCGTCGACGATCCACCCGGAGGAGGATCCGCGCGGGCCGCCGCCCGTGGCAGAGTGTGCCGCGTGACTCCGAGCACCGTCGCCCGCACGCCGGCCCCCGCCACCCCCGACGCCCCGCTGCGCACCTGGGGCGGCACGCACTCGTGGGAGCCCGCGCGCCGCGTGGCGCCGCGCGACGAGGGCGAGCTGGGCGCGGTGGTCGCGGGCGCCGCCGCGGACGGCCTGCGGGTGCGCGCGATGGGCGCGGGCCACTCGTTCACCGCGGCGGCCGTGACCGACGGCGTGCACCTCGGCCTCGACCACCTCAGCGGGATCGAGGCGGTGGCGCCCCAGCCGGACGGCACGTCGCTCGTCACCGTCCGGGCGGGCACCCGCCTGCACCACCTCAACCGCCTGCTCGCGTCGCTCGGCCTGGCGATGCGCAACCTCGGCGACATCGACCGCCAGTCCGTCGCGGGCGCGATCTCGACCGGCACGCACGGCACCGGCGCCCGGCTGGGCGGCCTCGCGACGCAGGTGCGCGGCGTCCGCGTGGTCGGCGCCGACGGCGCGGTCCGGTCGGCGTCGGATGCCGCGGCCCCAGGCACCCCGGAGCGGGAGCTGTTCGAGGTGGCACGCCTCGGCCTCGGCACCGCGGGCGTGCTGTCGGCGGTGACGCTCGAGGTCGTGCCCGCGTTCTGGCTGCGCGCGCAGGAGGAGCCGTGGCCGCTGGACCGCGTGCTGGAGCAGCTCGACGAGTACGTCGACGGCAACGACCACGCGGAGTTCTACTGGTTCCCCGGCACCCGCCGGGCGCTGACGAAGCGGAACAACCGCGCGACGGCCGAGGAGATCGAGGCATGGGCGGCGGCCCGCGCCGGCGGCCTCGGCGCCGTGCGCACCGCGGGCGCCCGGGCCCGCGCCCTCCTGGACGAGGAGGTGCTGTCCAACGGCGCCTTCGAGGTGGTGAACCGCCTCGCGCTGGCCGCCCCCGGCCTCGTCCCCCGGCTCAACGCGGTGAGCGCGCGGGCGCTGGGCGCCAAGACGTACGTGGCGCCGTCGGCCGACGTCTTCGTCACCCGGCGCCGCGTGCGGTTCGTCGAGATGGAGTACGCGCTGCCCCGCGCCGCGCTGCGAGAGGTGCTCGACGAGCTCGACGCCTGGCTGCGCGCGTCCGGCGAGCCCGTGCCGTTCCCGGTGGAGGTGCGCTTCGCGGCCGCCGACGACGTCTGGCTCTCGACGGCGCACGGTCGCGAGACGGCGTACGTCGCGGTGCACCAGTACGCGCCCATGCCGCACCAGCGGTACTTCAGCGCGGCCGAGCAGGTCTTCGCCGCCGCGGGCGGCCGCCCGCACTGGGGCAAGATGCACACCCGCACGGCGGAGTACCTGGCCGACCACTACCCGCTGGCCGACGTCGCCCGCGTGCGCGCCGCCGTTGACCCTGACGGCGTCTTCCGCAACGACTACACCGACACCGTCCTCGGCGCCACGGTCTAGCAGCACGGACCACCAGCACGGACCACCAGCACGGCTAGGACGAGCCCCGCCACGCCGCCGGGACGACCCGCTCCCCGGGGAGCCGCACCGTCACGCGCAGCCCGCCGCCCGGACCGGGCGCCAGCGACACCGTGCCGTGGTGCGCCTCGGCGATGCTCCGCACGATCGCGAGGCCCAGGCCGACCCCCGTGTGCTCGCCGTGCGTGCGCCCGCCGCCGCGCTGGAACGGCTCGACGAGGGTCGGCACCAGGCGCGGGTCGAGCGGCTCGCCGGTGTTCTCGACGGTCAGGACGACGTCGTCGGCCCGCATCCCCGTGACCACCCGCACGGTGCCGCCGCCCGGCAGGTTGTGCACGACCGCGTTGTGCACGAGGTTCGAGACGAGCTGCAGCAGCAGCGCGTGCGACCCGACCGTCGGGGCGGCGTCGCCGCCGACGCTCATCTCGACGGAGCGCGCGTCCGCGAGCGGCAGGAGCGTCTCGACGGCCTCCTCCGCGAGCAGGGACAGGTCGACCCGCTCCGGCGTGAACGCCCCGCGGTCGGCCCGGCTCAGGAGGAGCAGCGCCTCGGTGAGGTCGATGGCGCGCGCGTTGACGGCCTCGAGCCGCCGCAGGAGCTCGTCCGTGTCCCGGTCCGGGTCCTGGGCGCCCACCTCGAGCAGGGTCCGGGTCACCGCGAGCGGGGTGCGCAGCTCGTGCGAGGCGTTGGCCGCGAACCGCTGCTGCTCGGCGACCTGCGCCTCCAGCCGGGCCAGCATCGTGTCGAAGGCGTCGGCAAGCTCGCGGAACTCGTCCTGGCGCCCCGGCATCCGGATCCGGTGCGCCAGCGACCCCTCCGCGGCCCGGCGGGTGGCGTCCGTGATCCGGTCCAGCGGGGCGAGCATCCGCCCGGCCAGGAACCACCCGCCGAGCAGGCCGAACACCAGGAGGAAGACCATCGCCCAGGCGACCCGCGGAGCGAACGCCCGCTCCAGGTCGGAGCGGTTGGGCACGAACTGCCCGGGCCCGGGACGGGACGGTGCGACGTCGACGATGATCGTGTCCGGCACGTAGCGCAGCAGGAAGACCCACACGACGGCGAGGAGCAGCGCGCCCGCCACCACGAGGAACCCGGCGTAGCTGAGCGTGAGCTTCAGCCGGACGCTCGGGCCCGGGCTCCTAGCCATGCCGGGCCGCGCCGCTCGGGGCCTCGGACCGCGCGTCGTCGGGCGGGGCCGCGATGCGGTAGCCCACCCCGGGCACGGTGGCGATCACCCACGGCTCGCCGAGCCGCTTGCGCAGCGCCGAGACCGTGATCCGCACGGCGTTGGTGAAGGGGTCGGCGTTCTCGTCCCACGCCCGCTCCAGCAGCTCCTCCGCGCTGATGACGCCGCCGTCGGCGCCGACCAGCACCTCCAGCACGGCGAACTGCTTGCGGGTGAGCGCGACGTAGCGCCCGTCGCGGTAGACCTCGCGGCGGAACGGGTCCACCCGCAGGCCCGCGAGCTCCCGCACCGGCGGCCGGCTGTGCGCGCGCCGCCGGTCGAGGGCGCGCAGCCGCAGCACCAGCTCGCGCATCGCGAACGGCTTGGTGAGGTAGTCGTCGGCGCCGAGCTCGAACCCGGTGGCCTTGTCGTCGAGCCGGTCCGCGGCCGTGAGCATGAGGATCGGCAGGCCGCTCCCGGACGCGACGATGCTCGCGGCCACCTCGTCCCCCGACGGGCCGGGGATGTCTCGGTCGAGCACGGCGACGTCGTAGGAGTTGACGCGCAGCAGCTCGAGGGCGGCGTCCCCGTCGCCGGCGACGTCCGCCGCGATGGCCTCCAGGCGCAGGCCGTCGCGGACGGCCTGCGCCAGGTACGGCTCGTCCTCGACGATCAGCACACGCATGCCCTCGATGCTACGGAGCGGCGCCTATCGTCCGCGTATCGAGGAGCGCATACGCCCCGGCAACGGCGGCCCGGCTCGACTGGGGGCATGCTCCACCACCGACCCGCCCACACGCCCGTCCGCCCGACCCCTCGCCGGGCCCGCACCGCGCTCGTGCTCGCCGTGGCCGCCGCGGTGGCCGGGCTCGCGGCCTGCCAGGCCGCGTCGTCCCCGCCCGCGACGACGTCGGTCACGCCGGCGAAGGCCCCGGCCGACCGCCCGGACCGCGGCGCGCGCGACGGCGAGGCCGCGGGCCACGTGCCCGACGGCGCCACCGTGTTCGACGACGCGCTCCCGGCCCTGGCGCACCTCGACCCGGCGCTGCTCGCGGCCCTGCAGGCGGCCGCGAGCGACGCCGAGCGGGACGGCGTGACGTTCTTCGTCAACAGCGCCTGGCGCTCGGCGGCGTACCAGGACCAGCTGCTGCGCGAGGCGGTCGCCCAGTACGGGTCCGCGGCCGAGGCGGCCCGCTGGGTGGCGTCGGCGGACACGTCGTCGCACGTCACCGGCGACGCCGTCGACCTGCAGCAGACGGGCGGCAGCCAATGGGTGGCGGACCACGGCGCCGCGTACGGGCTGTGCCTGGTCTACGCGAACGAGCCGTGGCACGTCGAGCTGCGCCCCGACGCGGTCGACGAGGGCTGCCCGGAGCCGTACGCCGACCCGTCGCAGGACCCGCGGCTGCAGGAGTGAGGCGGTCCCGTGCCGGTGACCCGGAGCCGTCTGGGCTCAGCCGACGGCGACCACGAGCGCGGTGGCGATCGCCGCGACGCCCTCGCCGCGGCCGGTGAGGCCCAGGCCGTCGGTCGTGGTGGCGCTCAGGGAGACGGGCGCGCCGGCCGCCGCCGTCAGCGCGGCCTCGGCCTCCGCCCGGCGCGGGCCGACCTTCGGCCGGTTGCCGATCACCTGCACGGCGACGTTCCCGATCTCGAACCCGGCCGCTCGGACGCGCCGCGCGGCCTCGGCCAGCAGGACCGCGCCCGCAGCCCCGGCCCACTCGGGCTCGCTGGTGCCGAAGTGCGAGCCGAGGTCGCCGATCCCGGCGGCGGAGAAGAGCGCGTCGGCGGCGGCGTGCGCCGCGACGTCGGCGTCCGAGTGCCCGGCCAGCGGCCGCTCCCCCGGCCAGCGCAGGGCGCCCAGCCACAGCTCGCGGTCGGACCCCTCGGGGGCGTAGGCGTGCACGTCGACGCCGAGCCCGGTGCGCGGCAGCCCTCGGGACGGCCCGGTCAGCTCGGTCACGACTCCTCCTGGAGCAGCAGCGTGGCGACCTGCAGGTCGCGCTCTGTGGTGATCTTGAGGGCCGACTCCTCGCCCGCGACGACGTAGGCGGCCTCGCCGAGCGCCTCGACCAGCCCCGCGTCGTCCGTGGCCGCCAGGCCCTCGGCCGTCGCGCGGCTCGCGCCCCGCGCATGCGCACGTTCCAGCAGCGCGCGGTCGAAGCCCTGCGGTGTCTGCACGGCACGCAGCACCGCGCGGTCCGGCGTCTCGACGACCCGTTCGACGCCCCCCGCGGACGACGCCGGCGCGACCCGCTTCACGGTGTCGGCGACGGGCAGCCCCGGGACGACGGCGCCGTGGCCGCCGCGGACGGCCTCGACGACGCGGCGCACCAGGCGGGGCGGGGCGAGCGGGCGAGCCGCGTCGTGCACGAGCACGACGTCGTCCTCCGGGCCGGCGAGCGCGAGACCCGCGGCGACGGACGCCTGCCGGGTGGAGCCCCCCTCGACCACGCGGACCGGCACGTCCACGTGCGGGTCCTGCGCGACGACGTCGCGCACCGCGGCGTCGAGCCCGGCGGGGCAGGTGACCACCAGGGAGTCGACGACGCCCGAGGCGGCCAGACGGCGGGCGGCGTGCACCACGAGGGGGAAGCCCCCCAGGGCGACCAGGGCCTTCGGAAGATCCCGTCCGAGGCGGGTGCCCGACCCCGCGGCGGTGAGGATCGCGAGCGTCGTCACGGCGTCACGGTACCGGAACGACGACGGCGACCCGCGGCCGGAGCCGGGGGTCGCCGTCGTGCAGCGCTGGTGACAGGCCTCAGGACGCGAGGACCTCGTCGATGATGGCGCCGGCCTTCTCCTCGTCGACGCCCTCGGCGAGCGCGACCTCGGACTCGAGGATCTGACGAGCCTTGGCGAGCATGCGCTTCTCGCCCGCCGAGAGGCCACGGTCCGCGTCGCGGCGCGACAGGTCGCGCACGACCTCGCCGACCTTGATCACGTCGCCGGACGCGAGCTTCTCGAGGTTCGCCTTGTACCGGCGCGACCAGTTGGTCGGCTCCTCCGTGTAGGGCGCGCGCAGCACCTCGAAGACGCGGTCCAGCCCCTGCTGGTCGACCACGTCGCGCACACCCACGAGGTCGACGTTCTCCGCCGGGACCTCGATCGTCAGGTCGCCCTGGGCGACCTTGAGCTTGAGGTACATCTTCTCCTCGCCACGGATCTTGCGCGTCTTGATCTCTTCGATCAGCGCGGCGCCGTGATGCGGGTAGACAACCGTCTCGCCTACTGTGAACGTCATCTGCAGATGTCCCCTTTCCCAGTCGACGAGTTTATCACGGGGAGGCCGACACTCCCTTGCCCCGCGGCCTTCCGACCACCCTGTGACGAACCCGTTTTCGCAGGTCAGAGGCCTGGAAGCGCAATCATGGGCGCAGCCCGCGCCGGGCGTCGCTAAGATGTCGACGGGCCCCCTGCAGGCCCGCCCTCCCCCGCCTGACGTGGGGGAACCCTGATGCCCCGCGCCCGCGCGGCCACCCGCGCCCGCGAGCCGACGCCTTCGAAGGAGAGCTCGTGTCCCGCTCCGCCCGCCCCGCACGCCTCGTCGCCGCCGCCAGCGTCATGGCGGGCGCCCTGCTGCTGGCCGCCTGCTCCCCCACGATCACCACCAAGCCGTACGCCCCGTCCGACGGGATCCGGGTGAACCTCACCGACCAGGTGCGCGGCATCAACCTCATGGTCGTCTCCGAGGGCGAGGGCGAGCCGGGCGCCGTGCTCGGCGCGCTCGCGAACGGCTCGGCCGAGGACGTCGACTTCGTGCTCGCCGCCGAGGGCGCCGAGCCGATCTCGCTCACCGTGCCCGCCGGCCAGACCGTGTACCTGAGCGCCGACCAGGAGGGCGACCAGGCCGTGGACGCCCAGCTCGGCGCCGTGGCCACCCACCCGGGCGGCGACCTCGACGCGACGCTGTCCGGCGCCGGCGTGGACGAGGACTTCTTCCTTCCCGTCATGGACGGCACCCTCCCCGAGTACGCGGCCTGGGTGCCGAACACCTCGGGCGTCTGATCCGCACGACGAAGGGGCGGGCCGCAGCAGATGCTGCGGCCCGCCCCTTCGTCGTCCCGGGTCAGCGCCCGGTCACCCGAAGCGGCCGGAGACGTAGTCCTCGGTGGCCTGCTCGGTGGGCGTCGAGAAGATCGTCGACGTCTCGTTCATCTCGATGAGGCGGCCCGGCTTGCCCGTGCCGGCGATGTTGAAGAACGCCGTCCGGTCGCTGACGCGCGCCGCCTGCTGCATGTTGTGGGTGACGATGACGATCGTGTAGTCCTGCTTCAGCTCGCCGATGAGGTCCTCGATCGCGAGCGTCGAGATCGGGTCGAGGGCCGAGCACGGCTCGTCCATGAGCAGCACCTGGGGCTTCACCGCGATGGCTCGCGCGATGCACAGGCGCTGCTGCTGCCCGCCGGACAGGCCGGAACCGGGCCGGTCGAGACGGTCCTTGACCTCGTTCCACAGGTTGGCGCCGCGCAGCGAGCTCTCGACCAGCTCCTCGGCGTCGCCCTTGCTGATGCGGCGGTTGTTCAGGCGCACGCCCGCGAGCACGTTGTCCCGGATCGACATCGTCGGGAACGGGTTGGGGCGCTGGAAGACCATCCCCACGTTGCGGCGCACGGCCACCGGGTCGATGTCGTCGCCGTACAGGTCGACGCCCTCCATCTCCACGGTGCCCTCCACGCGGGCGCCGGGGATCACCTCGTGCATCCGGTTGAGCGTGCGCAGGAACGTCGACTTGCCGCACCCGGAGGGGCCGATGAACGCCGTCACCGACTTCGGGTCGATCGTCATCGACACGTCCTGCACGGCGAGGAAGTCGCCGTAGTAGATGTTGAGGTCCTTCACGTCGATGCGCTGTGCCATCGTGGTGTCTCTTTCTGAACGCTGGGGGCTGCGGCGGGCTGGGCTGCGGGTCAGCGCAGCTTCGGGGAGAACCAGCGGTTCACCAGCCGGCCGACGAGGTTGAGGGCGAGCACCAGGACGATCAGCACGAGGGCCGCGCCCCACGCGTTCTGGATCGCGATGTCCGCCACGCAGGAGGCGGACTCGCCGCCCGGGCAGGTGGCCAGGCCCTGGCTGTACTGGCGGTAGGCGAACACCGGCAGCGTCATCATGCGGCCCTCGAAGGGGTCGAAGTTGATCGAGTCGGTGACGCCGACGGTGACGAGCAGGGGCGCCGTCTCGCCGATGACGCGGGCGATGGCGAGCAGGATGCCCGTGGTGAGGCCCGCCACCGAGGTACGCAGCACGACCTTGACGATCGTGAGCCACTTGGGCACGCCCAGCGCGTAGGACGCCTCGCGCAGCTCGTGCGGCACGAGCTTGAGCATCTCCTCGCAGGAGCGCACCACCACGGGGATCATCAGCACCGACAGCGCGACCGCGCCGATGATGCCCATCCGCACGCCCGGCCCGAGGATCAGGCTGAACAGGGAGACGGCGAACAGGCCGGCGACGATCGACGGGATGCCCGTCATCACGTCGATGAAGAACGTGACCGAGCGGGCCAGCGCGCCCTTGCCGTACTCGACGAGGTAGATCGCGGTGAGCAGGCCGATCGGCACCGAGATCACCGTGGCCAGGCCCGTGATGATCAGCGTGCCCGCGATGGCGTGGTAGATGCCGCCGCTCGGGTCGCCGCCGAAGATGTTGCGCATCGACAGCGTGAGGAAGTCCATGCTGATGCGGCCGGCGCCGTTGCTCAGCACCGTCCAGATCAGCGAGACGAGCGGCGCCATGGCGACGACGAACGCCGCCCAGACGAGCACCGTCATCGTGCGGTCCTTGCGGCGGCGGGCGCCGTCGGCGCCGGTCAGCGCGGCCCGCGTGCGGGCGGTGGCGTCGGCGGGGTCGGCAGGGTCGATGGTGGTGGTGCTCATCAGTTGGCCCCCGAGAATTCCTTGCGGCGCGCCACGATCGCGCGCGCGGCCATGTTGACGGCCAGCGTGATGACGAACAGCACGAGGCCCGTGGCGATCAGCGTGTTCACGGCGAGCCCGCTCGCCTCCGGGAAGTCGAGCGCGATGTACGCGGCGATGGTCTGGTGCTGGGCGCTCTCGAGGATCTTGAACGAGTACAGGAACCCGGGCGACAGGATCATCAGGACCGCCATCGTCTCGCCGAGCGCGCGGCCCAGGCCGAGCATCGCGGCCGAGATGACCCCCGAGCGGCCGAACGGCAGCACCGCGGTGCGGACCATCTCCCAGCGCGTCGCGCCGAGCGCGAGCGCCGCCTCCTCGTGGAGCTTCGGCGTCTGCAGGAAGACCTCGCGGGCGACGGCGGTGATGATCGGCAGGATCATCACGGCGAGCACCACGGACACGGTCGCGAGCACGCGGCCCGTCGACGTGGCCGTGCCCGCGAACAGCGGGAACCAGCCGAACCACGAGTTCAGCCACTCCCAGACCGGGGTGACGAAGGGGCTCAGCACGTAGATGCCCCACAGGCCGTAGATCACCGACGGGACGGCCGCCAGCAGGTCCACCAGGTACCCGAGCACCTGGGACAGCCGCGGCGGCGCGTAGTGCGAGATGAACAGCGCGATCCCCATCGCGACCGGCGTCGCGATGGCGAGGGCGAGGGCCGCGGCGAGCAGCGTGCCGAACACGAGCGGTCCGACGTACTCGAGCAGCGACGTGTCGTCGGGGTAGCGCGGCACCGCCGCCGCCAGCTCGTCCGGCCCGGCGGTCAGCGCCGGCCACGCCTGCTGCAGCAGGAACACCGCGACGGCGGCCAGCACCGCCAGGATCAGGACGCCCGCGCCGACGGCGATCCAGCGGAAGACCCGGTTGAAACCGCGGTCGGTGGTCCGCGAGCGTCGGCGCGGTCTGCCCGGCACCCGCGGGCGGGGCGGGCTGACGGTGGTGGTCACTCGTTCTCCTCGTTGCCTGTGCCGTGGCCTGTGCCGTGGCCTGTGCGGCTGGTGACGACCGCCGGCCGGGACGCGTCGAGGTGCTCGACGACGGCCCGACCGGCGGCCTTCGGTCGGGGTCAGCCGGCCGTGATCGCCTCGATCGACGGCAGCACCGCGTCGCGGATGTCGGCCGACAGCGGGGCCGAGCCCGCGGCGTCGGCGGCCGCCTGCTGGCCGTCCTCGCTCACGAGGTAGGACATGTAGCCCTTGACGAGGTCCGCCTGCGCCTGGTCGGCGTAGGTGCCGCAGGCCAGGAGGTAGGAGACCAGCACGACCGGGTAGGTGCCCGGGACGTCGCGCTTCAGCTCGATGGAGTACACGCCGTCCGTGGTGCCCTCGGCGCGCGGGGACTGCGCGACGACCTCCGCGGCCGCCTCGGCGCTGTACGGCACGAACTCGTCGCCGACGCCGACCGCCACGGTGCCGAGGTCGGAGATCTGGGAGGCGTCGGCGTAGGTGATGGTGCCCTCGCCGGCCTGCGCGGCCGAGACGACGCCGGAGGTGCCCTGCGCCGACTCCTGGCCCTCGATCGGCCAGACGCCCTCGGGCTCGTGGGCCCAGGCGTCGGGGGCGACCTCGGACAGGTACGCCTGGAAGTTCTCGGTGGTGCCCGAGTCGTCGGAGCGGTGCACCACGGTGATGGCGGTGTCCGGGAGCTCGGCGTCCGGGTTGTCGGCGGCGATCGCGTCGTCGTTCCAGGTCTTGATCTCACCCGAGAAGATGTTCGCGATGACCTCCGGCTTGAGGTTCAGCGAGTCGACGCCCTCGAGGTTGAAGGCGACGGCGATCGGGCTCACGTAGCCGGGGAACTCGATGACGCCACCCTCGCCGCACTGGGCCTCGGCAGCCGCCATCTCCTCCTCGTCCAGGGCCGCGTCGGAGCCCGCGAAGGCGTACGAGCCGTCGGCGAAGCCGGTGCGGCCGCCACCGGAGCCGACAGGGTCGTAGTTGACGGTGACGTCGGGGTTGGCCGTCTGGAAGCCGGCGCGCCACGCCTCCTGGGCAGACTCCTGCGAGGAGGCACCGCCGCCGCTGAGCTCGCCCGAGAGGGACGAGCCGCCCTCCTGCGAGCCACCGGTGGACTCCGCGCCCGGCGCGGCCGGGTCCGAGCCGCACGCGGCGAGGGTCAGGGCCAGCGCGCCGACCGCCACGGCGGATCCAGCACGGGAGAATCGGCTGAGCTTCACGTCTCGTTCCATCCTGTTCACACGGAGGGACACCGGCGAAGTACCGGCGTTCGTCGGGAACGCTAGGCACGCAAGGTGGCTCGGGCCCCAGGAGCAGGTGAACGAGGGGTGAACAGTGGCGGTCAGTGCCGAGATAGAGAGGGCTCCCCGCCGAGACAGAGAGGGGACGGACCGCGGGCGCGCGGTCCGTCCCCTCTCTCTCTCGGCGGGGAGCCCTCTCTATCTCGGCAGGGTCAGGCGGGCTCGTCCGCGAGCTTGTAGCCCAGGCCGCGGACGGTGAGCAGGAGCTGCGGTGCCCCCGGGTCGGTCTCGATCTTGGACCGGATGCGCTTCACGTGGACGTCGAGCGTCTTGGTGTCTCCCACGTAGTCCGCACCCCAGACCCGGTCGATGAGCTGCCCGCGGGTGAGCACGCGGCCGGCGTTGCGCAGCAGCAGCTCCAGCAGGTCGAACTCCTTGAGCGGCAGGGAGACGGCGGCGCCGCCCACCGTGACGGTGTGTCGCTCCACGTCCATCCGCACGGGGCCGACCTCGAGCACGGGCTCGCCGTCGTCGTCGTGCCCGTTCGACGCCGCCTCCGGGGCCGCCGGGCCGCGGCGGCGCATCACCGCGCGCATCCGGGCGAGCAGCTCGCGGAACGAGTACGGCTTGGTGACGTAGTCGTCGGCGCCCAGCTCGAGGCCCACGACCTTGTCGATCTCCGAGTCCTTGGCCGTGAGCATGATGACCGGCACGTCGCCGCGCTGCCGCAGCTCCCGGCACACCTCCGTGCCGGACAGGCCGGGCAGCATGAGGTCGAGCAGCACCAGGTCGGCGCCGCCGTCGTCGTAGGCGGCGAGCGCGTCGACCCCGTTCGAGGCCTCCACGACCTCGAAGCCCTCGCGGGTGAGCTGATATGTCAAGGGGTCCCGATAGGACTCCTCGTCCTCGACCACCAGGATGCGCGTCACGCACCTACCTCCTCGTCCGTCGTGCCATGGGTGTGCTGGGTGTGCTGCTGGGTGTGCTGCTGGTCCTGCCGGTCGCTGTGCCCCGGGTCGTCCTCGGTGACGTCCTGCGGGAGCTCCTGCGGCACGTCGGCCGCGGGGATGCGCAGGGTGAACGTCGACCCCTTGCCGGGCTCGGACCAGATCTGCACGTCGCCGCCGTGGTCGGCCGCCACGTGCTTGACGATGCTCAGGCCGAGGCCCGTGCCGCCCGTGTCGCGGGAGCGCGCCGGGTCGACGCGGTAGAAGCGCTCGAAGACGCGGTCCTGCTCGTCCGCGGCGATGCCCACGCCCTGGTCGACGACGTCGATCTCGACCAGACCGCGCCGCACGCGCACGCCCAGGCCCACGCGAGTGTTCTCCGGGGAGTACGCGACGGCGTTGTCGAGCAGGTTGCGCACCGCGGTGACGAGCAGGTTGTGGTCGCCGTACACGAGCACGTCGGCCGAGCCGCCCACCGTGATCGCGATGTTCTTCGCCTGGGCGGTGGTGCGCGCCCGGTCCACGGCCTCGGCGACGACGTCGCGCACCGGGATCGTCGTGACCTCCTGCAGCGCGCCCGCCACCTGGAGGCGGGACAGCTCGATGATCTCGTGCACCAGGGCGGACAGGCGCTGCGCCTCCGCCTGCATCCGCTGGGTGAAGCGCCGCACGGCCACCGGGTCGTCCGCGGCGTCCTGCACCGTCTCGGCCAGCAGGGCGAGCGCCCCGACCGGCGTCTTGAGCTCGTGCGAGACGTTGACGACGAAGTCGCGGCGGATCGCCTCCACGCGGCGGGCCTCGGTGCGGTCCTCGGCGAGGACGAGCAGCTTGTCCGGGCCGACGGGCGCCACCCGGACCTGCAGCAGCACCGTGCCCGAGCCGATCGGCCCCCGCGGCAGCTCCAGCTCCTTCTCGCGGATCACGCCGTCGCGGCGGACCTCGCGCACCAGGTCCACGATCGCCGGGTGCTGCAGGGCGTCGTTGCGCACCACCCCCAGGGCGTATGCCGGGGGCGACGCCCGCACGACGTCGTCGTCCTCGTCCAGGACCACCGCGGCCGACCGCAGCACCGCGAGCACGCGGACGAGCCCCTCGTCCAGCTCGGCGGGGGCTGCCTCGGGCGACCGGCGCTGGACACGCTCGGAGAAGCGGAAGGCGAGGGTCGCGACCACGCCCACCACGACGCCGAAGATGCCCGCGACGACCGCGGTCACGCCCTGGATGATTCCGTCCACGGGCCCAGCGTAGGTCGCGGTGCCCCGGGAATCCGTCGCGGAGCGGAACTGCTCAGCGAGCCGTCGCCCACTGTTCACCTTCGACCCGCCCGGAGTTCACCTGGGGGCCCCCGGCCCGTCCACGGGCCGTGTCAGGCTGGCAGCAGACCCCTTACCCCGAGAGGACAGCGATGCGAGAGATCTTCGAGGCCGAGCTGCGCCAGGTCGGTGACGACCTCATCGAGATGAGCCGACTCGTCGAGTCGGCCATCCGGCGTGCGGGCGACGCCCTGCTCGAGGCCGACCACCAGCTGGCGCAGGAGGTGATCGCCTCCGACCACGCGATCGACCGGCTCGAGAGCGAGCTCGACGAGCGCTGCGTGCACCTGCTCGCGCAGCAGGCGCCCGTCGCGACCGACCTGCGGGTCGTCATCTCGGCGCTGCGCATCAGCGCGTCGCTCGAGCGGATGGGCGACCTCGCCCGGCACGTCGCCGAGGTCGCCCGCGGGCGGTACCCCGCCCAGGCCGTGCCCGGCCCCGCGCGGGAGACGTTCGTCAAGATGCACGGCGCGGCGGTGCACGTCGCGCAGCGCACGACGGCGCTGCTCGCGACCCGCGACGTCGCGCTCGCCGCCGAGGTGCAGCAGGACGACGACCTCCTCGACGCCCTGCACCAGGACACGTTCGCCGCGACGCTCGACCCGGAGTGGCCCGGCACCACCCAGCAGACCATCGACGTCACGCTGCTCGGCCGGTACTACGAGCGGTTCGGCGACCACGGGGTGTCCGTCGCGCGCCGCATCACCTTCCTCGTCACCGGCAACTTCGACGACGAGCACGCCCGCGCCGACGCCTGAGCCTCCGCGAGGAGGTAGTACTGGCCCCCGCGAGGTAGGCGGGCCCACCGCGAGGTAGTGCGCTCCTGGTCGAGGTAGTGGGCTGCCTCGGGCCAGGAACGCACTACCTCGCCGCACTTCGAACTACCTGGGCGTACTTCGAACTACCTCGGCGCGGGGGATGCGGCCGCCGCCGGAGACGACGAACCCCCGGGCCCTTCCGGGACCGGGGGTTCGTCGTCGGCCAGGCCGTACCAGGCCGTCAGCGGGCGATCGTCACTTGCCCTGGTTCGCGACCGCGGCGATGGCGTCCTTCGCGGCCTCGGGGTCGAGGTACGTGCCGCCCGGGTTGGTGGGCTTGAGCGTCTCCTCGTCGAGCTCGTAGACCAGCGGGATGCCGGTGGGGATGTTCAGCCCGGCGATGGTCTGGTCGTCGACGCCGTCGAGGTGCTTGACGATGGCGCGAAGCGAGTTGCCGTGCGCGGCGACGAGGACGGTCTTGCCGGCCTTGAGGTCCGGGACGATCTCGCCGTCCCAGTACGGCAGGGCACGGTCGAGCACCTGCTTGAGGGCCTCCGCGCGCGGGATGGGCTCGCCGGCGTAGCGCACGTCGGCGTCCTGCGAGAACTCCGAGCCCAGCTCGATCTCGGGCGGCGGCACGTCGTAGGAGCGGCGCCAGAGCATGAACTGCTCCTCGCCGTACTGGTCGCGCACCTGCTTCTTGTCCTTGCCCTGCAGGTCGCCGTAGTGACGCTCGTTGAGGCGCCAGTTGCGCTTGACCGGGATCCAGTGGCGGTCGGCGGCGTCGAGCGCCAGGTTCGCCGTGTTGATGGCGCGGCGCAGCAGCGACGTGTGCACGACGTCGGGGGTGACGCCCGACTCCTTGAGCAGCTCGCCGCCCCGCTTCGCCTCCGCGGTGCCCTTCTCCGACAGCGGCACGTCCACCCAGCCGGTGAAGAGGTTCTTCGCGTTCCACTCGCTCTCGCCGTGGCGGAGCAGCACGAGGGTGTAGGTCATGGGGTCCATCCTGCCTGCTGCCCCGCGCCGCCCGCACCGCGGGCCGGATCCCGGACTCACGCCGTCCGGATCAGGAGTCCGTGCGCTCCAGCACGAAGACGGGGATCTCCCGGTCGGTCTTGGTCTGGTAGTCGGCGTAGTCGGGGTATGCGGCCACGCAGCGCTCCCACCAGAGCGCCTTCTCGTCGCCGGTGACCTCGCGCGCGACGTACTCGTGCTTCTCCGGGCCGTCCTGCAGCTCGACGGTCGGGTGGGCGAGGACGTTGTAGTACCAGACCGGGTTCTTCGGTGCGCCGCCCAGCGACGCGACGGCGGCGTACGCGCCCTCGTGCTCCACGCGCATCAGCGGGGCCTTGCGGATCGCGCCCGTCTTCGCTCCGACGGTCGTGAGGATGACCACGGGCATGCCGCGCATCGTGGTGCCCTGGGTGCCCCCAGAGCTCTCGTACTGCTCGACCTGGTTCGCGGCACGGGTGGACGGGCTGGGGACGTACTCTCCGGTGATCGGCATGCCCCGTGCAATTCCATGCTCGGGCGATCCATTCCCGGACCTCCTCGGCAGGTCCGGCACTACCTCGGCGAGCGGGAGCGGTGCACCTTTGCCGCCTGGGCGTACACGTCGAGCATCGCGGCGGCGGCGCGGTCCCAGCTGAAGCGCTCGCTGGCGCGGCGGGCGCCGGCGGCGAGGCGGGCGCGCCGCTCGTCGTCGGCGAGCAGGTCGCCGAGCTCGCGCGCCCAGGTCCACGGGCTGTGGTCCGGCACGAGGACGCCGGAGGTGCCGTCCACCACGACGGTCTGCAGCCCGCCCACCGCAGCGGCGACGACCGGGGTCCCCACCGCCTGCGCCTCGGCGGCCACCAGGCCGAACGACTCGTTGTGCGACGGCACCGCGACGACGTCCGCCGCGCGCAGGTAGTCGACCAGCTCCTCGCGCGGCACCGGCGGCCGCACGTCCAGGTGGTCGGTGACGCCCACCTGGTGGGCCAGCGCCTCGAGCTCGCGCACCGCCGTCGCGCGGCCGCTCGCGCCGCCCAGCACGACGAGCATCGGCACGCGCGACCCGCCGCCGTCGCACCACGCGTCCGCCTCGGTGGCGCCGCCGGAGCTGGCGTGGTCGGCCAGGACGCCGAGCGCGCGGACCAGGACGTCCGGGCCCTTGAGGAGCTGGACGCGTCCGGCGAACAGCACGATCTTCCGGTCGGTCGGCAGGCCGAGCCGCTCACGCAGGGCACGCCGCGCGGCGTCGACGTCCGGGCCGCCGTCCTGCCCCGCCGCGGGCTCGAGCGGGCGGAAGACCTCGAGGTCGACACCGGGCGCCACGACGTGCACCCGGTCCGGGTCGGCGCGGTACTCCTGCTCGAGGTCTCGGGCCTCCTCGCGGGTGGAGGCGACGAGGCCGTCCGCGGCCTCGACCACCTGCTCCTCCCCCACGACCCGACCCACGGGCTCCGGGGTGTCGCCCGGCGCCAGCGCCGCGTTCTTCACGCGCGCCATCGTGTGCATGGTGTGCACGAGCGGGACGTCCCACCGCTCGGCGGCCAGCCACCCGACCTGCCCCGACAGCCAGTAGTGGCTGTGCACGACGTCGTACCAGTGCGGCGGGCGGTGCGCCTCGGCGCGCAGCACGCCCGCGGTGAAGGCGCAGAGCTGGCCGGGCAGGTCGTTCTTGTCCAGGCCCTCGTACGGCCCGGCGGACACGTGCACCACGCGGATCCCGGGCTCGACGTCCACCCAGCGCGGCTGCGCGGACGCCGTCGCCCGCGTGAAGATCTCGACCTGGGCCCCCCGGCGGGCCAGCGCACGGGCCAGCTCCATGACGTAGACGTTCATGCCGCCCGCGTCACCGGTGCCGGGCTGGTCGAGCGGCGACGTGTGCACCGACAGCATCGCCACCCGCGGACCGGGCCGCTCGCCGGGGGTGGTCATCAGGACTCCAGCACGCAGGCGGGAGGCGTCGGCAGCGCGTGCCGCGCCACCACCTCGCCCGCGCCGGTCGCCGGGTCGACGCGCACCGTCGCGAGCTCGCTGCGGCCCTGGAGCGCGACGACGACGGTCTCGGCGCCGTCGGCCCCCGCGGACGCGAGCACCGCATGGTGCCGCGGCCACGCGCCGTCGCCCAGCGGGACGTCCGCGAGGTGCTCGAGGGCCGGTGCCCCGCCGTCCTGCCCCACCCGCAGCACCGCGAGGACGTCCGCGCCCCGCAGGCCCACGTGGAGGCGCGTGCCGTCCGCGCTCAGCGTGATGTGCGCGGGGAAGTCACGACCGGCCTCGGCCGCCGGGGAGACGGGCACCGACGCCGTGGGGGCCCAACCGTCGCCGTCGCGCACCAGCACGTGCGCGCGGGCGTCGAGCTCCCCGACCACGACGAGCGAGCCGTCGGCCAGCGCGACGAGGTGTCGCGGCCCGGTGCCGGGCGGCAGGACGGCGGCGACGTCGGCGGCGGCCATCGCGTCCGCGCCGACGGCCGGGTACCGGCGCACGACGTCGGCGCCGAGGTCGCACACCAGGACGTCGTCGCCGGCGCGGGCCACGAAGTGGGCGTGCGGGCCCGCCTGCCGCTCGACGACGGGGCCGCTGCCCACGCCCGGGTGCGCGACGACGCCCTCGGCGACGAGGTCGCCCGTCCCCGGGTCGACGTCGACGGAGGCGGCGACGCCGTCGCCGTAGTTGGCGACCCACACGGTGCCCCCGAGGGCCAGCACGTGGCACGGGTCGTCGCCCCCGGACGCGAGGGAGCCCGACGGCGCGAGCCTCGCTCCGTCGTCGGCGTCCTCCAGGCGGAACGCCGAGAGCGTCCCCGCGGGCGTCTCTCCCACCGCGTAGAGCGTGCGGCCCGACGGGTGCAGCGCCAGGAACGAGGGGGACGTGGCGTCCACCGCGGGCACGGCCGACGCCACCGCGCCGTCCGGGCCCAGCGCGACCCGCCAGATGCTCTCCCCGCTGCCGGGGCCATCGCCCGGCTGCGGGTAGGTGCCGACCCAGAGCTGCGCCCGCGCGTCCCGTTCCGTCATGGACTCAGCCTATGACCGCGTGGATGCCGGTCCGGAACGCGGACGACCCCCGACCGGAGCCCGGTCAGGGGTCGTACGCGTGCAGGGCGCGACCGTCAGTGCGCGGCCTCGTAGGCCTCGAGGACGGAGCTGGGGATGCGGCCGCGGTCGCTCACCTTGTGGCCGTTCTCGCGGGCCCACTCACGGATCTTGGCGAGCTGGGCGCGGTCCGTACCGGTGCGACGGGCCGCGCTCCGCGTGCCGCCGCCGAGCCGCGTGGTGGTCTTGCGGCCGTGGCCGATCCACGTGGCGAGCGCGTCCCGGAGCTCGGCCGCGTGCTTGGACGTGAGGTCGATCTCGTACGAGACGCCGTCGAGCGCGAACGTGACGGTCTCGTCGGCGTCGCCACCGTCGATATCGTCGATCAGGACGATCTGCTGCTTCTGAACCACGTGAATTCCCCTCGGTCACGATATGCGGTCAGAAGTGAGAATGCCCCCGCCATCACCTCATTGTCAATTCGAATCGCGCGCGACTCGATTCACGAAAGAAGCTTCACCGAGATTCGTCCTCCGCGGCGGCCGCCGCGGCTGCTTCTTCGGCGTCCATGCGCTCGAGCGCAAGACGCTCGTTCCGGTCCGCGTGGAGGATCTTGCGCATCGCGAGCCAGAACAGCAGGCCCACACCGACCGACGGGGCGAGACCCGTCATGATCGCGAGAAAGGTGTCCATGGGATGTCTTTCGTTCAGGCCGTCGGCTTGACGAGCGGGAAAAGGATGGTCTCGCGGATTCCGAGGCCGGTGAGCGCCATGAGGAGCCGGTCGACACCCATGCCCATGCCCCCCGACGGCGGCATCGCGTGCTCCATCGCGGTGAGGAAGTCCTCGTCGAGCGCCATCGCCTCGTCGTCGCCCGCGGCCGCGAGCCGCGCCTGGTCCTCGAAGCGCTGCCGCTGCACGACCGGGTCGACCAGCTCGGAGTACCCCGTGGCCAGCTCGAAGCCGCGCACGTACAGGTCCCACTTCTCCACGACGCCGGGGATCGTGCGGTGCGCGCGCACCAGCGGCGACGTCTCGACCGGGAAGTCGCGCACGAAGGTCGGCGCGTAGAGGTCGTCGCCCACGTGGTGCTCCCACAGCTCTTCGACGAGCTTGCCGTGATTGGTCTTCTTCGGGTCCACCGAGATCTCCGCCTTCTCGGCGAGAGCCAGAAGGTGCTCGACGGTCGTCTCGGGCGTGATCTCCTCGCCGATCGCCTCCGAGAGAGAGCCGTACATCGTGATCTGCGCCCATTCGCCGCCGAGCTCGTACTCCTCTCCGTCCGGAAGGGTGACCGTGGTGGTACCGAGAACGTCGAGAGCGGACTTCTGCACGAGATCCTGGGTGAGGGCGCCGATCGTGTCGTAGTCGCCGTACGCCTCGTAGGCCTCGAGCATGGCGAACTCCGGAGAGTGCGTGGAGTCCGCGCCCTCGTTACGGAAGTTACGGTTGATCTCGAAAACCTTCTCGACCCCGCCCACCACGGCCCTCTTGAGGAACAGCTCCGGGGCGATACGCAGGAAGAGGTCGATGTCGTACGCGTTCATGTGCGTCATGAAGGGCCGCGCCGAGGCGCCGGACGCGATGGTCTGCAGCATCGGCGTCTCGATCTCGAGGAATCCGCGGCCGTGGAAGTTGTCGCGCATCGAGCGGACGACGCCGGCGCGGGTACGGATCATCTCGCGGGCCGCGGGCCGTGCGATGAGGTCGACGTACCGCTGGCGGACCCGCGCCTCCTCGGACAGGTCCTTGTGCAGCACCGGCAGCGGGCGCAGGGCCTTGGCGGCCAGCGCCCAGGTGTCGGCGAACACGCTGAGCTCGCCGCGCCGGGAGGAGCCCACCCGGCCGTGCACGAACAGGTGGTCGCCGAGGTCGACGTCGGTCTTGAACGACGCCAGCCGCTCCTCGCCGACCTCCTTGAGGCTGAGCATCGCCTGCAGGCGCCGCCCCTCGCCGTCCTGCAGCGTGACGAAGCACAGCTTGCCCGTGTTGCGCAGGAACACGACGCGGCCTGCGACGCCGACGAGGTCGTCCGTCTCCTGGCCCGCCTCGAGGTGCTCGTAGCCGGCCCGCACCTCGGCGATCGAGTGCGTGACCGGCAGGCCCACCGGGTAGGGCTCGACACCCTGCTCCAGGAGCCGGTCGCGCTTCTCCCGACGCACGCGCATCTGCTCCGGGAGGTCGTCCGTGGCCGCGGAGCCGATCCCCGAGTCGAGCTCGGGGTCGACGGCGGGCACGGCGGAGGCGGGGTTCTGCGGGGAGGTCACCCGTCGATTCTACGGGCGACGCACCTCACACCCGCCCGGTGGGCTCAGCCCACAGCGGGGCGCAGGTCGAGCGCCAGGTCGAGGATCGGGGCGGAGTGCGTGAGCGCGCCGACGGACAGGTGGTCGACGCCCGTGCCGGCCACCTCGCGGGCGCGGTCCAGGGTGAGGTTGCCCGTGGCCTCCAGCTCGACGTGCGCGGGCACGCCGTCGCGCCCCTGCCGTTCGCGGACCGCTGCGACGGTCGCGGCGAGGGCGGGCGTGGGCATGTTGTCGAGCAGCAGGAAGTCCGCGCCGGCGTCGAGCGCCTCCATCGCCTGGTCCGTGGTGTCGGCCTCGACCTGGACCAGCACGTCCGGGAAGGTGCGCCGGACGGCGTCGATCGCGCCCCGCACCGAGCCGGCTGCCACGACGTGGTTGTCCTTGACCATCGCGACGTCGTGCAGGCCCATGCGCTTGTTGGTGCCGCCGCCCGCGCGGACGGCGTACTTCTCCAGCGCGCGCAGGCCCGGCGTCGTCTTGCGGGTGTCGAGCACCTGGGCGCCCGTGCCGGCGAGCTCGCGCGACCAGGCCGCCGTCGCCGTCGCGACGCCCGACGCGCGGGACGCGAGGTTGAGCAGCGTCCGCTCCGCGACGAGGAGCACCTGCACGGGGCCCGCGAGGGCGGCGAGCACCTGCCCGGGCGCGACGGCGTCGCCGTCCTGCGCGTGGAACGTCACGGTCGGGGCCGGGAGCCCGAGGCGGCCGGCGACCTGGCGCAGCACCTCCTCCACCACGACGAGCCCCGCGACGGTGCCCGCCGACCGGGCCACGAGGTCCGCGGTGCCCGTGGCCGACGCCGGCACCGTGGCCTGCGTCGTGACGTCGCGGCCGGGTGCCGCGCCGAGGTCCTCGTCCAGCGCCGTCTCGACGACGCTGGCGACCCACGCGGCGTCCAGCCCGGGCTCGACGGCGGACGGCTGGTCGTGGACGGGCAGGTCGCGGGAGAGCTCCGGGCGCAGGTCGGTCACGCTGCGCAACGCTACCCGCCCTCCGTGGGCGCCCGTCCTGCCGAGGTGGTTCCAGTCCTCGCGGAGATCTCGACTACCTCGCGGAGGGCGCCGTCGTCGTCCAGGGCGAGCGTGACGCGGCGCTGCCACGCCGGGTCCGGCGCGGGGAAGTCCGTGCGGAAGTGCCCGCCGCGGGACTCCTCGCGCACGAGGGCGGCGTGCACCAGCGCGCTGGCGACCTGGTGCACGGTGGTGGTCTCCCACTCGGCGACCTGCGGGTCGGCGACGACGTCGGTCGCGCGGTGGGCGTCCGCCCGGACCGCTGCGAGCAGGTCCGCCGCGCGCTCGAGCGACGCGGCCGACCGCACCGGCCCCGCTCCGTCCGACGTCGCGCGCTGCACCCGCGAGCGGGCGGCGGCCGCGACGAGCGCCGCGCCCCCGGGCCGTTCCTCGGGCTCCGGCGCGCGGCGCGGCCCGCCGTCCGCGACCTGCCGCACGACGTCGCGCGCGGCGCGGTGCGCGAAGACCAGGCCCTCGAGCAGCGAGTTGGACGCCAGCCGGTTGGCGCCGTGCACGCCGGTGCACGCCACCTCCCCGACCGCGTACAGGCCGGGCACCGAGGTGCGGCCGCGCGGGTCGGTGACGACGCCGCCCGAGTGGTAGTGCTGTGCGGGCGCCACCGGCACCGGCTCCTCGGTCCAGTCGATGCCCTGGTCCAGCAGGCGGGCCGTGATGGTCGGGAAGCGGCGGCGCAGGAAGTCCGCGCCGAGGTGGCGGGCGTCCAGCAGCACGTGGTCGGCGTTCGTCGCAGCCATCCGCCGCACGATGGCGTGCGCGACGACGTCCCGCGGCGCCAGCTCGGCCAGCTCGTGCTCGGCCGGCATGAAGCGGGAGCCGTCGACGTCGAGCAGCAGCGCGCCCTCGCCGCGCACCGCCTCGCTGATGAGCGGCAGCTGCCCCTTGGCCCCCATGCCCTGCCACAGGACCGTCGGGTGGAACTGGACGAACTCCAGGTCGCCGACCGAGGCGCCTGCGCGCAGCGCCGCGGCGATGCCGTCGCCCGTCGCGCCCGGCGGGTTGGTCGACGAGCGGAAGACCTGCCCGATGCCGCCCGTCGCCAGCACCACGACCGGCGCCAGCGCGGCGCCCACGCCGTCGCGGCTGCCCGCGCCGCGCACGTGCAGCGTGACCCCCGCGACGGGACGACGCCCGTCCGCGCCCTCGACTCCGGTGAGGACGTCGAGCACCAGCGCGTTCTCGAGGACCTCGATGCCCGGGTCGTGCCGCACCGCCTCGATCTGCGCGACCAGCGCGCGGGAGATCTCGGCCCCCGTCGCGTCGCCACCGGCGTGCGCGATCCGGTCGGCGCGGTGCCCGCCCTCGCGGGTGAGCGCGATGCCGCCGTCCGGGCCGACGTCGAACGACGTGCCGCGCGCCACGAGCTCGCGTACCCGGTCCGGGCCCTCGTCGACCAGCACCCGCACCGCGGCAGGGTCGCTCAGCCCACCGCCGGCCGCCAGCGTGTCGGTGAGGTGCGCGTCCGGGGTGTCGTCGGGGTGCAGGGCCGCGGCGATGCCGCCCTGGGCCCACACCGTGGAGCCGGACGACAGCGCGCCCTTGGTGACCAGCAGCACCCGCGGCACGCGCGAGCGCAGCTCCAGCGCCGCCGTGAGCCCGGCGATGCCGGTGCCGACGACGATCGCGTCGGCAGCCGTCGTCCAGCCGGGGGCGGGCGCGGCGAGGGCGCGGGCGAGCCGCGGCCCGTTCACCGGGCCGTCACCCCGCCGTCGGTGCCGACGTCGGTGCCGGCGTCGAGGGTGGTGCGCCCGGCCGTCACCGGACGGCCGCGAAGGGCACGCCGCTGGACTCCAGGCCGAAGCCGTCGGGCACCTGTCCCGGGTCGTCGTCGAGCTCCACGATCCGGTTCTCCGGGTCGACGAAGACGACGGCCGGCGAGTACGTCCGCGCGTCGGCGTCCGACATCGTCCCGTAGGCGATGACGATGACCGTGTCGCCGGGGTGCACCAGGTGCGCGGCCGCGCCGTTGATGCTCACCTGGCGGCCGCCGCGCTCGCCCGGGATGACGTAGGTCGAGAGGCGGGCGCCGTTGGTGACGTCCACCACGTCGACCTGCTGGCCGGGGTAGAGGTCGGCCGCGTCGAGGAGGTCGGCGTCGATGGTGATCGAGCCGACGTAGTGCAGGTCCGCCTGCGTCACCGTGGCGCGATGGATCTTGCCGATCATCATCGGCCGCTGGAGGGAGGCGGGGCGGTTCGCGTGCTCAGTCACTGGCGTTCTCCTGGGGGGTCTCGCCGGTAGCAGGGCTGCTGGTGAGGTCCACGGCCTGGTTGTCGATCAGTCGGGTGGCGCCCGTACGCGCCGCCACGAGGAGGAGTGCGGGGCCGCGGAAGTCCGCGGGCACCGGGTCCACGGTAGTCGGGTCGACGAGTGCGAGGTAATCCACCTCAACACCGGCATCCGCCTTCAGGATTCCCGAGGCCGCCGCCACGACCGCCTCCGGCCCCTCGCCGGCGGCGTCCGCGCCCGCCCGCAGCGCGCGCGACAGGGCCAGGGCGGAGGCCCGCTCGTCGTCGGACAGGTAGGCGTTGCGCGAGGACAGCGCCAGGCCGTCCGTGTCGCGCACGATCGGCACGCCGAGCACCTCGACGTCCACGTCCAGGTCGCGCACCATGCGGCGCACGGCCAGCAGCTGCTGGGCGTCCTTCTCCCCGAACAGGGCGACGTCCGGACGCGTCAGGTGCATGAGCTTGAGCACCACGGTGAGCACGCCGTCGAGGTGGCCAGGGCGCGTCTCGCCCTCCAGCACCTCGCCGATCCGGCCCGCGGACACCCGCACGATCGGGTCGCCGTCGGGGTAGACGACGTCGGGCGTGGGCGCGAAGACGAGGTCCGCGCCCACGGTGCCCAGCTTGGCGACGTCGCCCTCGAGGTCGCGCGGGTAGCGGTCCAGGTCCTCCCCCGCCCCGAACTGCAGCGGGTTGACGAAGATCGTCACGATGACCTGGCCGGTGGGGCCGGCGGCCTCGCGGGCCTGCCGCACCAGCTCGAGGTGGCCGTCGTGCAGCGCACCCATCGTCATGACGACGGCGCGACGGTCGGTGGGCTCCGGGCCGGACAGCGTCCACGCGCCCAGCGCGTCGTGCAGGTCCGCCCGGGAGCTCACGACGGCGGGCGCGTGCGGGGTGGTGGTCATCGGGGCTCCTGCGGGTCGTCGGGGTGGGACGCGGGCGGCGGCGCGAGGGCGTCGAGCAGCTCACGGGCCGCGCGGTCGTCGATGCGGTGGGCCGCGAGCGCACGGCTCGTGGCACCGCGAGACAGCTCGGTGTACGACGCGGGGACGTCGGTGGCGCCCGTCCCGGCCGCCAGCGCCCGCAGGGCGTCGAGGTGCGTGCGCACCGTGCCGACGTCGCCCCGCGACACCGGGCCGGTGAGGGCCGTGATCGCCCCCGGGCCGTCGGCCACGTCCGCGGCACGCGTCGCGCCGTCGAGCGCGGCGGACAGCAGCGGCGCGAGCGCGCGCCCCGGCTGCTCGACGCCGGCCGCCTCGAGCGCCTGGGCGGCCTGCGCCACCAGGACCACGAGGTGGTTCGCGCCGTGCGCGAGGGCCGCGTGGTAGAGCCCCCGGGCCTCCTCGGCGACGATCACCGGCTCCCCGCCGACCTCGACGACGAGCGCCTGGCCGATCGGCTGCACGGCCGCCGGCGCGGTGACCGCGAACGTGCAGCCCTCCAGCCGGTGCAGGTCGAGCGACGTGCCCGTGAACGTCATCGCGGGGTGCAGCGCCACCGGGATGGCGCCGGCCTTCCGCGCCGGGTCGAGCACGCCCACGCCGTACCGCCCCGACGTGTGGACGACGAGCTGCCCGGGCTGCCACGCGCCGAGCGTCGCCAGGCCGCTCACGACCTCGGCGAGCGCGTCGTCGGGCACCGCGAGCAGCACCATCTCGGCGCGCTCCACGACGTCCGTCACCTCGAGGTGCGGGACGCCGGGCAGGAGCGTCGCGATCCGCTCGCGCGACGCCTCGCTGACGCCGCTCGCGCCCACCACCGTGTGGCCCGCCGCGCGCAGCGCGCTGCCCAGCACGGCGCCCACCCGGCCGGCGCCGACGACGCCGACGCCGAGGCGGCCGGGCCGCGCGGACGTCGGTGCGGACGAGGGTGCGGAGTCCGGCCGGCCGTCGTCGGGCGCGCTCATCCTCGACCCTCCGTCTGCCGCTCTGTCTGCCCGGCTGTCTGCCCCTCCATCCACCGCTCCGGCCCCGCGTGGGCGCGGGCGGCGCGGGCGCGGGCGGACTGCTCGCCGAGCAGGCGCGCCGCCTCGTCCTCGGCGAGGTGGTGGACGGCCGGGCTGATCGGGCCGGGCGTCGAGTGCAGCACGAACGACGCGAGCCCGCGGCGCCGCTGCCACGGCCCCTGCTCGATCCCGAGGGACTGGGTGCGCTCGTGCGGCACCACCTCGAGCGAGCGCACGAAGCGTCCGCCGCGCGCCAGCAGGGCGCGGCCGGTCACCGCGTAGCCGTTGCGACGCCAGCTCCACGGGTCGAGCAGGCGGGCGCTGCGCGGGCTCGTGACGAACCAGCGGTCCGTGCGGGCGTCGCCCGTGAGTGCCTCGTCGAGCAGCGCCAGCGTGTCGTCGGGGTTCTCGACCTCGAGGTCGGGCAGCACGAGCCACAGCGCCGTGAGCGCCTCCTCGCGCGGGCCGACCGGCAGCAGCACGTGCTGCTGCTCCCCCTGCTGCTGCCCCTCGCCGCCGCCGTAGCCGGCCACGTTGACCTTGACACGCCACCAGTCCGGCCCACGCCACAGCGGCCCCTGCGTGAGGGAGACCGCCTGCACCCGGCCCGGCGGGATCGTCTGCGCGCGCGTCTCCAGCAGGCCGTGGCGCAGCCGGATGCCGTCCGGCGACAGCGCGGCCCGGAAGCCGAACTCGCCCGCGAACCGCTGGAAGATGTAGCCGCCGACGCCGAGGATCGCGGGCAGCGCGGAGAACAGGATGCTCACCTCGCGCGTCACCGCGACGGTCACGCCGACGCCGATCAGCACCAGGACGCCGATCCACACGCCCGGCATCCGCAGCAGCGACTGCAGCAGGCGGGCCGCCGGGACCTCGTACACCTGGCGCTCGGGCGCCTCCGGGGCGTCGTCGTCGACCCCGGCGTCAGGTCCCTGGCCCGATCCGGTGGGCTGTGCGTCCGACAGGTCGGGGGCGGGCACACCGCCGTCGGACGGCGGGTTGACCCCGGTGGCGTGTGCGGCTGGCGGGTCGGTCCGGCGAGCGGCCTTGACCCCCGCCGCACGCGCGAGCAGGTCGGCCCGCAGGCGCTGCGCGTCCGCCTCCTTGAGGAAGCCGATCGCCACGCCCGAGTCGGAGCCGCCCGCGACCTCCAGCCGCAGCTCCGCCAGGCCGAACAGCCGCGCGAGCAGCGGCTGCCGCACGTCGATCGCCTGCAGCCGGTCGAGGCGCGCGTGCCGCTGCTGGCGGAACAGGATGCCCTTGCGCAGCCGGACGGCGTCGTCGTCCACCGCGTACGCCGTCATGCGCCAGGCCAGCGCCGCGTAACCGAAGATGATCGCGACGACCAGCAGCAGCCCGAGGAGCACCACCCACCACAGGCTGCGGACCGAGTCGAGGGCCCTGACCGCGTTCGCCACGTCGTCGAGCACCTGCTGGCCGCCGATGACGAGGATCGCCACCACGGCCGCCCAGCCCCGCACGAACGGCGTGACCGGGTGGACGCGGCGCCACTCCTGCTCCTCGCGGGCCGGCCCGGGAGCGGGGTGGGAGACCGACGGGGACGCCGGCTCGGGGGTCGGGGCGCTCACAGGCCCGCCAGCCTCGCCTCGCCGCGCGCGGTGAGGCGGTCGCGCAGACGCTCGGCCTCGTCGGGCACCAGGCCGGGGATGTCCGCGTCGGTGCCGGCCGACGCGGTGTGCAGCTGCACCTTCGCGATGCCGAGCTTGCGGTCCAGCGGGCCCGCCTCCACGTCCACGTACTGCATGCGCCCGTAGGGCACGACGACGAGCGTGCGGAACATGATGCCCTTGCGGATCAGCAGGTCGTCGTCGCGCTCCGCGTACCCGATCGCGCGGACCTGGCGCGGCACGAGCAGCAACGCCCACACCAGCAGCGCGGCAGGCACCCCGGCGAGCAGCCAGAACCACGGCGAGACGAGTACGGCGAGCACCACGCCCGCGACGATCGGCACGGCAAGGGTCACGGACGTCGTGATGAGCCGCGCCGGGACGAGCCGCGGCGACACCCGCTGCCACGCGACGCCGGGCGGGTCGAAGGGACCGGACGGCCGCGTGGACGGCGTGGTCGACGGGTCCGCGCCCGCGGGGATGCTGGTCATGGGGTCCATCCTTCCATCCGGGCACCGCCGGCCACATCGTCCGACCGGACCTTTCCGCGCCGTCCCGCGTCCGCCCTCCGGACCATGCCGGGGCCGCGGGTCACGACGGCAGGGTCACGACGGCAGGGGGTCCGCGTGCTCCTCGGTGTCCCCGCCGTCGCTGTCGTCGGACGGCGGCAGCTGGCAGAACTTCTCCACCACCAGCCCCACCACGCACAGCACCACCGCGCACGCCGCCGCGATGCCGGCGGCGACCGCCTGGTCGCGGCGCGCCTCGATCTGCAGCTGCCCCAGCACGACGAGCACGCTCGCGACGTACCGCCCGGCGAGCAGCGCGCCGGTCAGCGCCCCGGCCTTGGCCAGCACGAAGGTGCGGGCCGCGCGCAGGGGGTCGAGGTCGGGCCGGTCACCCTTCTGGTACGCGCGCACCGCCCAGCCCATCCAGAAGATGACGCCCGCCAGCGCGAGCATCGCGACGTCCTCCACCCACGCGACCGTGGGCAGGTAGACACCGCGCGACTCGAGCAGCCGGAGCAGCCCGGCGCCGCCGACCGCCACCGCGGCGGCGACGGCGACGAGCAGGCGGACGGAGGTGCGGCGCATCTCAGCGGCCGTCCTCCCCGAACCGCTCCTGCGGGCCGGCGTGACCGGGCAGCGGGCCGGGGTGTGCCTCCGGCAGCGGGGCGAACGGGTCCGGGTAGGCCGGCAGCTCGGCGGCGGGCGCGGGGGCCGGCGGCACCGGCTCGTGCCGCGCGGGAGCCGCCGGCGGCGCGAACGACGACACCGCGGGCGGCGCCGTCGGGCCCGAGGACCGCTCCACCGGGTCCGCCGGCGCGGGGAAGGGGCTCGCGGGGACCGGCGCGTGCGGGCCCGCCTCCGGCGCGTCGCCGCGGGGCTCGGTGTGGCTCGGCGTGTGGCTCGGCGTGGGGGTCGGCGCGGGCGACCCGACGGGAGCGAACGGCCGCGGCATGACCGGCTGGTCCGGGTCGGGCCCGAACGGGTCGGGCAGGACGGCGCGCGCGTCCGGCGCGGGCGGGTCCTCGCGCCGCGGCTCCGGGAAGGCCGGCGGCTCGACGACCGGCGGCTCCACGACCGAGGGCTCGACCGTCGGCGGTGCCGGGACGTCCTGCTCCGGGGTGTAGGGCTCCGAGGTGTACTGCTCCGGCCTGTACGGCTCCACGACCGGGCTGCCGCCCGACGAGGGCTCGGCGGGCTGCGCGGGCGCGGCGTAGCTCTCCGGGGCGTACTGCTCCGGCACGTACGCCTCCGGCGTGTACTGCTCCGGCGTGTACTGCTCCGGCGTCGGGGTCTCCGCCCCGAACGGCTCAGCGGCGTAGGCCTCGGGGGCGTACGGCGCCGGCGCGTCGTCGGCGGGCTCCTGGGCCGGCTGCTGCGCGGGCGCGGACTGCGGCACCGGGGCGGACGGCGCGGCGTCGGCCGCCACGGCGGAGACCTGGCCGGTGCTCTGCGTCGGCCCGGTCAGCCAGTCGAGCGCGAGCCATCGGATGCCGGCGCGGTCGGGGGCGGTCACCGCGAGCTGCCCGACGGGGCCACCGCCGGGCCCGCCGAGCAGCGCGTCCGGGGCCACCTCCGCCCACGGCACGAGCACGAAGGCCCGCTCCTTCGCGCGGGGGTGCGGCAGCTCGAGGTCGGGCGCGGTCGCGACGAGCGAGCCGTACTGCACGATGTCGACGTCGAGCGTGCGGGGTCCCCAGCGCTCCTCGCGGACGCGGCCGTGCTGGGACTCGACCTGCTGGGTGCTGCGCAGCAGGTCGCGCGGCGACAGCGTGGTGCGCACGACGAGCACGGCGTTGAGGTAGTCGGGCTGCTCGGGACCGCCGACCGCGGCGGTGCGCGCGAGCGGCGAGACCTCCATGACCTGGACGCCCGGCAGGCGGTCGACGTCCGTCACCGCCTGGCGCAGCGTGACCTGCGCGTCCCCGAGGTTCGCCCCGAGCGCGAGCACGGCGTCGACCGGCTCGGCGGGAGTGGCGTCCAGCGGGTCCGCCGGGGGCGGCGCGGGCGCCTCTGCGGGCGCCGCGGCCTCGGCGGGCTCGACCGGCGCGGCCTCGACCGGCGCCGGCGGGACGGGCGCGTGCACCTCGGCCGGCTCGAGCGGCGGGACGGGCACGGCCGCCGCGACGGGAACCGCGGCCTCGGCGGGCTCGTCCGCCGGGGTGGCGTCGACCACGGGCATGCGAGCGCGGTCGCGGCGCACGACGATCGCGACGTCGTCGAACGGCACCGGGATGGGCGCCTGCGGCTTGTGCACGCGGACGTCGACCGCCTGCACGGCCGCGTGGCTCAGCACCACGGCGGCGATCCGCTCGGCGACGGTCTCGACGAGGTCGGCCGGGGAGCCCGCGAGGACGTCGTGCACGTCCTGGGCGACGTCCGCGTAGCTCACGGTCCGACCGAGGTCGTCCGACGACGCGGCGGCGCGGGTGTCCAGGTGCAGCACGACGTCGGCGCTGAAGACCTGGCCGTCGGCGCGCTCGTGCGCGAGCACCCCGTGGTGCCCCGTCGCGGTGACGCCGGCGAGGCGGATCTGGTCGAGCGGCTGTCCGTCCGGTCCCGGTACGGCTGCGGCGAACGTCACGAGGTGCCCTCCTCATCAGCGGCGGTTGCTGCCCCGCCCACGGCTCGGGTGTGGTGCGCCGGTGCGGTCATCCCGGCATCCAACACGTCGCGGGACGCCGACGTCCAGGCGTCCGCGACCCGGACGGCGTCCGCGCTGGCCCGCACGGCGTGCACCCGCACCGCCCACGCGCCGGCGGCGGCGGACAGCGCGGAGATCGCGGCGGTGGCGTCGTCGCGCTCGAGCGGCGGGGCGGGCTCGTCGGTGGACAGGCCGCGCGTGCCCTCGAGCAGGTGCCCCAGGAAGCGCTTGCGCGACGCGCCCACGAGCACCGGCCGGCCGAGCGAGTGCAGGGCGTCCAGGTGCGCGAGGATCGGCCAGTTCAGCACCCCGGCCTTCGAGAAGCCCAGGCCCGGGTCGAGCACGAGCTGCTCCGGGTCCACGCCCACCGCGACCAGGGCGTCCATGCGGGCCGCGAGCTCGTCGCGCACCTCCACGACGACGTCGTCGTACACCTCGAGGCTGTCCATGACGTCCGCGTGGCCGCGCCAGTGCATCGCGACGTACGCCACGCCCGTCTCCGCCACCACGTGCCCCATGCGCGGGTCGGCGTAGCTTCCCGAGACGTCGTTGACGATCCGCGCGCCCGCCGCGACCGCCGCCTCGGCGACCGACGCGCGGGTCGTGTCCACCGACACCACGGCGCCGTGCGCGGCGAGCCGCTCGATGACGGGGACCACGCGCCGCAGCTCCTCCGCCTCGTCCACGCGGGCCGAGCCCGGCCGGGTCGACTCGCCGCCCACGTCCAGGATCTCCGCGCCCTCGGCCAGCAGGTCGAGGCCGTGCTGCACGCCCGCGTCGGCGTCGAACCAGCGACCGCCGTCGGAGAACGAGTCGGGCGTGATGTTCACGACGCCCATGACGAGGCACCGGCCCACGCCGGACAGCTCCGGCAGCCCGGCGACCACCGCGTCGCGCGGGTGCGCCGTCATGCCCGGGTCACCGTCCCGTGATGAGGCTCATGGCCTCGGCGCGCGTGGACGCGTTCTGCATGATGCCGCGCACCGCCGACGTGACGGTCCGCGAGCCGGGCTTGCGCACCCCCCGCATCGACATGCACAGGTGCTCGCACTCCACCACCACGAGCACGCCGCGCGGCTCGAGGATGCGCACCATCGCGTCCGCGACCTGCGTCGTGAGGCGCTCCTGGACCTGCGGGCGGCGGGCGTACACCTCGACGAGCCGCGCCAGCTTCGACAGGCCGGTGATCCGCCCGTCCGTGTTGGGGATGTAACCCACGTGCGCCACCCCGTGGAACGGCACCAGGTGGTGCTCGCACGTCGAGTACACCTCGATGTCGCGGACCAGCACCATCTCCTCGTGGCCGAGGTCGAAGGTGGTGGTCAGGACGTTCTCCGGCTCCTGCCGGAGCCCCGCGAAGATCTCCTGGTACGCACGGGCCACGCGCGCCGGCGTCTCCTTGAGCCCCTCCCGGTCCGGGTCCTCGCCGACCGCGAGCAGCAGCTCGCGCACGGCGGCCTCGGCGCGGGCCTCGTCGTACGGGGGGACGTCGACGGCGCGTCGCTCCGGCTCGGAGACGGCGCGGTTGATCGTGGACTCGCTCATCAGGATCCTTGGTCAGGGGTGGAGGCGCTCGGCGACGAGCCTATCCCGCGTGAGGTGCCGCGGTCAGCGGGCGTCGCTCAGGGCTCGACGGGAACGGTGGGTGGGCGGCCCGCGGCCCACACCCGTCGCGGCAACGTCACCACGGACCGGAGGCTGCGCGTGTCGGCGATCGCACGGGCGAGCCGGAACGACCGGGACGCCCTGACGGCTCGGAGCTCGTCCCGCGTCCGGGCGAGCGCCTGACGCGTCGTCGTCAGCTCGGCCTCGACCACGCGGTTGCGCCGCAGCGCGCTGCGAGCGATCCGGTCGAGGATCTCGTGGACGGGCAGCACCGGGAGCTCCTCCAGCCCGGCGAGCTCCACGTGCGGGAAGTGCTCCCGCAACAGCTCGACGGCCTGGTCGCCGGATCGTCGGCTGTCGGCCAGCTTCCTCAGCCGGTTCAGCTCGGTCCCTCTGACCTGGCTGCCGTTGAACCCGTGGCGGAAGGCGATCCAGCTCGGGTTGTCCACGTCGTGGTGCACCGACGCGCCCAGCACGTCGTGCCTGCCGAAGTCGAAGACGTTCCGGGGCTGTGCGCCGTCCACCACGACGCCCAGCCCGTAGGCGTTCAGCGGGTAGTGCTGTTCGTAGACCCCGAAGGTGTCCTGGTCCAGACGGGCGACGGAGAACCCCTTGTTCATCGAGATGGCGGTGCCGTCCGGCGCGGTCTCGCAGATCTTCTCGACACGCTCCAGGAAGTCCACGGACAGCACGTCGTCGTCGTCGTAGCGATAGCTGAAGAGGCGCTCGCCCGATGCGATGTCCGCGAGGACCGGGTCGACCCGGTCGCTGAGGGTGTCGTCGTCCTGGAACTCGAGCACCCGCAGACGGGGCACCGTCCGGCACAGGTCGAACAACCTGCCCCGGTACGGCTCCGGAAGATCGTGGCTGACGAGCACCAGACCGTGCGACCGACCGTCCCGTTCGGCGAGCGCCCGGTACGTGGGCAGGCAGAAGTTCTCGAACGTCGACAGCTTGGCCGCGAGCACGTCGCGATCGAGGATGAGCCGCTTGGCCTCGGCGAGGGACAGCTGCTCCGTGGCCTTGAAGTGGCGCAGCGTCTGGGAGGTCACCAGGTTGAACCGCGTCAGTCCGACGAACTGCATGGGCGTTCTCTCCCCGTCGCCGCTGCTCCGGTCACCGACCGGTCAGCGGTGGTCTCCCGCCGCCGGCGGCTCGGTGTCCGTGCCGACGCCCGGCCCGGCCTCCTGCAGGTCGTTCTCGTTGCCCACGATGGCGGCCTCGTCCTGCGGCACCACGGCCTGGCCGTTGCCGTTGGACGCGGCGCGCTCGGCGTCCGTCATGATCGGGCCGCGCGTGTGCACCGTGCGCTGCTCGCTGGACAGCCACACGTCGCGCGGCTCGCGCTTGACGACGGGGGCGAACACCTCGGCGAGCTCCGCCTGGTTGAGCGTCTCCTTCTCCAGCAGGCGCAGCACCAGGTCGTCGAGCACGTCGCGGTACTGGGTGAGCACCTGCCACGCCTCGTCGTGCGCCGCCTCGACGAGCTTGCGCACCTCGTGGTCGACGGTGCCGGCGACGGCCTCCGAGTAGTCGCGCTGGTGGCCCATGTCGCGGCCCAGGAACGGCTCGCCGGACCCGCTGCCGAGCTTGATCGCGCCGACCTTCTCGCTCATGCCGTACTCGGTGACCATCTTGCGCGCGGTCGCCGTGGCCTTCTCGATGTCGTTGCTCGCGCCCGTGGTCGGGTCGTGGAAGACGATCTCCTCGGCCACGCGGCCGCCCATCGCGTACGCCAGCTGGTCGAGCAGCTCGTTGCGGGTGGTGGAGTACTTGTCCTCCATCGGCATGACCATCGTGTAGCCGAGGGCCCGGCCGCGCGGCAGGATCGTCACCTTGGTGACGGGGTCCGTGTAGCGCATCGCCGCCGCGACCAGGGCGTGGCCGCCCTCGTGGTACGCGGTGATCTTCTGCTCCTTGACCTTCATCACGCGGGTGCGCTTCTGCGGGCCGGCGATGACGCGGTCGATGGCCTCGTCCAGCGCGCGGTCGTCGATCAGCTGGGCGCCGCTGCGCGCGGTGAGCAGCGCGGCCTCGTTGAGGACGTTCGCCAGGTCCGCACCCGTGAAGCCGGGCGTGCGGCGCGCGACGACGGCCAGGTCGATGCTCTCGACCATCGGCTTGCCCTGCGCGTGCACCTTGAGGATGTGCTCGCGGCCCTTGAGGTCCGGGGCCTCGACGGCCACCTGGCGGTCGAAGCGGCCCGGCCGCAGCAGCGCCGGGTCGAGGATGTCGGGCCGGTTGGTGGCGGCGATGAGGATGACGTTCGTCTTGACGTCGAAGCCGTCCATCTCGACGAGCATCTGGTTGAGCGTCTGCTCGCGCTCGTCGTGCCCGCCACCCATGCCGGCGCCGCGGTGGCGGCCGACGGCGTCGATCTCGTCGACGAAGATGATCGCGGGCGAGTTGTTCTTCGCCTGCTCGAACAGGTCGCGCACCCGGGAGGCGCCGACGCCGACGAACATCTCGACGAAGTCCGAGCCGGAGATCGAGTAGAACGGCACCCCGGCCTCGCCGGCGACGGCGCGCGCGAGGAGGGTCTTGCCGGTGCCGGGCGGGCCGTACAGCAGCACGCCCTTGGGGATCTTGGCGCCCACGGCCTGGAACTTCGCCGGGTCCTCCAGGAACTCCTTGATCTCGTGGAGCTCCTCGACCGCCTCGTCCACGCCGGCGACGTCGGCGAACGTCACCTGCGGCATGTCCTTGCTGATGAGCTTGGCCTTGGACTTGCCGAAGCCCATGACGCCGTTGCGCCCGCCACCCTGCGCCCTCGACAGGATGAACCAGAACACGACGCCGATGAGCAGGAACGGGATGATGAACCCGAGGATCGAGCTCCAGAAGCTGGGCTGCGGGTTCTCGGAGTCGAAGCCCTTCGCAGGATCCGCCTTCTCGACGGCCGTCGCGACGGCGTCGCCCTGCGGCGCCACGTAGAAGAACTCGACCTTCGTGCCGTGGTCCTGCTCGCTCTCGGTGCCCGCACCGGTGACGTACTTCTCGCTGAGCTCCAGCTCGACGCGCTGCTCGCCGTCCACGATGAGGGCGTGGTCGACCGTGTCGCCGGCGAGCAGCTCGAGGCCCTGGGAGGTCTCGATCCGCGACACCCGCTCGGTGTTGAACGCGCTGAAGGCCAGCGAGACGAGCAGCAGGCCGACCACGATCCAGATGATCGGGCCGCTCAGGATCTTCTTGATGTTCATCGGCGACGGGGACGGTTCCCCGCTTCCCTTCCGTCGGGCAACGTGTGGTTCACGACGCTACACGCCGAGTGTGGACGAACCGTGGGTGTTCGCCCAGGGCGCGACGCCGTTCGTCGGCGGGCCGTCGGCGGCCGGTCAGCTGTAGACGTGCGGCGCGAGCGTGCCGACGAACGGCAGGTTGCGGTACTTCTCGGCGTAGTCGAGGCCGTAGCCGACGACGAACTCGTTCGGGATGTCGAAGCCGACGTAGCGCACGTCGACGTCCACCTTCGCGGCGTCGGGCTTGCGGAGCATGGTCGCGATCTCCACCGACGCCGGTCCGCGGGAGCGCAGGTTCGCGACGAGCCACGAGAGCGTCAGGCCGGAGTCGATGATGTCCTCGACGATGAGCACGTTGCGCCCGGTGAGGTCGGCGTCGAGGTCCTTGAGGATGCGCACGACGCCGGACGACTTGGTGCCCGACCCGTACGAGGACACCGCCATCCAGTCCATCTGGACCGGGTGGTGGAGCCGGCGCGCGAGGTCCGCCATGACCATGACGGCGCCCTTGAGGACGCCGACGAGCAGCAGGTCCTGGCCCGCGTAGTCCGCATCGATCCGGGCGGCGATCTCGTCGAGCTTGCTGCCGATCTGCTCCTCGGTGAGCAGGATGTTGGCGAGGTCGCCTTCGACGTCCGACTGGTCCACGGTCACTCCTCGAGGGGCGGGGTTGGGGCTGGGGGGTGCGCCGCCCCGGCGGGGTGCGGCTCGGCGGGGCGCAGGTAGAGCCTGCCACACGCGCGGAGCGCTCGGGCGTCGCCCGGCAGGTGGACGGCCCCCTGCCCACGCCACGAGACGACGAGCGCGTCGAGCGCGTCCACGTGCCGCGCCGTCGTCGCGCCGGGCGGGCAGCCGACGGCCAGCGCCGCCGACCGCAGGGCACGACGGCGCAGCGCGGCGTGCGCCTCCGCGAGGGGACCGACGTCGAGCACCAGGGTGTTGCCAGAGACCTGGCGCACCCCGGTGGGCTGTGGGTCTGACAGGTCGGCGGCGGGGACGGTGGCCGCGGAGAGCAGGTCGGCGGCCAGCGCGTCGAGCGCGTCGGCGTCGGCACGCAGCTGGTCGGCGGTGCGGGCGAGCGCCTCGACGACGCCCGGGCCGAGCGCCTCCTCCAGCACGGGCACGACGGCGCCGCGCACCCGCGTGCGGGCAGGGACGGCGGCGCCGCCCTCGCTGTCCAGGCTGCCGTCGTCCGGCAGCAGGTTGGTGGGGTCGGTCCAGAAGTCGACGCCGACGGCGGCGCACACCGCCTCGGTCTGCGTGCGGCGCAGGCCGAGGAACGGCCGGAGGTAGCGGCCCCGTCGGCGCGCCATCCCTGCCAGCGACCGCGCCCCGCTCCCCCGCGCCAGACCGAGCAGCACGGACTCCGCCTGGTCGTCGAGGGTGTGGCCCAGCAGGACGGCGACGGCGCCGCCCTCCTGCGCGACGGCGTCGAGCGCGGCGTACCGGGCGTCCCGGGCCGCGCCCTCGGGCCCGGCCGCACCCGGCCCGTCGTCCACCCGGACGCGGCGCACGAGCACGGGGTCGAGGCCCAGGTCGCGGCAGCGCGCGGCCGCCGTCGCCGCCACGGCGTCCGAGCCCGCCTGCATCCCGTGGTCCACCACGACCGCCCCGACCCGGACCGCGAACCCCGTCGAGCGCACCGACCGGCCGACCCGGGGTGCCTCGAGCGCGGCCGCCGCGGCGAGCGCGAGGCTGTCCGCGCCGCCGGAGCACGCGACGAGCACCAGGTCGCCGGGCGACAGCTCCCCGCTCCCCGCGAGGTCGCCCAGCTCGGCCCGCACGGCCGCGCGGGCCGCCGCGAGCGCCGGGTCGACGCGGGCCACCGTCGTGCCTCAGCCGTGCACGCGGCGCACCCAGGCGCGCGGGTCGGCGATCTCGCGGGCGGAGGGCAGGTGGCCGGGTTCGGACCAGACGGCGTTGAGCCCGTCGCGGCCGACCCGCTCCTCGACGGCGCGGACGAACGCGGCGCCGTCGCGGTACTGCGCGAGCTTGGCGTCCATGCCGAGCACGCGCCGCAGCACGACGTCGAGAGCGGGCGCGCCCTCGCCGTCGCGCCGCTTCTCGAACCGGGCGCGGATGGTGCGCACCGAGCGCACGACGCGCGGCCCGACGGCGTCCATCATCACGTCGGCGTGGCCCTCGAGCAGGGCCATGACGGCGGTGATCTCCTCGAGCTCGCGGCGCTGCTCGGGGCCGAGGACCCCGTCGAGCGGGGTGACGAGCTCGCCGCGCACCGCTCGCAGCACGGTGCGGCCCACGACGGCCACCTTCTCCCGCAGCGGGGCGCGCGCCATCGCCACGGAGCTGCGGGTGACGCCGCTCATCAGGTCCCCGACGCGGCCCACCAGGTGGTCGGCGAGCCAGGGCGCGGCGGCGAACTGGAGGGCGTGCGTCTGCTCGTGCAGGCACACCCAGAGGCGGAAGTCGCGCGGGCGCAGGCCGAGCGCACGCTCCACCTGGAGCACGTTGGGGGCCACGAGCAGCAGCCGGCCGTACCCCGGCGCGTGGCCGGCCCCGTACGGGTCGAACTGGCCGAGCACCCGCCCCGACAGCAGCGCGAGCAGGCCCCCGACCTCCGCCGCGCCGGCCAGCCGAGCCGCCGCCGACGTGGGCGGCACGCCCGCCGCGACCTCGGCCATCACGGGGTCGGTCATGGCCCGCATCGACTGCGCGTTGGCGCGGGTCCAGCCCGCCCGGTCGACGACGTGCACGTCCCCGAGCACGCCCGCCGCGCGCGGCGTGGCCGGCGTCATGCCCGTGACGTCGAGCACGTGCCCGACAGCGTCCCCTGCCGCGGTGCGCAGCCCGGCGACGAGGGCGTCGAGGTCGTCGCGGGGGGCCGTGGCCCCCGGGCGCGCGAGCCGCGCGGCGATCTGCGCCGCCGCCGTCCAGTCCAGCAGGGGCTCGGCGGCGGGGGCTGGCGTGGTCACGGGACCACGGTAACCATCGCCGGGCACACCCTCCGCAGCACCGGCACGGGCTACCGGCAGCCGCAGTCCGCGAGCTTCCCCGCGAAGTTGTCGAAGATCACCCGCGCGCCGTACGACCCGCCCTCGGGCACCTTGTCCGCGAGCGTGACGAACACCAGGAGCCGGTCGTCGGCCGTGACGACCGTGCCGGCCAGGCCGGTGACCTTCGGCAGGCTCCCCGTCTTGCCGGTGACGTAGCCGCGGCCGGGGTTGGACTCCGGGTAGCGGTCGTGCAGGGTGCCGTTGAGGCCCGCGACGGCGAGGCCGTCGGCGACGTCGCGCAGCTCGGGGTGCGCCGGGTCGACGGCGAGGGTCAGCACCTCGGCGAGCTGGCGCGGCGTCGCCCGCGACCCGCGGCCCAGTCCGGACAGGTCGACGAGGGTGGCGTCGGCCATGTCGACGCCGAGCTCCTCGACCTGGGCCGTCACGGCCGCGATCGCGGCGGTGCCGGTGCCGGGCTCGCCCGCGTCGATCGCCACGATCCGGCCCAGCACCTCCGTGATGGCGTTGTCCGAGCGGCGCAGCATGTCCCCGACGACGTCGCGCAGGGGCGCGGACTCCACCCGGCCGACCTCCTCCGCCGACTCCGGTGCCTCCTCGCGGGAGACCTCGCCCCGCACGGTGACGCCACGCTTCTCCAGGGCCTTCACGAACGTGCGCGCGGCCGCCGCCGCCGGGTCCTTCTGCCGCGGCGCATACTCCTCGTCCGTGGTGCGCGCGACGTCGACGGCGAGCGCGGCGACCGGGGCGGTGTAGCCGTCCTTCACGTCCGCGGCCGGTACGTCGGCGGGCACGGCCGGGCCCGAGAACAGCGTGTCGTCGAGGCCGACGGTCACGGTGTCCTGCCCGGCGTCGAGCACCTGCGCGGCCACCTGGTCCGCGAGGTCGCCGAGGCCCGCGCGCCCGTTCACCTCGTCGGGGTCGCCGGCGCCGGCCGCGAGCATCATGTCGCCGCCGCCCACGAGCACGAGGTGCGTCTCGTCGTCGAGCACCACCGTCGTCGGGAGCGTCGTGTCGCCGCCCGGGCCGGCGAGCGCGGCCACCGCGGTGAAGAGCTTCTGCGTGGAGGCGGGGATCATCGGCCGGTCCGGGGCGGCCGCGCCGAGCGTCTCGCCGGACGCCGCGTCCACGACGACCGTGCCGACCCGCTTGCCCAGGCGGTCGTCCTTCGCCAGCCCGGTGACGAGCTTGCCGACCGCGGACGCCGCGGGCTCGGGCGCGTCGGAGGGAAGGTCGGGCAGCGAACGCTCGGGGGTGGGGCCGGTGGTGGCGCCGGGTGCCGTCGGGAAGGGGGCCGCCGGCGCGGGCGGCGGCGCGGTGGTGAGCATGCCCGGGACGACGTCGAGGGCGTCCGCCACGAGGTAGCCGCTGAAGAGCACGACGACCGTCGTGACGGTGGCGCCGACGCTGGCCCGCCACCCCATCTCGTCCTCCCGCGCCCGTGAGCTGTTCGTGAGCCGTTCGTGAGCATCGTCACAGCCCGGGTCCCGTGGCGCGCTCCGTGCGTATCTTCCCACGTCCGTCCGCGGTTCGACGCCGCCGCACCGCACCGGGCGGACGCGCGGGCACATGGCACACTTTGACAGGGCGTCCGCACCGAGCATGCCCGCAGCGAGCATGTCCGAAGCATCTCCCCGAGCACGTCCCGAGCATGGAGGAACAGTGGAGTTCGACGTCACGATCGAGATCCCGAAGGGCCAGCGGAACAAGTACGAGGTCGACCACGAGACCGGTCGCATCCGCCTCGACCGCATGCTCTTCACCTCGACCCGCTACCCGGACGACTACGGGTTCATCGAGGGCACCCTCGGCGAGGACGGCGACCCGCTGGACGCGCTCGTGCTGCTGGAGGAGCCCACGTTCCCCGGCTGCCTGATCCGCTGCCGCGCGCTCGGCATGTTCCGCATGCGCGACGAGGCCGGCGGCGACGACAAGGTGCTCTGCGTGCCCCTGGGCGACCAGCGCGCCGCGTGGCGGCAGGACATCGACGACGTCTCCGACTTCCACCGCCTGGAGATCCAGCACTTCTTCGAGGTCTACAAGGACCTCGAGCCCGGCAAGTCCGTCGAGGGCGCCCACTGGGTGGGCCGCGCCGACGCCGAGGCCGAGATCGAGCGCTCGTTCCAGCGCGCCAAGGACACCGGCTACTACGACGGTCACTGACCGCCCCGGCCCCACGACGGCGCCGTACCCCACCGGGGGGTGCGGCGCCGTCGTCGTCCCCGGACCGCGCGGCGGCCGTCTACCGTGAACCCATGCGAGCAGCCGTCATCCACGGTCCCCGCGACGTCCGCATCGAGGACCGCCCGGACCCGACCGTCCTCACCCCGGGCGACGCGGTGGTCCGCGTCGTCGCCGCCTGCGTCTGCGGCTCCGACCTGTGGCCCTACCGCGGCGTCACGACCGTCAAGAAGCCCCGACCCATCGGCCACGAGCTGGTCGGCGTCGTCGAGGAGCTGGGCTCCGACGTGACGTCGGCGCAGGTGGGCGACTTCGTCGTCCTGCCGTTCACCATGAGCTGCGGCGAGTGCCAGTCGTGCCGCGCCGGCTACCCCGCCGCGTGCGACCTCGTCACCGGCTTCGGCTCCACGGACCGCTGGGGGAACCCGGTCGACGGCGCGCAGGGCGAACGCGTCCGCATCCCGCTCGCGCAGCACTCCCTGTTCCCCGTGGGCCGCTCGGAGGCCGAGCTCGAGGCCGCGGGCCTGGTGCCGCACCTGCTCGCCCTCGCCGACGTCATGTCCACCGGGTACCACGCGGCCTTCTCCGCAGGCGTCTCCGCGGGCGACACCGTCGTCGTCGTCGGCGACGGCGCCGTCGGGCTCTCGGGCGTGATCGGCGCCCGGCTGCTCGGCGCGGAGCGCGTGATCGCGATGAGCCGGCACGACGACCGCGCGGCCCTGGCCCGCGAGTTCGGCGCCACCGACGTCGTCGCCGAGCGGGGCGAGGAGGGCGTCGCGGCCGTGCGCGACCTGCTCGGCGGGGACCTCGCCGACGCCGCGCTGGAGTGCGTCGGCACCAAGCAGTCGATGGACACGGCGCTCGACGTCGTGCGCGGCGGCGGCCGCGTCGGCTTCGTCGGCGTCCCGAACGGCGGACCCGAGCTGAGCGTGCGGCGCCTGTTCGACCGCAACGTCACCATCGGGGGCGGCATGGCGTCCGCCCGCCGCTACATGGAGACGCTGCTCCCCGACGTCCTGTCCGGCGCGATCGCGCCCGGCAAGGTGTTCGACCTCGAGCTGCCGCTCGCCGACGTCGCCGAGGCGTACGCCGCGATGGACGAGCGCCGCGCCACCAAGGTGCTGCTGCGCCCCTGACCACCGCCCGCCCAGGTGTTGTGAGCGCGATTTCGGGGACTATTCGCAACCGAATAGTCCCCGAAATCGCGCCCATCGGGA
>NZ_JBEYBQ010000017.1:0-98447 GCF_040632295.1 Isoptericola sp. NPDC019482
ACACCCGCCGCCACGCCCTCGGCACCCGCACCCCACCACGAACCATCACGCACACCCTCCAGATCAGGATGTTGCGATGACCGGTTGAGACCGCCGTACTACCTCGGCGCGCTCGGAACTACCTCGGCGGTCGTCTCAGCGGCGGCGGGACCGGGTGACGGTGAACTTCGGGTTCTGCGCGATGTGCACGGTGGGCCCGACGGCGCGGGTGAGCGCGTCGCGGTAGTGCAGCGCCGTGTTGAAGACGCACCACAGCTCGCCACCCTGACGGAGCGCCAGGCCAGCCGCGCGGAACATCCGGTGGGCGGCGTCCGTGCGCACGGCCGTGCGGTCGTGGAACGGCGGGTTGAGCAGGATCAGGTCCACGCTCGCCGGTTCCAGGTCCTCGCCCGCGTCACCACGCAGCGCGACCACCCGCTCGCCGAGGCCGTTGGCCTGCGCCGTCGCCCGGGTCGACGCGACGGCCGCGGCGGAGCGGTCGGTGCCCACCACCCGCGCGTCGGGGTACCGGAGCGCGAGGACGGCGGCGAGCAGGCCGCTGCCGCTGCCCAGGTCGACGGCGTCGTGCACGCGGTCGGCGCCCGGCCACTTCTCCGCTGTCGTGAGCAGGAAGCGGGTGCCGAGGTCGAGCGAGGTCCCGGCGAACACCCCGCCGTGCGCGACGACGGCGACGTCCTCCGGTGAGGTCTCGCCCGACGGGGTCGCGGCTGCCAGCAGCTCCCGGTCGCGCAGCACGGCGCGTGCGGGGAACGACGGGGCGGCGTCGCGTGCCTCCGGCCGGACGCCCGTCGCGACGAGCACCCGGGACTTCTGCCGCGCCAGGGTGGCGCGGACGTCGGTGAACGACGCCGCCAGGACGTCGTTCATCGCGCGCGTCATGTGCTTGACGCGCCCGCCCGCCAGCACGACGACGTCGTCGGCGGCGTGCCGGGCGACCGCCTCCGCGATCTCCGTGAGCTCGGCGAGGGACGGCGGGAGCTGGAGCAGCACGAGCCGGGCGCCGCCCAGCAGGTGCTCGTCGACGCGGTCGCGCACGGTGATCTCCACGGATCGCCGGCTGCCCCGCACGACGTCGAGGAGCCCGGCGTCAGCCATGTTGTGCTCCACCGCGGCCTCGGTCGTGACGGTGTCCGTGCACGACCGGATGTCGGGGGCGCCCAGCGTCACCGCGCCGAGCGTGAGGGCGCCGAAGCGGTCCCCGATGACGGCGACGTCGCCGGGCCCGGCCGCGGCGAGCAAGGGTGCCGCCTCGTCGAGCAGCAGCCGGTCCGTGGCGTCGACGGCGACGGGCCCGTCGGCGCGCGAGCCGTCGTCGGGCCACGGGGTCAGGGCGTCGAGGACGGCGGTCAGCCGCGTGGCGGGATCGCCGCCGGCGGGGGAGTCGGGGGCGGTGGAGTCGGGCTCGGGGACGAGGTGCACCCGACCAGTGTCCCCGACCCGGGCGGAACCGCCCGACGGTGCTCGACCCGGCGCCCTACCCTGGCGCCATGAGCGATGACAGCGCCGCGCCTGAGCCGACGTCGACCGCGCGCGTGTCGATCACCTACTGCACGCAGTGCCGCTGGCTGATGCGCGCGGCGTGGGTGGCGCAGGAACTGCTCCAGACGTTCCGGACGCGGCTCGGCGAGGTCGCGCTGGTGCCGGGCACCGGCGGCGTCTTCCGGGTGGAGCTCGACCCGGGCGACGGCCGCCCCGCGGTGCTGCTGTGGGACCGCTCCGCCGAGGGCGGCTTCCCGGAGATCCCGCCGCTCAAGCGCGCCGTCCGCGACGCCGTCGCGCCCGACCTCGCGCTCGGGCACACGGACCGGGTGCAGCCACGGGCCTGAGCCGATCCGTTCGACAGCTCGTCGATCTCCTCGGCACGTCGGCCTGCCGAAGAGATCGACCGACTGCCGAATTGATCGGGAGCGGGCTCAGCGGGAGCGGCGGGCGGACTTCTCCGCCTTGCGCGCGGCCTCGGCCGCGACGCGGTCCTCCTCCTCGCGCACCCTGGCCGCCGTCGCACGCTCGTCGACGAGCCACGGGGGCGGGTCCTGGCGCAGCTCGTCGATCTGCTCGGTGGTCAGCGGCTCGGTCACGCCGCCGCGTGCGAGGCCGGCGATGGAGATGCCCAGGCGGCCGGCGACGACGGGACGAGGGTGCGGCCCGAGACGGCGCAGCTCCTCGAGCCACTGCGGCGGGTTCTTCTCGAGCTCCTCGAGCTCGGCGCGCGTGATGCCGTGCTCCTGGAACTCGGGCGGGGTGGCGGGCAGGTACACCCCGAGCTTCTTCGCCGCGTTCGTCGGCTTGAGGACCTGCTGGGAGAAGGGGGTTCCGGCCATGGCACCAGGGTAGTCGCGGCGGGCGGCGCGGCACGCCCACGTAGCCTGGTGCCGTGACCGACCAGCCGGGCGAGGCCCTCGACGACACGGTGGACGACACGGTGGACGACACGGTGGACGCCGCCCTCGACGACGTTCCCGCCGAGGAGCCCGACGACGGCCGCCCCACGTTCCGGCTCGGGTACGTGCCGGGCGCGACGCCCGGCCGCTGGGCACGCACGTGGCGCGACCGGCTCCCGGACGTGCGGCTCGACCTGGTCCAGGTGGCCGCCGTCGACGCGCCCGCCGCGCTGGCCGGGCGGCAGGTGGACGCCGCGCTGCTGCGCCTGCCCGTGGACGGCGACGTGCTGCACGCCATCCCGCTGTACACGGAGCTGCCCGTGGTCGCCGTCTCGCGCGACCACCTGCTGGCGGCGACCACCGAGGACGAGGTCGTCACCGCCGCCGACCTGGCCGACGACGTCGTGTGGCTGCCCGCGGACGACGTCCTCTACGCGGCGGGCGAGCCCGCGCCCGGGCGGGCGCCGGAGGCGTACGACGACGGCGCGGGCGGCGTCGTGGAGCCCGAGCGGCCCGCGACGGCCGCCGACGCGATCGCGCTGGTCGCGACCGGCGTCGGCGTCACGGTCGTGCCCATGTCCCTCGCGCGGCTGCACCACCGCAAGGACGTCACCTACCGCGTGCTCGACGGCGGGCCCGGCGCGCCGGTCGGGCTCGCGTGGCTGGTCGACGGGCTGCCCGACGACGTGCGTGAGCTGGTGGAGGAGATGATCGGCATCGTTCGCGGCCGCACCGTCAACAGCTCGCGGGGGAGGGCCGGTCGTGAGCGCGCCGAGGCCGCGGAGGCCCCCGCTGCCGGAGGCGCGCGGGGGGCGGCCGGTCCGCGCGGCGCGGGCCGCGACGCCGGGCGCGGATCCGGGCAGGCCGCCGCGCGTGGGGGCGCGCAGGCCGGGCCCCGGCGCGCGCGCGGCGGGGGCAAGCCCGGGCGGGGACGGCCGAAGGGCGGGCGCGGAAGGCGCTGAGCGCGAGGGAAGGAGGACCGGGGGAAGAAGTACGACGGGAAGAAGTACGACTCGTCCGAAATTTCGCTTTTCCCCCGGCACGTCCGACCCGCTAGCATTCCGGCGCGGCCGGAGGCCGCACCACCTGCTGATGCGGTCGATCCCGCCTGCCCCTTGGAGTGCTCGTGCGCACACCCGCCGTTCTCGGAGCCTCGCTCCTCCTCGTCGTCGGCCTCGCGGCCGGCCCCGCCTCCGCGCTGTCCACGGGCCACGGGGACCGAGGGGACTGGGAGGGGAGCGGTGACTCGCGCATCGGCGGTTCCTGGGACGGCGGCTCGGGCTGGGCCGACGGCGAGCGCTTCTCGTGGCCTGACGGCACCCGGTCCTGGGACGACAACGTCTGCCCGGACATGGACCAGCCGAAGACGGACGTCGACGGCGAGGAGCAGACGATCACGCTGGAGGCTCCGGAGGGTGAGCTGATCTCCGCGTACTGCGTGAAGGCGGGGTCGGCCAAGCAGGGCGAGGGCCCCAAGATCGTCGAGTTCGACGAGCCGGTCGCGGAGGTCACGATCGCGTACCCGACCGACGGCAAGTGCCGGGCGATCAGCCACTATGCGGTCGCGTATGTCGACGCGGAAGAGCCCGACGAGACCACCTCGAGCACCCCGCCGGCGGACGACGACACCCCGCCGGCGGACACCCCGCCGGCGGAGGACACGCCGGCGGACGACACCCCGCCGGCGGACGACACCCCGCCGGCCGACGACACCCCGCCGGCGGACGACACCCCGCCGGCCGACGACGAGAGCCCGGCACCGTCGGAGTCGCCGTCCACCCTCCCCACGGCGCCGACGGACGGCTCGACCCCCGGCATGGGTGGCGCGGACTACGTGGACGACGAGTCCGAGGTCGTCGAGATGGGCTCGCTGACGCTGGGCGGATCCTCCGGCCGCGTGAGCGCTGACCTCGAGGCCGCGGCGGCGCCGCAGTCGCTCCCGATGACGGGTGCGCAGGTGCTCGGCATCGTCATGGCCGCCGTCGCGCTGCTGGGCGCGGGCGTCGGCGCGCTGATCTGGACGCGCCAGCGCCGCGAGAGCTGACGACCCGACCGACCCCGCCGGCTCACCCGGCAGAACTTCCAGGGACCGCCGCCAGGGCGCGCACGGTGTCCACCGTGTCCGCCTCGGCGGCGGTCTTGTCGTCCCGGTAGCGCACGACGCGGGCGAACCGCAGCGCCATGCCGCCGGGGTAGCGGGTGGAGCGCTGCACGCCGTCGAAGGCGATCTCGACCACCTGCTCGGGGCGCACCTGCACGACGTACGACGACCCGTCGGCGGGCGACGTCGCCAGCTCGGTGAACCGCTCCGTCTGCCAGGCGAGCATCTGGTCGGTCATCCCCTTGAACGTCTTGCCGAGCATGACGAAGCCGCCGGTGGCGGGGTCGCGGGCGCCGAGGTGGATGTTGGACAGCCGGCCCTGCCGGCGGCCGGAGCCCCACTCGACGGCGAGCACGACGAGGTCGAGCGTGTGCCGGGGCTTGACCTTGACCCAGCCGGCGCCGCGGCGGCCGGCGGCGTAGGGCGCGTCGAGGGCCTTGAGCACCAGGCCCTCCTGCCCGGCGGCGACGGTGTCGGCAAAGAACCGCTCGACCTCGCCGACGTCGGCGGAGACCAGCCGCGGCACGACGACCTCGGGCGGGAGCACCCGGTCCAGCACCTCGATCCGCTCGGCGGCGGGCGCGTCGATGAGGTCGGTGCCGTCGTGGTGGAGCACGTCGAAGAACCGCACGCTGAGCGGCACGGCGGCGCTGCCCGCCTCGGCGTCGTGGCTGCCGGTGCGGGCGGCGGTCTCCTGGAAGGGCCGCGGTCGACCGGCGTCGTCGAGGGCGATCGCCTCGCCGTCGAGCACCACCGTGCGCACGTCCAGGGAGCGCGCGACGGCGACCACCTCGGGCAGCCGCTCCGTGACGTCGTCGAGCGACCGGGTGAACACCACGACCTCGTCGTCGTGGCGGTGCACCTGCACGCGGATGCCGTCGAGCTTGGTGTCGGCGGCGACGGCGGAGCCCTCGAACCGCTCCAGGGCGGCGGCGACGTCGGGCGCCGACGCCGCGAGCATGGGCCGCACCGGCCGGCCGGGCTCGAGCCGGAACGCCTCCAGGGCGGGAGCGCCGCCGTCGAGCGCCGCCCGCGCGATGGGGCCGGTGAGGGCGCTGGACATCGCCGCGCGACGCACGACCGGGAGCGGCACGTCGGCCGCCGCGGCGATCGCGTCGAGCAGCAGGGAGTCGAGTGCGCCCTGGCGCAGCTCGCCCAGGACGAGGCGCCGGACGAAGTCCTGCTCGTCCGCGGTGGCGCGTCCGAACAGCTCGTCGACGGCGGACCGGCGGGCGGCCTGGGAGCCGGCGCCCGCGAGCCGCTCGAGGCGGCCGAGGGCGTCGTCGACGTCGGCCGGCGTCAGAGACGGCTCGTCCGCAGGGGCCGGGAGGCTGCCGAGGGTGCGCCAGCCGAGCCCGGTGCGGCGCTGCCGCGGCCTGCCCGAGAGGAACGCCGCGACGACCTCCACCTCGTCGCCGGGCTCCGCGGCACGCAGCGCGTCCGCGAGCAGCTCCCGCTTGCGCAGCCGCGAGCGCGTCGCGGCGACGGCGGCGTGCGTGGTGACCAGCTCGGCGAGCAGCACCCGACGATCGTCGCACCAGCCTCCGACGCTGTCGCGGAGCCGTCGTGCCCGGCACCGGCCTGTTGCTGCGGGCGGAACCGCGTGCGCCCGCGCCGTCGGGCTGGGAGCGTGACGGCATGGCTGACAGGACGCTGGCGACGACGGACGGGCTGGGCACGGTCGCGGTGCTCTCGGACGTGCACGGCGTGCTGCCCGTGCTGGAGGCGGTACTGGCCGAGCCGGACGTGCGTGCGGCGGACGCCGTCGTGGTCATGGGGGACCATGCGGCCGGCCCGCAGCCGGTCGAGGTGCTCGACCGGCTGCGCGCGCTGGGCGACCGGGCCGTGCTGGTGCGCGGCAACGCGGACCGCGAGCTCGTCGCGCACGCCCGCGGAGGCTCGGGAGCCGTGCCCGACCCGGTCGTCCCGTGGGCGGCGGCGCAGCTGCGGCCCGCGGACGTCGAGCTCCTGGCCGGCCTGCCGCACCCCGTCGAGCTGCGCGTGCGCGGCTTCGGCCGGGTGGTGGCGTGCCACGGGACGCCGCGCGACGACGAGGAGGTCGTGCTCGTCGACTCCTCGCTCGAGCGGTGGGCCGACGTGCTGAGCGGCCTCGACGACGACGTGAGCACGGTGCTGTGCGGGCACACGAACATGCCGTTCGTGCGGCTGGTGGACCGGCGGCTCGTCGTCAACCCGGGCAGCGTCGGGATGCCGTACGGCCGTGCCGGTGGGTCGTGGGCGCTGCTGCGCGACGGCCAGGTCGAGCTGCGGCACACCGCCGTCGACGTGGACGCCGCGGTGGCGGCGGTGGTCGCCGGGTCGGCGTACCCCGACGCGGGGGCGTGGGCCGACGAGTACCTGCGGTCCGTCGCGAGCGACGCCGACGCGCTGCGTGTCTTCGGCCCCGGGACGGGCGCCCGTCCCGCGGGTGAGGATGCCGCTCAGGCGCGCAGCCGGCCCATCGCCCGGACGCCGAGGACGAGACCCAGGGCGGCCATGCCGACGGAGACCGCCAGCCCGAGCCCGATGCTCGGGTCGGTGAGGTCGCCGGCGAACAGGGCACGCTGGGCGTCCACGGTGTGCGCCATCGGGTTGACGCGCGACAGGGCGTACAGCCAGTCCGGGGCGAGGTGCATCGGCAGCAGCGCGCCCGACGTGACGATCAGCGGCGTGTAGACGAGCGTCACGACGCCCCAGAAGGCGTACGCGTTGCGCAGGCCGACGCCGGCCGCCAGCGACAGCAGCGCCAGCCCGGCGGCCAGCGCGGCGAGCTCGACGGCGGCCAGCAGCGCGCCGGCCGCGGGCACCCGGAGCCCCATCGGCGCCGTCACTGCGACGATGACCAGCGCCTGCACCAGCACGGTCGCCATGACGCGCAGCACCCGGCCGGTGAGGATCGCGGTGCGGTGCGTGGGCGTCACGAGCAGGCGCTCCAGGGAGCCCGCCGCCCGTTCCTCCTGGATCCCGGAGCCGATGAAGGCCGACGTGCTGAAGGTCATGATGACGAGCATCCCGGGCACGAACCACTGCATGGTGCTCCCGGACGCCCCCGCGGGCGCCGCGCCCACCGCGCCGGCCAGCGGGGCGAAGAGCAGCAGGAGCAGCAGCGGGTCGGCCAGGGACTCCACGTACGGCCAGGGGGTGCGCAGCTTCGCGCGGACGTCACGGTCGAAGAGGGTGGCGGTGTCGCTCAGGGCGGTCATAGGTCCTCCGTCGTGCGGTCGTGGTGGGCGGGGTGGAGGTCGCGGTCGTCAGGCTGCGGCGTCCTCGCGCAGCCGGCGCCCGGTGAGGGTGAGGAAGACGTCGTCGAGCGTCGGCCGCTGCACCCGGGTGCCGAGCATCCGCACGCCGGCCGCGTCCAGGGCCCGCACGACGTCGGGGGTCACGGTGTCGCCGGCCGCGATCCGGAATCGCACCACCCCGCCTTCGCGCTCGACGTCCTGGGCGCCCGGCAGGCGGGCCGCGACGCCGGAGGCGGTCGGCGCGTCCGCGGCGTCGGCGAGCTCCACGGTCACGAGGTCCCCGGAGACCTTGCCCTTGAGCTGGTCGGGCGTCCCGTCGGCGATGATCTCCCCGTGGTCGACGACGACGACCCGGTCGGCCGCCGTGTCCGCCTCGTCCAGGTAGTGCGTGGTGAGCACCACGGTGGTGCCCTGCTCGGCCCGCATCCGCGCGACGTGGGCCCACAGGTGCGCCCGGCTGTGGGGGTCGAGCCCGGACGACGGTTCGTCGAGGAACACCACCGGCGGGCGGTGGACGAGCCCCATCGCGAGGTCGAGGCGCCGCCGCTGGCCGCCGGAGAGGGTGGCGACGTCCCGGTCCGCGAGCCCGGTGAGCTCCAGCTCGGCGACCAGCTCCTCGCCGCGGCGGCGCGCGGCGCGCCGCGGCAGGCCGTAGAGGCGAGCCTGGGCGGTGAGCTCCTCGAGGACGCGCAGGCCGTCGAAGGAGCCGTTGCCCTGCCCGATGGAGCCGATGCGGCGCCGGACCGCGACCGGGTCGCGCGCGACGTCGTGCCCCGCCACCGTCGCGGTGCCGCGGGTGAGGGGGAGCAGCGTGGTGAGCATGCGCAAAGCGGTGCTCTTGCCGGCGCCGTTGGGGCCGAGCAGGGCGACGGCCTCGCCCTCGGCGACGTCGAGGTCGATCCCGCGGACAGCCTCGACCGTGCCGTGGTCGGTGCGGAACGTGCGGGTCAGGCTGCGGGTGCGGATCATCGTCGGTCCCCTCGTCATTCCATTACGTGGCGTAACGAAATTAAACTGTAGGGTGGGGCCATGTCAACGGTCTTCTCCGAGCCCGGTCCGCCCGAGCCGTCCGCGCGCGTCGGGCGGCCACGCGACACGGGGATCGACGACGCCGTGCTCGCCGAGACCCTCGCCGCGCTCGACGACGTCGGCTACGCCCGGCTCTCCCTCGGCGACGTGGCGCGGCGTGCGGGCACGTCGAAGCCGGCGCTCTACCGGCGCTGGCCCACGCGGCAGCGCCTGGCGCTCGCGGCGCTGGAGCGCCGGATCGGCCGCGTGTCGCCCCCCGACACCTCGTGCACGATGTGCGACCTCGCCGAGTGCCTCGGCCTCTTCGTCGCGGCGTTCGAGCAGCTCCCGCCCGGCGTGCTCGCGCCCCTCCTCGCGGACACGGCGGACGACCCCGACCTCCGCGCCGAGTTCATGGCGCGCCTCTTCGACCCGCCCCGGGAGGCGGTGCGCCGCACACTGTCCGGCGCGCGCGACCGCGGCGACCTGCGCGCCGACCTGGACCTCGACCTCGCCGTCGACCTGCTCGGGTCGTTCGTGCACTACCGGGCCCTCTTCGGGCACGCGACCACGACCCCCGCCGAGATCGAGTCCGTCGTCGAGACGCTGCTGCAGGGCGTCGCCGCCGACTACCCGGCGCTGTACCGCGAGGCCATGGGGCACGACGTCGACGCGGAGCCCCACGCCCTGCACCACGCGTGAGGGTGCATTCGACCCGGGAGCTCAGAGCTCCTCGTAGACCGCCGGGTCCTGGTCGGCGGTACGCCCGTCGGGGCGGCCGAGGCCGGTGATGCGGGCCATCTCGTCGTCGGTGAGCTCGAAGGAGAACAGGTCGAGGTTGTCGGCCTGCCGCTGGGGGCTCGACGCCTTGGGGATCGGGACGACGCCGAGCTGCACGTGCCAGCGCAGGATGGCGCGCACGGGCGAGACGCCGTGGGCCGCGGCGACCTCCGCGATCACCGGGTCCTCGAGCATGTCGCTCGCGCGGCCCAGGGGGCTCCACGCCTCGGTGACGATGCCGCGCTCGGCGTCGGCGGCGCGCTGGGCGGCCTGCGGGAAGTACGGGTGCAGCTCGACCTGGTTCACGACCGGGGTCACGCCGGTGGCCTCGATGACGGCGTCGAGGTGCTCGGGCAGGAAGTTCGACACGCCGACGTGCCGGATCAGGCCGCGCTCGCGGCAGTCGACCAGCGCCTGGTACGCCTCGACGTACTTCCCGATCCGCGGGTTGGGCCAGTGGACGAGGTACAGGTCGAGGTGGTCCAGGCCGCTGCGGTACACCGACTCCTCGACCGTGGCCACGGCGTCGTCGTAGGCCTGGCGGCGGCCGGGCAGCTTGGACGTGATCAGCAGCTGATCGCGCGGCACGGACGACGCGCGGACGGCGCGACCGACGGTGCCCTCGTTCTCGTAGCTGAACGCCGAGTCGATCAGCCGGTAGCCGGCGTCGATGGCGCGGGCGATCGCGTCCGCGCCCCCGGAGCCCTTGAGCTTGTACGTGCCGAAGCCGACGGCCGGGATCGCGGTGCCGTCGGCGGCGGTGCGGGTGGGGACGTCGGGCGTGGCGGGCTGTTCGCTCATGCCTTCATTCCACACCCGATGTCGGAGTGCCGTCTCCCAGGCCGAAGTCGTTGAGATTCTCAACGAAAAATCGTTGAACTTCTCAACGATCGGTTCTACGGTGGCGAGGCGGGCGCAACGGCGCGGCCGCCTCGCACCGTTCGGCGAGGGTCAGCGGACGGGACCGGAGGGCATCGAGATGAGCACGAGCGCGGTTCCCCACCCCAGCACCAGGCCCGGCCCCCAGCGACGTCGGGGAACCCGGGGGCCGCGGCTCGCCCTCGCGGGCGTCGCGGCTGCCGCCCTCCTCCTCGCCGGGACGGCGCCGGCCGTGGCGGGGCAGCACCGGGACGACGGGCGCCCACCCCACCTCACCGCTGCGACCCCGGGGCCGCTGCTCGAGTGCGCGTCCCTGGCAGGCTTCGGCTTCGACGACACGGTCGTCACGGGGGCGGCCCTCGTGCCGGCCGGCGCGCTCAGCCACGGCGGCGAGCCGATCGGCGCGCACTGCCTCGTCACCGGTCGCATGAACGAGCGGGTGAGCGACGTCGACGGCAACTCCTACGCCATCGGCTTCGAGATGCGCCTGCCGACGGAGTGGAGCGGGCGGTACCTCTATCAGGCCAACGGCGGGATCGACGGCACCGTGGTCACGGCGACAGGAGCCGTCGGCGGCGGGGAGAGCGGGCTGCAGCAGGGGATGGCGGTGCTCAGCTCGGACGCCGGGCACGCCGCGAACCAGAACCCGCTGTTCGGCCTCGACCCGCAGGCCCGGCTCGACTACGGCTACCAGGCCGTGGGGACCCTGACGCCGATGGCGAAGGCCCTCGTCGAGGCCGCGTACGGCCGAGGCCCCGACCGCTCGTACATGACCGGCGGCTCCAACGGCGGCCGGCACACCATGGTCGGGGCGGCCCGCTACGCCGACGACTACGACGGCTTCCTCGCGATCGCGCCCGGCTTCAACCTGCCGCAGGCCGCGGTCGCGCAGATCTGGGGCGCCCAGCAGTACGCCACCGTCGCCACGACCGCCGCGGACCTCGCGACGGCGTTCACCCCCGCCGAACGTGAGGTCGTCGCCGGCGCGATCCTGCGGCGGTGCGACCGCCTCGACGGGCTCACGGACGGGATGGTGCAGGCGAGCGACGCCTGCCAGCGCGCGTTCTCGGTCGACCGTCACGTCCCGACGTGCGTCGGCGGAGACCGTGACGGCACCTGCCTCACCACCGCGCAGAAGGCGGTGGTGAGGGCGGTCTTCGCGGGGGCCAGGACGAGCGGCGGCGAGGAGGTCTACAGCTCCTTCCCGTACGACCCCGGCCTGACCCAGCCCGGCTGGGCGGGCTGGGAGTTCGGCGCCTCGGTCACGCTCGACCCGGGAGCGCTCGGGTTCGTGTTCTCCACCCCGCCGGCCGACCCTGGCGTCCTGGCCGACCTGCGCGGCTACGCGCTCGGGCTCGACGTCGACGCGGCGGCCGAGGCGATCTACCGCGCCGGGGGTCGCTACACCGAGAGCGCGATGGCGTTCATGACCCCGCCGGACCCGACGGACCTCGGGACGTTGCGCGACCGCGGCGGCAAGCTGATGGTCATCCACGGTGCCGCCGACGCGGTCTTCTCCGCGGACGACACGGCCGACTGGTACGACGCCCTCGACCGAGCCGAGCGCGGGCACGCCGAACGGTTCGCGCGCTACTTCGAGGTGCCCGGGATGGGCCATGTGAGCGGCGGACCGGCCACCGACCGCTACGCCGCCCTCGCGGCGCTCGTCGACTGGGTCGAGCGCGGCGTCGCGCCGTCGTCGCTCGTCGCCTCCGTGAACCCGGCGAACCCCGTCCTGCCCGCGGACTGGTCCGCGGGGCGCAGCAGGCCCCTGTGCGTCTACCCGGCCGTCGCGCGGTACCGGCACGGAGACCCCGAGCTCGCGTCGAGCTTCGTGTGCGCCGGGGGACACGGTCGGGGTGGGCACTGAGCTGCCGTCTGCCCGCGCCATCGCCCTAGGGTGGCGTCGTGATCACCGTGCCGTCGTCGTTCCGCGCGATGCCGCGCTGGTGGCACGACGCCGCCGGGCGTGACTGGCTCGACGACCTGCCCGTGCGGGTGGCCGCGCGGTGCTCGGCCTGGGGCCTCGCCGTCGACGGCGAGCCCGCGCACGGCTCGAACGCCCTAATCGTGCCCGTGCGCCGCGGGGACGAGCGGCTGGCGCTGCGCCTCGCCCCGCCCGGCGACGACGTCGCGGAGGGGGTGCGCGCGCTGCGGGTGTGGGCCGGGCGCGGCACGGTGCTGCTCGTCGACGACGACGAGGCGGACGGGGCCATGCTGCTCGAGCGTCTCGACGGCGCCCGGTCGCTGGCGGACGAGCCGCTGGACGCCGCGATCGAGGTGCTCGCCGGTCTCACGGGCACCCTCGCCGTGCCCGCGCCCGAGGACGCGCCGACGACGGCGGGGATCGCGGCCGGGCTGGCGGAGTCGTTCCCGCGCGAGTGGGCCACGCTCGGCGAGCCGGTCCCGGCGCAGCACGTCGAGGTCGCGACCGCGCTGGCCGCCGAGCGTGCGGCCGCGCCGACGTCGTCCCTCGCCGTCGACGGCGACCTGCACCACGCGCAGGTGCTGGCCGGCACGCGCGCACCGTGGCTCGTCGTCGACCCCGTGCTGTGGCGCGGCGACCGGGAGGCCGACCTCGCGCGCGTGCTGTGGACGCGCCTCGACGAGCTGCCCACCGAGGCCGCCGTCGTCGGCGCGTTCGACCGGTTCGTACGCGTCGCCGACGTGCCGCGCGACCGGGCACGCGCCTGGGTGGTGCTGCGCGCGACGTCGTACCTGCTGTGGGGGCTGGCGCACGGCCTCACTGAGGATCCCGTGCGCTGCCGGCGGCTGCTCGACGTGTTCGCCTGACACGCGCACGGCCCGCCCCCCGGAGCGGGGACGGGCCGCGCGCGGTGCGTGCGTCAGGCGGCGTCGGGGTACGGGACGCCCGTCGTCGCGTGGCAGCGGTAGCCGTGCGGGTTCTTGTCGAGGTACTCCTGGTGGTAGTCCTCGGCGTAGTAGAACGGCCCCGCCTCGACGGCCGGTCGCAGCTCGGTGGTGATCGGGTCGTAGCCCTTCGCCGCGAGCACCTCGGAGTACCGCTCCGCCGTCTCGCGCACCGCCTGCTCCTGCTCCCCGGTGGTCCAGTAGACCGCCGAGCGGTACTGCGTGCCGACGTCGTTGCCCTGCCGGAAGCCCTGCGTCGGGTCGTGCCGCTCCCAGAAGATCTTGAGCAGCTCGGCCTCGGAGACCTGCGCCGGGTCGTACGCCACCAGGGTGGTCTCGGTGTGCCCCGTGCGGGCCGTGCACACCTCCTCGTAGGTCGGGTTCGGCGTCGTGCCGCCCATGTAGCCGACGGCCGTGCTCACGACGCCCGGCACCTGCCAGAAGATCTCCTCGGCGCCCCAGAAACAGCCCATCGCCAGGTACAGCACCCGTGTGCCCTCGGGCCACGGGCCCGTGAGCGACGTGCCGAGCACCGTGTGCGGGCGGGCGGCGGGCAGGACGGGCGACTCGCGCCCGGGCAGCGCGTCCTCCGGCGCCACCATCGTGGTCCTGCCGGAGCGGCCGAGCAGCTGGTCGAAGATCGAGTTCATCGGGTTACCTCCTTGAGAGGGACGCGGTGGTCCCGTAGTGCGCAACGACATCGCCCGCCGGGGTGTTCCATGCTCGAAGGCGGGCCGGGCGCTACGGTCCCGTCATGGCCGACGACCGCCCCGACCTGCCCGACCAGCTCCTGCTGCCCGACCCGGCGGGGTGGCGGGCCTGGCTCGACGAGCACGAGGACACCACCCCTGACGGCGCGTGGCTGGTGCTCGCCAAGAAGGGTCGCCCGTCGCCGACGACGCTGACGCACGCGACGGCGCTCGAGGAGGCGCTGTGCAGCGGGTGGATCGACGCGCAGATGCGCAGCCTGGGCGCCGACACGATGCTGCAGCGGTTCTGCCCGCGCCGGCCGCGCAGCCGCTGGTCGGTGCGCAACCAGGAGATCGTGGCGCGGCTGACCGACGAGGGTCGGATGCGGCCGCGCGGGCAGGCGGAGATCGACGCGGCGAAGGCGGACGGGCGCTGGGAGGCGGCGTACCACGGCTCCGCGCGGGCCCAGGTGCCGCCCGACCTGGCGGCGGCGCTCGCGGCCAGCCCGGCGGCGTCGGCGATGTTCGAGACCCTCACGGCCCAGAACCGGTACGCGATCCTGCACCGCCTGGGTGCCCTCAAGACGGCCGAGGCGCGCGAGCGCAACGTGGCGAAGTACGTCGCGATGCTGGAGCGGGGCGAGACCGTCCACCCGCAGAAGCGGCGTCCGACGGACTGACGCCCGCGACCGACCTGTGGACAGGCCGTGAAGATCCCGGTCGGCGGCAGGGCGCCACGCCGGCGCACGGGCGTGGCCCCCGCGCGTCGAGACCGCAGGCCACCTAGGGTTTTCCGCGTGAGCTCGGAACGTACCTCCCCCTCCGGCGCGGACAGTGTCCCGCTGAGCGTCCGCGCGGCGGCCTCCTGGTCGTGGCGCGTCCTGCTGATCGCCGCCGCCGTCGCCGCCTTCCTGTGGCTGCTGGCGGCGCTGAAGACCATCGTCGTGCCGGTCGCCATCGCCCTGCTGCTGACGATCCTGCTGGCGCCGGTGCGCCGGACCCTGGAGCGGTGGCACCTCGGCAAGGGCCTGGCGACCGCCGTGTCGATCGTCGGGCTGATCGTGCTGGTGGGCGGTCTCGTGACGCTCGCCGGCACGTCCATCGTCAGCGGCTTCCAGGACCTCGCCGACCAGGCCGTCGAGGGCTTCCGCCAGTTCACGACCTGGCTCGCCGAGGGCCCGCTGAAGCTCGACTCCGACCAGCTGTCCCAGTACGGCCAGCAGCTCCAGAGCTCGCTGGTGGAGAGCTCGGGCCTCGTCTCGGGCGCGCTGGGCGCCGCGACCACCGTGGGGCACGTCTTCGTCGGCGCGCTCATCGCCCTGTTCTGCACGATCTTCTTCCTGCTCGACGGCCGCACCATCTGGACGTGGCTGGTCAACCTGCTGCCCGTGCGGGCCCGGGAGAACGTGCACCAGGCGGGTCGTCGGGGGCTCGTCACGCTGTCGGCCTACGTGCGCACCCAGATCCTGGTCGCCTTCGTCGACGCCGTCGGCATCGGCATCGGGTCGGCGTTCTTCGTCCCCGCGCTCGCGCTGCCGATCGGCATCCTCGTCTTCGTCGGCTCGTTCGTGCCGATCATCGGTGCGATCGTCACCGGCGCGATCGCCACCGCCGTCGTGCTGGTGGCGAACGGCTGGGTCGCGGCCCTCATCATGCTCGGCATCGTGCTGCTGGTGCAGCAGGCCGAGAGCCACATCCTGCAGCCGTTCCTCATGGGCCACGCGGTGTCCCTGCACCCGGTGGCCGTGGTGCTCGTGGTCGCGGCGGGCAGCCTCGCCGCGGGGATCGTCGGTGCCCTGTTCGCGGTGCCGCTCGCGGCCGTGCTGAACACGATCCTGCTGTACCTGCACGGGCACGACAAGTTCCCCGAGCTCGGCACGGAGGACCACGTGCCGCTGCTGCGCCGACGACCCCAGCTGCCCGGTACCCTGCTCTGGTCGGGACGGGCGTCGCATGACACGGCGACGACGGGCGGCACCTCGGACGGCAGCACGACCGACGCCCCTGCCCCGCCCGACGCGGGCCCGGCAGGAGAGAACAGGTAAGTGGCAGCACACCCCCCGATCGACCGCGTCACCCTCGAGGACGTCCGCACCGCCGCGGCCCTCCTGGACGGCGTCATCACCCGCACCCCGGTGCAGGCGTTCCGTGCGATGTCCGAGGTGGCGGGCGTGCCCGTCGTCCTCAAGTGCGAGAACCTGCAGCGGGCCGGCTCGTTCAAGATCCGCGGCGCCTACACGCGCCTGAGCCGGATGTCCGACGAGGAGAAGGCGCGCGGCGTCGTCGCCGCCAGCGCGGGCAACCACGCGCAGGGCGTGGCGCTCGCGGCGCAGATGCTCGGCATCCACGCCATCGTCTACATGCCCGTGGACGCGTCCGTGCCGAAGCTGCGGGCCACCCGCGGCTACGGGGCCGAGGTGCGGCAGGTCGGCGAGTCCGTGGACGACGCGCTCGTCGCCGCCCGCGCGGAGGCGGCCCGCTCCGGGCGCACGCTCATCCACCCGTTCGACCACCTCGACGTCGTCACCGGGCAGGGCACGGTGGCCCTCGAGATCCTCGAGCAGGTGCCCGACGTCGGCACGGTCGTCGTGCCGCTCGGCGGCGGCGGCCTGGTCGCCGGCATCGCGACCGTGCTCGCCGAGGCCGCCCCGCACGTCAAGGTCGTCGGCGTGCAGGCCGAGACCGCCGCCGCGTACCCGGAGTCGCTCGTCGCCGGGCGCCCCGTGCCGCGCGCGCTCGGCGCGACGATGGCGGACGGCATCGCCATCGGCACCCCCGGCGACGTGCCGTTCGAGGTGCTCGCACGCCTGGGGGTGGAGGTGCGGACCGTCTCCGAGGAGGAGATGTCGCGCGCCCTGCTGCTCGTGGCCGAGCGCGGCAAGCTCATCGTGGAGCCGTCGGGCGCCGCCGGGGTCGCGGCGGTCCTCGCCGCGGAGCCGGGCTCCCTGCCCGGCACGATCGTCCCCGTGCTCACCGGCGGCAACATCGACCCGCTGCTCCTGCTGCGCGTCGTCCAGCACGGCCTCGTCGCCGCCGGCCGGTACCTCCAGCTGCGGGTGTGCATCGACGACAAGCCCGGCTCGCTCGCCGAGCTGCTCGACGTCGTCGCGCACGCCGGCGCGAGCATCGTGCAGGTGGAGCACACCCGCACCGACACCTCGCTCACGGTGTCTCAGGTGCTCGTGAACCTGCAGCTCGAGACGAAGGGGCAGGAGCACTGCGAGGCCGTCGTCGAGCGGCTGCGCGCCGCGGGGTTCGCGGTCGCGTGACCGCCGCCCGTCGGCCCGGCGGAGATTCCTCGGGGCGAGGTGTCTGTCCGGGCGGCCCCCGTTCGTCGTCCTGATGACGCGGCCGACCGGCCGCGGCAGAGGGAGGCAGACGATGCGGTTCCTGGAGACGATCCTGAGGGTGGATCCTGAGGCACGTCGGTTCCGGTCGGGCGCCTGGCGCACGGGGCGAGGCGTGGGTGACGGCCTGCGCACCGCGGACGTCGCGTTCTACGGGCCGATGGTGTACTTCCACGGCCACGACGAGGAGATCTGATGCGGTATCTCATGCTGGTGCTGTCCACCCCCGAGGACCCGGCGCTGCGGCCGGAGGACGCCGCGGGCGCGCCGACCATCGAGGGGTGGGTGGAGAAGCACTACGGCAGCGGCGCGGCCGTGCTGGGCGACCGGCTCCGCCCGCCCGCCGACGCCGTCGGGGTCCGGGTGCGCGGGGGGCGGGCGCTCGTGACCGACGGGCCGTTCTCCGAGACCAAGGAGGCGATCGGCGGCTTCGACGTCATCGACGCGCCGGACCTCGACACGGCGATCGCCATCGCCACCGAGCACCCCATGGCCCACCAGGGTGCCATCGAGCTGCGGCCGTTCTGGCCGCTCGGTCTCGAGGGCGCCGACGCGACGGACGGGGGCGCGTGATGCGGTACCTCCTGCTGGTGATCGAGCCCGACGTGCCCGTCCGCGAGCCGGACGCCGACATCGAGGACTGGGTGCGCCGGCACGACGCCGACGGCTCCCGGGTGCTGGGGGAGCGGCTGCGCCCCGCGGCCGACGTGCGGCGCGTGCGCGTCCACGACGGCCGCACCCTGGTGACCGACGGGCCGTTCACCGAGACCAAGGACGTCATCGGCGGGTTCGACATCGTCGAGGCGCCCGACCTCGAGGCCGCGCTCGCGATCGCCGCCGAGCACCCCGGCTCCCGGGGCGGCGGCACGGTCGAGGTGCACCCGTTCTGGCCGACCGACGGTACCGAGCCGGCGTGACGACGCCCGCCGCCGTCGAGGACGCGTTCCGCAGCGAGTGGGGACGCGTCCTCGGCGCGGTGGCGCGAGCCACCGGCGACCTCGACCTCGCCGAGGAGTCCGCGCAGGAGGCGTTCGCGACGGCGCTGCGCACCTGGACGCGCGACGGCGTGCCCGACCGGCCGGGTGCCTGGCTCACGACGACGGCGCGGCGGCACGCCCTGGACGTGCTGCGCCGGCGCCGGGTCGAGGCGGAGAAGAGCGAGACCGCCGCGCGGCGCGGCGAGCGCGTCGACGGTCCGGGCCGGGCGACCGACGGCGTGCACGACGAGGTCGAGCGCGGCCTCGACGACGAGGGCTGGTCGCCGGACGACCCGGACGGCGACCTGCTGCGGCTGCTGTTCACGTGCTGCCACCCGGCCCTGCCGCTCGACGGCCGGGTGGCGCTCACGCTGCGCTCCCTCACCGGCATGACGACGGGGCAGGTGGCGCGCGCGTTCCTCGTGCCGGAGGCGACGATGTCGCAGCGCCTGGTGCGCACCAAGCGGCGCATCCGCTCCACCGGCATCGCGTTCCGCGTGCCGCCGCCGGCGCTGCTGGCCGAGCGCACCGACGCCGTGCTCGCCGTCCTGTACGTGCTGTTCACGGAGGGCTACGACGCCTGGGCGGAGCCCGCGGGCGACGTCGAGGGCTGCGCCGACCGCCGGGCGCTCGCCGGGGACGCGGTGCGGCTGACGAGGCTCGCCGCCCGGCTGCTGCCGGACGCGCCCGAGGCCCGCGGCCTGCTCGCCCTCCTGCTGCTGCAGCACGCGCGGCGCGACGCGCGGACCGGTGCCGACGGCGTCGCGCGGACGCTCGCGGAGCAGGACCGCACCCGCTGGCGCCGCGACGAGATCGACGAGGGGCTGGCGGTGCTCGACGCGGCGCTCGCCGAGCGCCGGCCCGGGCCCTACCAGGTGCAGGCGGCGATCGCGGCGCTGCACTGCCGGGCCGCGACCGCGGGGGAGACGGACTGGGTCGAGGTGCTCGCCCTCTACGACGTGCTGCTCGACCTGGCACCGTCGCCCGTCGTCGCGCTGAACCGGGCTGTGGCCGTGGCCGAGGTGCACGGCGCGGAGGCGGGGCTCGACGCGGTCGACGCCGTCGCGCACGACCCGGCGCTGGCGGGCTACCACCTGCTACCGGCCCTGCGCGCGGACCTGCTGACGCGCGCGGGCCGCCCCGCGGACGCCGTCGTCGAGCTGCGGCACGCCCTCGACCAGGTCGACCGCGAGGGCGACCGCCGTCTCCTGCGCGCCCGCCTCGCCGCCCTCACGCCGAGGTAGTACGAAAACTGCCGAGGTAGTACGAAGACCTGCCGAGGTAGTACGAGCCTTCGCGAGGTAGTCACTACCTCGCGAAGGCTCGCACTACCTCGGCAGGTCCGGTACTACCTCGGCGTCGGGCGGGTCAGACCGCAGCGGCCTCCGGCTCGGTGACGAGGGGGTAGACGCCGTTCTCGTCGTGGACCTCGCGGCCGGTGACCGGCGGGTTGAACACGCACACGCACGTGATGTCGGTGCGCGGGCGCACCTTGTGCTTGTCGTGGTCGTTGAGCAGGTACAGCGAGCCGGGCTTCAGCTGGTGCACCTCGCCGGTGCCGAGGTCCTCGATCTCGCCCTCGCCGGACGTGATGAAGACGGCCTCGATGTGGTTGGCGTACCAGAAGAAGCTCTCGGTGCCGGCGTACAGGGTGGTCTCGTGCACGGAGAACCCGACCCCCTCCTTCGCCAGGATGATCCGCTTCGAGCGCCAGTTCTCGCTCTTGACGTCGGCGTCGGTGTCGGTGATCTCGTCGAGCGTGCGCACGAGCATGGGTGGTACCTCCGGTGGTTCGGGTGCGGTGGTGCGGGTGGGGCTGGTGGGACGGCCGGTCAGGCCGTCGGCGCGGGCAGGACGGCTGCCACGGAGTCGCTGATGATGCGCAGGCCGCGCTGCAGCTCGTCGTAGGTGATCGTCAGCGGCGGCAGCAGCTTGACGACCTCGCCGTCGGGGCCCGAGGTCTCCATGAGCAGCCCGCGGGAGAACGCCTCGTCGCAGATGCGGCCCGCGGTCTCGCCGTCGGGCGTCTGCAGTCCGCGCGCGAGACCGCGGCCCTTGGCGACCAGCACGTCGTCGCCGTAGCGGGCGACGAGGGAGTTGAAGTGCGCCTCGACGAGCGCGCCCTTGTCGATCGTGGCCGTCTCGAGCGTGTCGTCGCTCCAGTAGGTGCGGATCGCCTCGGCCGCCGTCGCGAACGCGGGGGCGAAGCCGCGGAAGGTGCCGTTGTGCTCGCCCGGCTCCCAGATGTCCAGCTCGGGGCGCACGAGGGTGAGCGCCATCGGCAGGCCGTAGCCGGAGATCGACTTCGACAGGCAGATGATGTCCGGCACGATCCCGGCCTCCTCGAAGGAGAAGAACTTGCCGGTGCGGCCGCAGCCCATCTGGATGTCGTCGAGGATCAGCAGGATGTCGTGGCGCTTGCACAGGTCCGCCAGGCCGCGCAGCCACTCGGCGCGCGCGGCGTTGATGCCGCCCTCGCCCTGCACGGTCTCGACGATGACCGCGGCGGGCGCGTTGAGGCCGGAGCCGCTGTCCTCGAGCAGACGCTCCAGGTACACGAAGTCCGGCACGTCGCCGTCGAAGTAGTCGTCGTACGGCATCGGGGTGGCGTGCACCAGGGGGATACCGGCGCCGCCGCGCTTCATCGAGTTGCCCGTCACGGACAGCGCGCCCAGCGTCATGCCGTGGAACGCGTTGGTGAAGTTGATGACCGACTCGCGGCCCGTCACCTTGCGCGCCAGCTTGAGCGCCGCCTCCACCGCGTTGGCGCCGCCCGGCCCCGGGAACACGACCTTGTGGTCGAGGCCGCGCGGTTCGAGGATCACCTCGTTGAACGTCTCGAGGAACTCGCGCCGCGCCGAGGTGAACATGTCGAGCGTGTGCACCATGCGGTCATCGGTGAGGTAGTCCAGCAGCACCTGCTTGAGCAGCGGGTTGTTGTGCCCGTAGTTGAGCGTGCCGGCGCCGGCGAAGAAGTCGAGGTACTCGGTGCCGTCCTCGGCGTAGACCGTCGCTCCGGAGGCACGGTCGAACACGACGGGCCAGGAGCGCGAGTAGCTGCGGACCTCCGACTCGAGGGCGGTGAAGCCCGTCGGGTCGTCGGCGGCGGACGCCTCGGTGGTGGGGACGGTCGGGGTTGTCACGAAGGACACTCCTTGAGGTGGTGCGCGCCGGTGCGGTGTTGTGGTGGAGAGGGCTGCGTCGTCACCTGCGCGCCGAACCGGCGCAGCCCGAGGTCTGAGGACCTGAGAGGTACGGACGTCAACGGGGAGGGCGGATGCCCTCGATCACCAGCAGGGGTTCGGCCTCGTGCCCGTCGGGGAAGTGCGCGGCCTCGTAGCCCGTCGTCTCGCGCAGGGTCGCCCCGCGCTCGTCGGCCCACCGCGCGAACACGCGCCGCGACGACGCGTTGTCCGTGGTCACGGTGGTGTGCAGCCGGGTAACGGCGGGCCCCTCGCCCTCCGCCGTCGCGTCGACGACGGCGTCCAGCAGCCGTCCGGCGACGCGGCGTCCGCGGGCCCGCGGGTCGACGGCGACCTGCCACACGAAGAGCGTGGCGGGGTCGGCCGGCAGCCGGTACGCGGAGACGAAGCCCACGGGCTCGCCCTCCGCGCCCGTGCCGTCGGGGCCGTCGGCCTCGTCGGGCAGGAACGCCAGGCGGCAGGTCGCGGCGAAGTGGTCCGCGAGCAGCAGGTAGGCGTAGGAGGAGTTGAGGTCGAGCGAGCCCGAGTCGCGCGCCAGGCGCCACATCGCGGCGCCGTCCTGCGTCGTCGGAGGGCGCACCGTGAGGCCCGGGAGGGGCTCCGCGGCGCGCGACGACGCCGTGGCGTCGGCCAGGCTGTCGGTCGAGCTGTCGGTCGAGCTGTCGTCGGTCGAATGGTTGGTCGTTGCGGTGTCCGTCGTGTCCATACCGCCATCGACCATAGACGCATCGCGGGGGAAAGTTCACCTCGGCCATGACCATTCCTCGACCGGGGGCGTCCGGCGGCGGGCCGCGGATCGTTGGCAGCACAACGAAAGATCGCGTTGGCCATCGACGGATCATCGACGGTTCTATGGATCGCCATCCGTCTCGGAGTCTGAGACAGCGGGAGTCCGTGAGCCAGGTCGGCGCCCCCGGGGACGACGATGGGCGTGCCCGTCGGGACGGGCACGCCCATGGCATGCGTCGGTGCCGGGCCGGGCCCGGGGGAGGTCAGCCCGCGAAGGGCGTGGCCTTGAGGATCTCGACGGGGATCTCGCGACCGTTCGGCGCGGTGTAGGCCACCTTCTCGCCGATGCGGTGCCCGTCGATCGCGGCGCCGAGCGGCGACGTCGGCGAGTACACGTCGAGGTCGGTGGTGCCGGCGATCTCGCGGGAGCCGAGCAGGAACGTCATCTCGTCCCCGGCCACGACCGCGGTGACGACCATGCCGGCCTCGACGACGCCGTCGTCCGCGGGCGTGCCGATCTGGACGTGCCGCAGCTTCTCGGTGAGCTCGCGGATGCGGGCCTCGTTCTTCGCCTGCTCCTCACGGGCAGCGTGGTAGCCGCCGTTCTCCTTGAGGTCGCCCTCGTCGCGGGCGGCGGCGATGCGCTCGGCGATCTCGGTGCGGGCGGGGCCGGAGAGGTGCTCCAGCTCGGCCTGCAGCCGGTCGTGAGCCTCCTGGGTGAGCCAGGTGACAGTGCTCTCGGTCACGAGGGCTCTCCTTTCGTGGTGCTCGATGGCCTGTTTCGGCCGTGCGCGGGCGACCGACGGGCGTCGGCACGCGCGTCGGCTGGGGCAGGACTGCGTGTGAATCCCTCAGGATAGCCCGGGCAGGCGCCAGAACCCAGGCCTCTGCCCTGGGCGAACAGGTGATCCGGGTCGGGGCGTCGGGTTCGGGCGTCGTCAGGAGGCGTCGGGGACGTCGCAGGACTCGACGACGGCGGTCGTGGCCTCCTCCGACGTGCGGACGGTGACGGAGTACGTCGAGGTCTGCTGCTCGGCGGGCCCCACCGGCACCTCGACCGTGCCGACCTGGGCGTAGCTCTGCGCGAGCGCCTCGACCTCGCACACGGCCGTGGTGCCCGGCGGCATGTGCACCTGGAAGGTGACGTCCACCTGCTCGGCGTCGCGCACGTCGAAGCCCACCATCTCCACCGTCACGGGGTCCCGGCGGGTCTGCTCGACCGAGAACCAGGCGGCCACCCCGACGGCGGCCGCGAGGGCGGCGCCGATCGCCACCTTGGCCCCGGTCCCGAGCGGGCGCCGGCCGTCCTGGCGACCGTCCTGTCCAGCACGCGCCGTGCCGTACCGGTCGGCGGGGGGAGTGGGGCTGACGGGCTCGCTCATGGTGCACCATTGTCCCTGAACCTCGCTGCCGACCCGTCACCCCGGGAGGGACCTTGTCCTCCGCCTCCTCCGTGCCGCCCACCCCGCGGCCCGAGCCCCTGCGTCTGATGGCGGTGCACGCGCACCCGGACGACGAGTCCAGCAAGGGTGCCGCGACCACCGCGCGGTACGCCGCCGAGGGGGTCGAGGTGCTCGTCGTGACCTGCACGGGCGGCGAGCGGGGCGACGTCCTCAACCCGAGCTTCCAGGTGCCCGAGGGGCACGAGTTCGACAGCATCGAGGGCCGCCTGGCCGTCCGCCGCCTGGAGATGGCGGCCGCGGCCGCGGCGCTCGGCGTGCGGCAGACCTGGCTCGGCTTCGTGGACTCCGGGCTGCCGGAGGGCGACCCGCTGCCGCCCCTGCCCGAGGGCTCGTTCGGCCTCGTGCCGCTCGAGGAGGCGGCCGCGCCCCTCGTCGAGCTGGTGCGCGAGTTCCGACCGCACGTCATGACGACCTACGACCCGTCCGGCGGGTACCCGCACCCCGACCACATCAAGTGCCACGAGGTGTCGTTCGAGGCGTACCACGCGGCGGGCGACGCGTCCCGGTACGTCGTCGACGGCGGCGCGGAGCCCTGGGAGCCGCTGAAGCTGTACTACAACCACGGCTTTTCGATGGCGCGCATGCGCGCGGTGCACGAGGCCATGCAGGGCGCGGGCCTGGAGTCGCCGTTCGGCGACTGGATCGAGTCGCGCGCGGCCCGTGAGATCCCGGAGCGCGAGGCGACCACCCACGTCGCCGTCGCAGACTTCTTCGCCCAGCGTGACGCCGCCCTCGTGGCGCACGCGTCGCAGATCGACCCGGCGGGCTTCTTCTTCGCCGTGCCGCGCGACCTCGAGGCCGACGTCTGGCCCACCGAGGAGTACGAGCTCGCCGATGCGCGGGTGCCGACGTCGCTGCCCGAGGACGACCTGTTCGCCGGCCTGCGCGAGGGCGACCGATGAGCGCCGCCTGGGTGGCGCTGCTCGCCGCCGCGCCGAGCCCGAGCCCCAGCCCGACCCAGGGCCCCGACGAGCTCCAGGTGACGCCCGGCCTCGCCGGGTTCGTGGCGACCTTCGCGGTGGCCGTGGCCTGCGTGCTGCTCTTCCTGTCGCTCACGCGGCACCTGCGCCGGGCGCAGCGCAACGCCGAGGACCAGGGCATCCCGCTCGAGGAGCCCAAGCACTTCGGGCTGCACGGCCCGGGGCGCGGCCCCGGGGCGCCCGACGACGCGCCACGCGACGGTGGTGCGGGCGACGGCGGTCCGGGCGACGGCGGTCCGGGCGACGGCGGTGACGGCGGGACGAACGACGGCACGGACGGCGAGCCCGGCCGATGAGCGCGAGCGTGCGCGTCACGGTCGGCCAGCTCGCGATCACGGCCGACCACGACGCCAACCGCGAGGCGGTCGCGGAGGCGTTCCTCGCGGCGGGCCGCGTGGGGGCGGACCTGCTGGTGCTGCCCGAGTACTCCTCCGGTTACGACCCGCACGGCGTCGGTGTCGAGCACGCCGAGCCGCTCGACGGCCCGTTCGTCACCGCCCTGCGTCACCACGCCGCGCGGTACCGCATCGCCGTGGTGGCCGGCACCACCCTGCCCGCCTACGGCGCCCCGGCCGCGAGCACCGGCCAGCACCCGGCCGTGACCGGCGCGTTCCCCGCCGTCAGCGGCGCGTTCCCCGCCGTGACCGGGTCGTTCCCGGCGGTCACCGGGTCGCTGCCGGCGATCACGGGGACGACGCCGACGGTGGGCTCGGCGCCCGAGGCGCCGACGCGCGCGTTCAACACCGTCGTCGCGGTCGACGCGACCGGCGCCGTGGTCGGCGCCTACCGCAAGGTGCACCTCTACGACGCGTTCGGCACGCGCGAGTCCGACCGGCTGGAGCCTGGCCCGGCCGGCGTGCCGCCCCTCGTGCTGCGGCTGGGGGACTTCACGTTCGGCGTCCTCACCTGCTACGACCTGCGCTTCCCGGAGTCGGCGCGCCGCCTCGTGGACGCCGGCGCGGACGTCATCGTCGTGCCGGCGGCGTGGGTGGAGGGGCCGCTCAAGGCGGACCACTGGCGCACGCTGCTGCGCGCGCGGGCCATCGAGAACACGGCGGTGGTGATCGGCGTGGGGATGTCCGGTCCCGGGCTGGTGGGCCGCTCGCTCCTGGCCGGGCCGGACGGCGTCGTCGGGCTCGAGCTCGACGAGACGCCGCAGGTGCGCACCGTGGACCTCGACGCGGAGCCGCTGGCGCAGGTGCGCCGGCAGAACCCGTCGCTGGCGAACCGGCGCTACCTGGTGGTGCCGGCCGGCTGAGCCGCCGTCGTCGGGCGCGGGGCGGCTACAGGGCCGCCAGGTAGATCGCCACGGTGTGGCAGGTGAAGCCCACCACGGTGAGCGCGTGGAAGATCTCGTGGAAGCCGAACCAGCGCGGCGACGGGTTCGGAAACTTGGTGCCGTAGACGACGGCGCCGAGGATGTACGCGATGCCGCCCGAGGCGACCAGCCAGGCGACGGCGGCGCCGCCCGCCGCGGCGAACTGCGGGATGTAGCCGACGGCCACGCAGCCCAGCGCCACGTACACCGGGACGTAGAGCCAGCGCGGCGCGCTCATCCACAGCACGCGCCCGACGAGGCCGAGGATCGCGCCGCTCCAGACGACGGCGAGGAGCACGGTGGCGGTGCCGCGCGGCAGCAGCATCACGGCCAGGGGCGTGTAGGTGCCGGCGATGATGAGGAAGATGTTGGCGTGGTCGAGGCGCCGCAGGACGGCGGCGGTGCGGGGCGACCACGTGCCGGTGCCGAGGTGGTAGACGGCGCTGGTGCCGAACAGCATGACGGCGGTGACGCCGAAGACCGCGCAGGCGACCTTGTCGGCGGTGGTGTCGGCGAGGACGACGAGCACGATCGCGGCGGCCAGCGCCAGCGGGGTCGTCACGGCGTGGATCCAGCCTCGCAGGTGCGGCTTGAGGAGGGCGGCCTTCCCGGCGGCCGCCGCCGACACGGTCTGCACGGCGTCGCCCATGACGCCCTTCGCCTCGCGGGCGACCTCCTTGACGTCGTCGACGTCGAGCCGGTCGCGCGGGCGACCGTGGGGCTGGGCGGCTGCTGCCACAGGTGCTTCTCCTTGCTCGAGCCGTCACCTACGGTTCCGTAGGTTACGCCAGCGTAGGGGACGCGGCGAGGCCGCGGCGACCGCGCGCGTGAAGATCGTGCGCAGGGGTTGCGGGGCGTCCCGTGGGGGCCGCCCGCGCCCGGGACCTGCGGGGTCGGCGGAGCGGTACCGTTGTCCCGCTCTCCGTCCGTCCCCGTCCCGCCGGGTGCCCGCGCCGTCGCGCGCCCGCGGCCCGGCCCGAACCGAACCCCCGAGGTCCCGCGTGCGCATGCCCCACCTGCTCTACGGCCTGTACGAGCGGCGCCTGGCCGCCTCGTTGCCGACGGCGCAGACGCCCCGGCACGTCGGCGTCATCCTCGACGGGAACCGGCGGTGGGCCCGGTCGTTCGGCGAGACCGCGGCCACGGGCCACCGGCGCGGGGCGGACAAGATCGCCGAGTTCCTCGGCTGGGCGGAGGAGCTCGGCGTCGAGGTCGTCACCCTCTGGATGCTGTCCACCGACAACCTCGCCCGCCCGGCGTCCGAGCTCGCCGACCTGCTCGACATCATCCGCGACGCCGTCCAGGACCTCGCGGAGTCGGGGCGCTGGCGGCTGCGCGTCGTGGGCCGCCTCGACCTGCTGCCGGGCGAGCTCGCGGACGCCGTGCGCGGGGCGGAGGAGGCGACGAAGAACGTCCAGGGCCTGCAGGTGAACGTCGCCGTCGGCTACGGCGGGCGGCACGAGATCGCCGACGCCGTCCGCTCGTACCTCAAGCAGGAGTCCGCCACCGGCGCGTCCCTCGAGGAGCTGGCCGAGCGGATCGACGTCGACGACATCGCCGCTCACCTGTACACGAAGGGCCAGCCGGACCCGGAGCTCGTCATCCGCACCTCGGGCGAGCTGCGCGTGGGCGGCTTCCTCATGTGGCAGAGCGCGCACTCGGAGCTGTACTTCTGCGAGGCGTACTGGCCCGACTTCCGGCGCGTGGACTTCCTGCGTGCCCTGCGCGACTTCTCCCGGCGGGAACGTCGGCTCGGCCGTTGAGCCGAGCTGTACGCCCTATCGCCGGGCGCCCGTCGGAGGCCTGCGGCACACTGCCACGGTGACCCCGCCCGAGCCGACGACGCCGTCCGCGCCCCCGCCCGACCCCGAGCCGCGCCCGACCGCCGACGTCCGGCTCGCCGCCGAGGCCTGGGAGTCGCTGTTCCGGGCGCAGGTCACCCTGATGCGCCGCTTCCAGGCCGACGACATCTGGCGCGACCTGTCGATGCGGGAGTACGACGTCCTGTTCACCCTGTCGCGCGCGCCGCGGGGCGAGCTGCGGCTGCGCGACCTCAACGAGGGGATGCTGATCGCGCAGTCGTCGCTGTCGCGGATGGTGGAGCGGCTGGAGGCGCGCGGCCTCGTGATGCGGTCCGTCCCCGCCGACGACGCGCGGGGCACCCTCGTGCGGCTCACGGCGGAGGGGGCGCGGCGCCAGCGCGAGACCGGGCTCGCCCACGTGCGCACCATCGCGGAGTACGTCGGCCAGGCGCTGCCGCCCGACGAGCTGGAGCGACTGCGCGACGTGCTGGACCGTCTGCGGCTGTCGCAGGTGGACATCCCCGACCGGGGGTGACCCGGAGATGACCCGGAGATGACAACGCGTGCCTTCAACGTCACGTCGGGTGCGGGGCGTTCTCGGCGGGCCGGGCCCCGAGCCGGTGCCATGATGGCAGTCATGTCGCTGACCCCCCAGTCGGCCGATGCCGGCCCTTACGACGCCCTGCTCCTGTACTCCTTCGGTGGCCCGAACAAGCCGGAGGACGTGGTGCCGTTCCTCCGTAACGTGACCGCCGGCAAGGGGATCCCCGACGAGCGGCTCGAGGAGGTCGGCGAGCACTACTACGGCTTCGGCGGCAAGAGCCCCATCAACGAGCAGAACCTCGCGCTGAAGGCGGCGCTGGAGGCGGAGCTCGCCGAGCGCGGGCTCGACCTGCCCGTCGTGTGGGGCAACCGCAACTGGGAGCCGTACACCACCGACGCGATCGACGAGCTGGAGCGCCTGGGCGCGAAGCGCGCCGTCGCGCTCGTGACGTCCGCCTACTCCTCCTACTCCGGCTGCCGCCAGTACCGCGAGGACCTCGCGGTGACGCTGGAGAAGCGCGGGCAGCTCGGGGCGGAGGGCTCCACGGGCGTCCAGTTCGACAAGATCCGCTCCTACTTCAACCACCCGGGCTTCGTGGCCGCCAACGCCGAGGCCGTCCTCGAGGGCTACGAGGCGCTCGAGGCGAAGGGCGGCGACCCGGCCGCGGCGAAGCTCGTGTTCGTCACGCACTCCATCCCCGACACGATGGAGGCGGCGTCCCGTGTCTCGCACGCCACCTACTCCGCGCAGCACCTCGACGTCGCCGCCGTCATCGCGGCCGTCGTCTCCGAGGTGCGTGGGCACGCCGTCGAGTGGGAGCTGGCGTACTGCTCGCGCTCCGGCCCGCCGTCGCAGCCGTGGCTCGAGCCGGACGTCAACGACCTGCTCACCGAGCGCGCCGGCAAGGGGCTCAAGGACGTCGTCCTGTCGCCGATCGGCTTCGTCTCCGACCACATGGAGGTGGCCTACGACCTCGACACCGAGGCGATGGCCACCGCCACCGAGCTGGGCATGACCGCGGTGCGCGCGGGCACGGTCGGCACGCGGCCGGTGTTCGTGTCCGGCCTGGTGGACCTGCTCCTCGAGCGCGCCGCCATCGCCCGCGGCGAGGAGGTCGTGGAGGAGACGGTCGGGAGCCTCCCCGCCTTCCGCTCGGTGTGCGCGCCCGGCTGCTGCCTGCGACGCGACGCCGAACCGAGCGGCATCCCCGCCCTGTGCAGCGTCGACCTGCACTCCTGACCCGCCCCGAGAGGACGACATGACCGACAGCCACATCCACGGCGACACCGGCGAGACCGTCGACGCCGCCGCGATCAACGAGTCGATCCGGTACGCGATGATCGCGGTCTTCTCCACCGCCGAGCCGCTGCCGGCGGGCGACGCCGAGCGGGCGGAGCTCGCCGCGGAGGCCGAGGCCGCGCTGTGGGACGGCCAGGCGGACGACGCCCGCGACCCGGCCCGCGCCGAGGGCGACGTCGTCGTGCGCGGCGTGTACGACGTCGCCGGCCTGCGCGCCGACGCCGACCTCATGGTGTGGGTGCACGGCCCGTCGGTCGAGTCCGTGCAGGGCGCCTACCAGCGGCTGCGCGCGTCGCGGCTCGGGTCCGCGCTGGCGCCGGAGTGGTCGGTCGTGGCGCTGCACCGCGCCGCCGAGTTCAACAAGGGGCACGTGCCCGCGTTCCTCGCCGGCGAGCGCCCGCGCGACTACCTCTCGGTGTACCCGTTCGTGCGCTCCTACGACTGGTACCTGCTGCCCGACGCCGAGCGCCGCACGATGCTGCGCGACCACGGCATGGCCGCGGCCGGTTACAAGGACGTGCGCGCCAACACGATGAGCACGTTCGCGCTGAGCGACTACGAGTGGCTGCTGGCGTTCGAGGCGGACGAGCTGCACCGCATCGTCGACCTCATGCGCGACCTGCGCGCCACCGAGGCCCGGCGCCACGTGCGCGAGGAGGTGCCGTTCTTCACCGGCCCGCGCGTCACCCTCGCCGACTGGGCGGACAAGCAGCCCCGCGCCTGAGGGGTTGTGAGCGCGATTTCGGGGACTATCCGATGCCGGATAGTCCCCGAAATCGTGCTCACAGCGGGTTCAGGGTGGCGACGACGACGGTGCCGCCCGTGGCGTCGTCGGCGTTCGGGTCCTCGTCGGTGACGACCTTCGGCGTCAGCCCGTGCGCGGCGACCAGCGCCGTCGCGTCGTCCACCTGGTCGGTGCCGACCTCGAAGAGCAGCGACCCGCCGGGGGCGAGCCAGTCCGGGGCGGCCGCCACCACGCGGCGCAGGACTGCGAGGCCGTCGGCGCCGCCGTCGAGCGCGACGGCCGGCTCGTGGTCGCGTGCCTCGGGCGGCATGGTCCCGATCGCGCCGGTCGGCACGTAGGGCGCGTTGCACAGCAGCAGGTCCACCCGTCCGCGCAGCATGGTCGGGACGACGGCGAGCAGGTCGCCCTGGTGCACCGCGGCGCCGAGCGGCCCGAGGTTGCGGCGGGCGTGCGCCACGGCGGCGGGCTCGACGTCGCTCGCGTGCAGCACGGGATCGACCCCGGCGGCGCGCAGCCCCAGCAGCACGGCGCCGCCCACCGCCCCGCAGCCGCAGCACAGGTCGAGCACCGTGGCGGGCGCGGGGAGCGCGAGCGCCGCGGCGACCATCAGCTCCGTGCGGCGGCGGGGCACGAACACGCCCGGTCCCACCGACCAGCGCCGGCCGGCGAACGCGACCCAGCCCAGCAGGTGCTCCAGCGGCTCGCCCGCGACCCGCCGCACGACGAGCTCCTCGAGGCGGTCGGGGTCGACGACGTCCGTGACGGCGGCAGTTCCGGCTCGGCGCGGCAGTCCGAGCTGCCGCGCCGAGCCCGAAGTGCCGCGCCGAGCCGCCGGTGCCGAGTACGCGGCCGCCTCGATCAGCAGCGCCGCCTCGTCCTCCGCGAACACGCACCCGGCGGCGCGCAGCCGCGCGACGACCCGGTCCCTGAGGAGGTCTGGGTCGTCGCTCGGCGGCGCGGCGCCCGTCCGGTCGGTGCTCAGGGGTACAGCCCCCGGATGCGGTGCGCCTCGGAGGTGCGCTGCACGCCGATGACCAGCGCGGCGTCGCGCAGCGACAGGCCCTCCCGCTTGGCGAGCGCGGAGACGTCGCCGTACGCGGAGGTCATGCGGTGCTCGAGGCGGTCGGCGATCTCCTGCTCGGACCACCAGTAGGTCTGGTTGGCCTGCACCCACTCGAAGTAGGAGACGACGACGCCGCCGGCGTTGGCGAGCACGTCCGGCACGACGGTGACGCCGTTCGCGGCGAGCACGCGGTCACCGTCGGTGGTGGTGGGGCCGTTGGCGCCCTCGACCACCCAGCGCGCGCGGACGGTCGCCGCGGTGTCGCCGTCGAGCACGCCCTCGACGGCGGCGGGCACGAGGACGTCGACGTCGAGGCCGAGCAGCTCGGCGTTGGACAGCGGGTCCGCGCCGTCGAAGCCGACGACGGAGCCGGTCGCCGCGACGTGCGCGAGGAGGCGGGGGACGTCGAGGCCCGCGTCGTTGCGGAGCCCGCCGTACTGGTCGCTCACGGCGACGACGGTGGCGCCGCGGGCGGCGAAGATCGCGGCGGCGTGCGAGCCCACCTTGCCGAAGCCCTGCACGGCGACGGTGACGTCGGTGAGCGGGACGCCGGCCTCGCCGAGCGCGGCGGCGGTGACGTGCACGATGCCGGCGCTGGTGGCGGTGCCGCGGCCGCGGGAGCCGCCCACGGCGAGCGGCTTGCCGGTGACGACGGCGGGGATCGTGTACCCGCGGTTCACCGAGTAGGTGTCCATGACCCAGGCCATGGTCTGCTCGTCGGTGCCCATGTCGGGCGCCATGACGTCGGTGTCCGGGCCGATCATCGGCATGATCTCGGAGGTGTAGCGGCGGGTGACGCGCTCCAGCTCGGCCGTCGAGTAGTCGCGCGGGTCGATGGCGATGCCGCCCTTGGCGCCGCCGTACGGCAGGTCGACGATGCCGCACTTCCACGTCATCCACATGGCCAGCGCCCGCACCTCGTCGATGTCGACGCCCGGCGCGTACCGCAGGCCGCCCTTGCCGGGGCCGCGGGAGATGTTGTGCTGCACGCGGAAGCCGTGGAAGAGGACGGTCTCGCCGTCGTCGCGCCGCAGCGGCACGGCCACGTGGATCTCGCGGCGCGGGGTGGCGAGCATCCGGTGCTGGCCCTCGTCGTAGCCGAGCACGGACACGGCGCTGGCGAGCTGGCTGTGCGCGGTGTCGAGCGGGGAGCTCGACCTCGGCGCGGGGATCGAAGACCCGGCCGGTGCGGCCGGGGTGTCGGGCAGGGGTGTCGAGGTCATCGACGTCATCGTCACGGGTCCTCCAGGACACGGTGCCGAGGGCCCCGGTCAGGGGCCCCGGCGGGGTGGCGCGGCCCGGGATGGTGGGCCTCGGCGCCCACCGTAGCCGCTCCCGCGCGTCCCCCAGCGGGCGAAACTCGCCGCCTGACGGAGCCGTGTCCGGGCGTTGACCCGACGATGCCGCCGGTTGAGCGTGTCGAGACCGAGGGACGGTGATTTCGACACGATCGACCGGCGGCGACGGGCGCGTCAGCGCACGAACCGCCAGGCGGTCGGGAGCAGGGCGGCGGCGAGCGCGGCCTTGAGGGCGTCACCGGGCAGGAAGACGACGGCGCCGGTGAGCAGGGCGGTGCCGACGGGCATCCCGGTGCTCGCGGCGAGCCACGGCACGCCCACGGCGTAGACGGCCAGGGTGCCGAGCGCGTAGGTGCCGACCGTCGACAGCACGCGCCGGTCGGCGCCGCGGCGGGCGAGCGCCCCGACGACCACTCCCGCGAGGAGGAAGCCGACGAGGTATCCGCCCGACGCGCCGGCGACGGACTCCCAGCCCGCCGTCGCGCCCGCGAACACGGGCAGGCCGGCGACGCCCGCGGCGAGGTACACCGCCTGGGCGGCGGCCCCGCGCCACGGGCCGAGGGCGGCGGCGCCCAGCAGGACGGCGAACGTCTGGCCGGTGAGCGGCACCGGGAGCCCGGGCACGGGGATCACGACCTGGGCGGCCAGGGCGGTGAGGGCGGCCACCGCGACGACGAGCACGGCGTCGCGGGCGAGCGCGCCGGGGAGCAGGTCCGCGAGGACGCGGCGCGGGCGGGCGGGGGAGAGGGGAAGGGCGGCTGCGGTCATGACGACGACGCTAGGGGCGGGCGGAGGGGCGGGTCACGCACCGGTGCAGCACGAGTCGAGGCTCGGTGTTTGTGCAGGTCGTACAGTCGCGGCCGTCCGAGTGGTGTGCAGCGCCCGTCCCGTTGTGGGAATCGTGCAACTCGGGCGCGCGACGCGCTCGACGGGTCACAGGACCGAAACCTCCGTGCGGTAGCCTCCGGCGACATGGCTGACAAGGACGTCACACCCCCGGACCTCGACCGCGACCTCGACCACGGCTCCGACGTGGAACGCCCCCGCTGGAGGCTGGTCGGCCCCGGCCTGGTCGTCGCGGCCACGGGCATCGGCGCGGGCGACCTGGTCGCCACGCTCGTCGCGGGCAGCAAGTTCGGGTACACCCTGCTCTGGGCGGCGGTCCTCGGCGTGATCATCAAGATCGTGCTGGTGGAGGGCGCGGGCCGGTGGTCGCTCGCCACGAACCGCACGATCTTCGACGGCTGGAAGTCGCTGGGCGCGTGGGCGAGCGTCTACTTCGGCGTCTACATCGTGGTGTGGGGCTTCAGCTACGGCGCCGCGGCGATGTCGAGCTCGGCGCTGCCGCTCGTCGCGCTGTTCCCCGACGTCGACCTGATCTGGTTCGCGATCGCGATGGGCCTGATCGGCGCGGCGATCGTCTGGCTCGGTAAGTACAAGATGTTCGAGGTCGTCATCGCCGTGCTCGTGGGCGTCATGTTCGTGACGATCGTCGGCTCCGCGGTGCTCACGGTGCCGAACCTCGGCCAGATCCTCGGCGGCCTGGTGCCCCGCATCCCCGAGGGGTCGATCCTCTACACGCTCAGCCTGGCGGGCGGCGTCGGTGGCACCATCACGCTGGCGGCCTACGGGTACTGGCTGAAGGAGAAGGGCTGGCACACGCCGCGCTGGATGAAGGTCATGCGGATCGACAACGCCATGGCCTACGTGATCTCCGGCGTCTTCGTCATCTCGATGCTCATCGTGGGCGCCGAGCTGTTGTACTCCTCCGGCATCACGGTGGCCGACGGCGAGGGCGGCCTGGTCGACCTGGCCGACGTGCTCGCCGAGCGGTACGGGTCGTTCATGGCGCCGCTGTTCCTCGTCGGGTTCTGGGCGTCGTCGTTCTCGTCCGTGCTGGGCGTGTGGAACGGCGTCTCGCTCATGTTCGCGGACTTCGTCGCCACGGCCCGCGGGCTCGCGGAGGACGACCCGCGTCGCAAGGCCGGCGGCAGCTACTACCGGGCGTACATCCTGTGGCTCACGTTCCCGCCGATGCTGCTGCTCCTGCTCGACAAGCCCATCGCGCTCGTCGTGGCGTACGGCGCGCTCGGCTCGCTGTTCATGCCGTTCCTCGCCATCACGCTGCTCATCCTCATGAACTCGTCGCGGGTGCCCGAGCGGTGGCGGAACAAGCCGCTCACCAACGTGATCCTGGCGTTGGTGGCACTGATGTTCGTCGTGCTCGGCGTGCAGCAGCTCGTCGAGGCGCTGGCGCCGGTCCTCGGCGGGTGACCCTCAGCCCGCCGCGCGGGCGCGGCGCCGGAACGACGACGGCGTCTCGCCCGTGAGGCGGGCGAACGTGCGCGTGAACGACGGCTGGTCGTAGAAGCCGGCGGCCGCCGCGACCTCGGCGAGCGGGGTCGCGGTGGACGTCAGCAGGTGCGCGGCGCGGTCGACGCGCGTACGCAGCACGAGCTGGCGCGGGGAGAGCCCGAACACCTTGCGCACCCGGCGGTCCAGGACGGCGGGCGTGCTGCCCGACAGCCGCGCCAGGTCGGCCACGGACAGCGGGACGCCCGGGGAGGCGTCGAGGTGCTGCTCGACGGCGGCCACCAGGCGGGCCATCGCGTCCATCGTCGCGTCGTCGGCGTCGCCCGAGCGCAGGTCCTGCGACACGGAGACGAGGCCGACGACGCGGCCGGCGGTGCCGCGCACCGGCAGCTTCGCGGTGAGGAACCAGCCGGGCGTGCCGCCGACGCGGCGGATGAGCTCCAGCTCGTTGCGCAGCGGCCGGCCGCTGCGCAGCACCTCGGCGTCCTGGGCCTCGTAGCGCTCGGCCAGCTCGGGCACGAAGAGGTCGACGGCGCGGCGTCCCAGCACCTGGCGGCGGGAGCGCTCGTTGGTGCGGCGCACGAACACCTGGTTCACGGCGAGGTAGCGGCCGTCGGCGTCCTTGGCGCAGAACATGACGTCGGAGAGCTCGTCCATCAGGTCCACCATGACCGGGGACAGCGCGGCCATGAGGGCGGCGGTGCCGGGGACGTCCGAGGGGTTGCCGGCGGCGCCGCCTGAGGTGTCGCCCGCGGTGCCGGTGGTGTTGTCGGAATCTGCTCCCATCGCGCGCCCGATCGTACAAGACGGGTCCTGGGCCGAGGGCGCACCCTGGGAGCATGAGTACCTCCGTTCCGGCGCGCGGCGGCGCCACCCCTTCCGCCGTGCAGAGCGCCCCCGCCGACGTCGGCGCCGAAGCCCTGGTCGAGGACGCCGTCGCCCTCGCCCACCACTGGATCGCCGTCGCCTCCGGCTCCTCCGGTGCTACCGGGTCGACCACCCGCGCGGACCGGAAGACGCGCGCCACCGCCGAGCGGCTCGGCTCGCTCGTCTCCGACCCCGCCGGGCTGGAGCTCGCCGTCGGGTTCGTCGACGACGTCGCGCGCCCGCAGGACGTCGGCGTCGCCGCCACCGCGCTCGCCCGCCTCGGCCGGGACGCCGGTTCCGCGACGTTCCTCGGCCCCGTCGACCGCACCCTGTTCAAGGTCGGCGCCGTCGTCGCCCCCGTGCTGCCGTCCGTCGTCGTGCCGGCCGCGCGCGTGCGCCTGCGCCAGCTCGTCGGCCACCTCGTCGCCGACGCCGGCAAGGGCCTCACCGCGCACCTCGCCCGCACCCGCGCCGAGGGCTACACGCTCAACGTCAACCTGCTCGGTGAGGCCGTGCTCGGCGACGACGAGGCCGCCGCCCGCCTGCAGCGCACCATCGACCTGGTGCGCCGGCCCGACGTCGACTACGTCTCCGTCAAGGTGTCCTCCGTCGCGGCGCAGCTCGTCACCTGGGACCTGGACGGCTCGCGCGAGCGCGTCGTCGAGCACCTGCTGCCCCTGTACCGGGCCGCGCGCGACCACGGCGTCTTCCTCAACCTCGACATGGAGGAGTACAAGGACCTCGCGCTGACCACCGCGGTCTTCACGCAGGTGCTCGACCGCGACGAGTTCAAGGACCTCGAGGCCGGCATCGTGCTGCAGGCCTACCTGCCCGACGCGATGGGCGCGCTCGACGAGCTCACCGAGTTCGCGCAGAAGCGCGTGGCCGACGGCGGCGCCCGCATCAAGGTGCGCCTCGTCAAGGGCGCCAACCTGGCGATGGAGCACGTCGAGGCCGAGCTGCACGACTGGGCGCAGGCGCCGTACCCCACCAAGCCGGACGTGGACGCCAACTACGTGCGCATCCTCGACCACCACCTGCGCGCCGACCGCACCTCCGCCGTGCGCCTGGGCGTCGCGTCGCACAACCTCTTCCACGTCGCGCTCGCGGTGCTGCTCGCCCGGGCCCGCGGCGTCAACTCAGGCTCCGAGATGGGCCTCGACATCGAGATGCTGCAGGGTATGGCCCCCATCGAGGCGCGCCTCGTGCGCGACGAGGTGGCGAAGGACGGCGGCCACGTCGTCCTGTACACGCCGGTGGTGCGCGACGAGGACTTCGACGTCGCCATCTCCTACCTGGTGCGCCGGCTCGAGGAGAACGCCGCCGAGCAGAACTTCCTGCACGCGGCCTTCGCCCCCGCCGCCGGGACGGGCGGCGTCCACGCCACCCCGATGGAGCGCCAGGAGCTGGCCTTCCGCGCCTCGGTCCGGGACGGCGTGCACTACGAGCCGGTCGACGTCGCGCCCCGCCGTCGTGACCGCTTCGCCGGCGGCGGCACCGCCCCCACCGCGGGCGGCTGCCCGAGCGTCGAGCCCTTCCGCAACGCCGTCGACACCGACCCCGCCGTGGCCGGCCACCGTGCGTGGGCCCGCAGCGTCGTCGGGCCGGACTCCGGGTTCGTGCCCGTCCAGGCCCCCGAGGTCACCTCGACCGAGGCGATCGACGACGCCCTCTCCCGCGCCGTCGCCGCCCAGCGCGTCTGGGCCGCCGTCACGCCGACGGACCGGGCCCGCGTGCTGCGCGCCGCCGCCCGCGAGCTCGAGGCCCGCCGCACGGATCTCGTCGCTGCCATGGTGCACGAGCCCGGCAAGACCGTCGCCGAGGCCGACCCCGAGGTCAGCGAGGCGATCGACTTCGCCAACTACTACGCCGCGATGGCCGAGGCCCTGGAGCAGGTGGACGGCGCCACGTTCACACCGGACGGCGTCACCCTGGTCACCCCGCCGTGGAACTTCCCCGTCGCCATCCCCACGGGTGGCGCCCTCGCGGCGCTCGCGGCCGGGTCCGCCGTGCTCGCCAAGCCGGCCCCGACCACGCCGCGCTGCTACGAGCTCGCGATCGAGGCCGTGCACGCCGCGCTCGACGAGGCGGCGCCGGAGATCGGGCTCGACCCGCGCGCGGCGCGCGACGTGGTGCAGTTCCTGCGGGTGCCCGACGGAGACCTCGGCCAGCACCTCGTGACGCACCCCGACGTCGCCCGTGTGATCCTCACCGGCTCCATCGAGACCGCGGAGCTCTTCGCCTCCTGGCGGCCGGAGCGCCCGGTGCTCGCGGAGACGTCGGGCAAGAACGCGCTGGTCGTGACGCCGTCGGCGGACCTCGACCTCGCCGTGTCTGACCTGGTCAAGAGCGCCTTCGGGCACGCCGGCCAGAAGTGCTCGGCCGCGTCGCTCGTCATCCTGGTCGGCTCGGTGGGCGACCCGTCGACCGAGACCGGCAAGCGGTTCCGCCGCCAGCTCGTCGACGCCGTCCAGTCGCTCGCCGTGGGATCGCCCACCGAGCTGTCCACCGTCATGGGCCCGCTGACGGAGCCCGCGCAGGGCAAGCTGCTGCGCGCCCTGACGACGCTCGAGCCGGGGGAGTCGTGGCTCGTGCGCCCGCGCCGCCTGGACGACGCGGCCGCCGCGGCCGGGATCGAGGCGGAGCGGCTCTGGTCGCCGGGCCTGCGCGACGGCGTCGCGCCCGGGTCGTTCTTCCACCTCACCGAGGTGTTCGGCCCGGTGCTCGGCATCATGACCGCCAAGGACCTCGACGAGGCGATCCGCCTGCAGAACCAGGTGGACTTCGGCCTCACCGCGGGCATCCACTCGCTCGACGACGACGAGATCGCCACCTGGCTCGACCGGGTCGAGGCGGGCAACGTGTACGTCAACCGGCACATCACCGGCGCCATCGTGCAGCGGCAGTCGTTCGGCGGCTGGAAGGCCTCGGCCGTGGGCCCGGGCGCCAAGGCCGGCGGCCCCAACTACGTGGCCGAGCTCGGTGCGTGGGCGGACGCCGACGGCGTGCCCTCGCGCACGAACGACCCCGAGGGCTGGCTCGCCGCCGCCCAGGCGTCGGACGACGCCGCCTGGGCGGCCGAGATCGGCGTCGGGCACGACAAGTCGGGCCTGACCGTGGAGGAGAACACCTTCCGCTACCGGCCGATCGACCGCCTCACCGTGCGCGTCGGCGACGGGGCCCTGCCGATCGAGGTGCGGCGCGTGCTCGCCGCGGCGCGGCGCGCCGGCGTGCCGGCCGTCGTCGTGCCGGACACCGACAGCGGCTGGGGCGTGCCGCACGAGGCGCCCGTCTCGCACGCGGACTTCGCCGCCGCCGTCGCGGCCGGCCGGGTCGCCGGCCGCGTCCGCGTGGTCGGCCGCGCGCCGGGCCTGCGCGAGGCCGCCGCCACGCGCCTCGGCACCGTGACGGTGCTCGACGCGCCGGTGGTCGCCAGCGGCCGCCGGGAGCTGCTCGCCGTCGTGCGCGAGCAGGCTGTCAGCCGCACCCGCCACCGGTACGGGCACGTGCACGCCTGACGTCGCCCGGCGCACGCCCGCCGCGGGACGGACGGCCCTGTCCCGCGGCGGGCGCGCACGGTATCCTTGCGCCCGATCGACCCCCACCGTGCCCGCGTGCATCGAGCGGCACCCGAAGCAGAGGACCCTCATGCACCAGACCCCGGCGCGCGCTGCCCTCGTGGCAGGCGCGCTCGTCGCGTCCGTCGGCGTCCTGGGGGCCTGCTCGCCCGACGAGCCCGCCGCGGTGCTGCCCGTCGCCCCGAGCCCCTCGCCGACCGTGGACGAGGCCGAGCAGCAGGACGCCGAGGCCGCCGAGAAGCTGCTGCGGGACTTCTACGCGCTCGACGCCAAGATCGCGAGCAACGGCTACGACGGCTGGCAGGTGATGGCCGGCTTCTGGAACGCCGAGGACGAGTGGGCGAACCAGCAGGCGACCTACGAGAAGCGTTCCGCCGAGGGATGGCGTGCCGAGGGCGGTGCCGAGATCGCCTCGCTCGAGGTGACGGAGCACGACCCGGGCAAGGACGGCGCCGGAGACGAGAAGGTGACCGTCGAGGTGTGCAACGACACGGGAGGCGTCGTGGTCTACGACGGGGACGGGAAGAAGGCCGCACGGGCGGAGGGTGCGCCCGAGCGCTTCGTCGTCACGTACACGCTGGCCACGCTCGACAGCCAGGGCCGGTGGGCCATCACCGGCCGCACGGCCGACCTGGAGCGGTCGTGCTGAGGCGGCTGGCGCGCGGACTGGCCGTGCTGGCTCTCCTCGCGGGCGCGTCCCTGGCCCCGCTGGCGCCGGCGTCGGCGGAACCTTGCGACGTCAACGGCGGCGCGGGCAACGACGGCACCGTCGGGGCCGGCGGAGAATGCCCGGGTGGGCCCGGCGACGACGGGTCGGGTGGCGGAGGCGGTGGCGGAGGTGGCGGCTCCCGCAAGTGCTTCTGGGGCGAGGACCGAGAGGTTCCGTGCGTCACCGACGCCGGCGTCTACAACGGGTCCTGCTACCTCAAGCTCATGGACCCGCAGCCCGCCAAGGAGGGCGATATGTACTCGGGGACCTGGGGCGACCACGAGGACGGCTACATCGTCATGTGCACGCCCCCGCGTGACGAGTGCATCGAGGACATGGACGGCGCCACTGAGTATCTGCACTATTGTGCCCCGGCACCCATGTGGCAGGCTGACCCGCCGCCCACCGACATCGGTCCGTCCCCGGCGGAGCTGGCCGATCGGGCGTACGCCCGCATGCAGCTGAGGATGGGCGACATCGGCTCGACGCCGCCGTCCACCGAGGTGGACGGGGACGCGATCGGCCTCGTCGGGATGCCGATCTGGCTGTGGGTGGCCGACCCGGCGCCGAACACGACCGGCCCCATCAGCGAGTCCGAGACGGACGGCGGGCTGACCGTCACCGTCGACGCGCGGCTGGACCGGATCGTGTGGACGCTGACCGACGACGACGGCGGGGTCTACGCCACCACCACGTGCGCGGGCTCCCGCGCGCCGTTCACCGAGTGGAGCGGCCACGGCGACGCCCGTCCGTCCCCGACGTGCGGGTTCGACGCGGCCGAGAACCGGCGTTCCGGGAACATCACGGTGACCGCGACGGCGTACTGGACGGCGGAGTGGGCCGGCGGCGGCCAGAACGGCACGATCCCTGTGCCCGGCCAGACGGAGACGACGTCGCTCGCGATCGGCGAGGCGCAGGTCCTCGTGCAGTAGCACGACGCCGCCGGTGTCCGTCGCGATGCCGCCGGCGCGACGTCGTGGCACGATCGCGGCCATGACGGTGGCGTTCGTGCTCGGCGGCGGCGGTGTGCGCGGCGCCGTCCAGGTGGGCATGCTTCAGGCGCTGTTCGAGGCTGGGGTCGCCCCCGACCTCGTGGTCGGCACGTCGATCGGCGCGATCAACGGCGCCGCGGTGGCCGCCGACCCGAGCATCGCCGTCGTCGACCGCCTCGGTGCCGCGTGGGCGTCCCCGACGGCGAACGAGGTCTACGGCGAGGCCTGGTACCGACAGCTCGGCCGCCTCGCCAAGTCCCGCACGCACCTGTACGACCCGGCCGCGCTGCGCCGGCTCATCGCCGGAACCCTGGGCGAGCGGACGACCTTCGAGGACCTGACGGTGCCGCTCGTGGTGGCGGCGGCGAGCATCGAGCGCGCGTCGGAGCACTGGTTCGACGCCGGGCCGCTGGTCGAGGCGGTGCTCGCGTCGGCGTCGGTGCCGGGCGCGCTGCCGCCCACCGAGATCGACGGTGAGCACTTCGTGGACGGCGGCATGGTGAACTCGATCCCGCTCGGCGAGGCCGTGCGCCGCGGCGCGACCACGGTCTACGTGCTGCAGGTGGGGCGGGTCGAGGAGCCGCTCACGGTGCCGTCCAAGCCGTCCGACGTCGCGCGCGTGAGCTTCGAGATCGCCCGGCGGCACCGGTACTTCCGGGAGCTGGAGGAGGCCCGCCGGGTCGCGACCGTGCACGTGCTGCCCACCGGCGGCGCGCTGCCGGGGGACGAGAAGCTCGGCGCGTTCCGGCGCATGGACTCCAACGCGGCACGCATCGCCCAGTCGTTCGCTGCGGCCCGGGACTACCTCGCGGCCGCGCCACCCCCCGGGCCCACGCCCCCGGACGCGCCGGGGCAGTCGTGATCGCGCCCCCGCCCCGGTGGGTCCGCCGGGTCGTGCTGGCGCCGCTCGTGGTGCTGCTCGCCGTGCTGCTGGTGCCGACGTCGATCATGCTCGCCCTGATCGTGGGCGCCGCGCTGACCTGGCTGCTCCCGGGGCGCCTGCGGGTGCTGCGCCTGCTGTGGATGCTGTCGTTCTACGTGATCTGGGACGCCGCTGCGCTGGTGGTGCTGTTCGCGCTGTGGGTGGCGTCCGGCTTCGGGCTGGCGATGCACCGGCCGTGGGTGCAGCGGGCACACGTCGCCGTGGCGCGCGCCGCGATGGCCGTCCTCTTCTGGCAGGTGCGGTGGACGCTGCGGCTGCGGATCGAGATCGAGGTCGACGCCGGCGCACGCCTGCCCGACGTGCCCGTCCTCGTGCTCAGCCGGCACGCCGGGCCGGGGGACTCGTTCATCCTGGTCGACGTCCTCCTCGGCCGCGCCCGCCGCGCGCCCGCCATCGTCCTCAAGGACACGCTGCAGTGGGACCCGGCGATCGACGTCCTCCTGAGCCGGCTGCCCGCAGCCTTCGTCACGCCCCTGGCACGCCGCAGGCCGGGGCAGCCCGGCGCCGCGGAGACGATCACGCGCATCTCGGCCGACCTGGGGCCCGACGGCGCCCTCGTGCTCTTCCCGGAGGGCGGGAACGTGACGCCCCGGCGCCGCGCGAAGCGCATCGAGGTGCTCCGGGCCCGCGGCAAGGACGCCCTCGCGGACCGCGCCGAGCGCATGCCGCACGTCATGGTGCCGCACGCGGGCGGGTTCCTGTCCGCGCTCGACGCCGTCGCCCCCGACGCCGCCGTGCTGGTCGTCGCGCACACCGGCCTCGACCGCCTCGTCACGGTCAAGGACATCTGGCGCGAGCTCCCGATGGACAAGACGATCGTGCTCGGCGGCACCCTGACGCGCGTCGGCGACCTTCCCGCCGACGTCGAGGGGCGGGAGCTGTGGCTCTTCGAGCAGTGGGAGCGCGTGGACACCTGGATCACCGCACGCTCCGCGGGCCTCGACGCCCCGGCGCGTCCCGCCGCCCCGCACGAGTGACGGCGGCCGGGCGTAGCGTCGAGCTGCGCTGAACACCCCGTTCACCGAGGCGGCCGAGGGGTGTAAGGTCTCCCGGCCGCCGAGACCCGGTGGTACAGACCACTCCAGTAAGGGAGCCTGCACGATGCAGCTCATGCGGAGGCGCTCGATCGAAGCGACGATCGCGGCGTCCGACGAGCCCCAGCGCCAGCTCAAGCGCACCCTCGGTGCCTGGGACCTCATGGTCCTCGGCATCTCCGTGGTGATCGGCGCCGGGATCTTCTCGAAGGCCGCGCAGGTGTCGGCCACGCAGACCGGCCCGTCGGTCGTGATCTCGTTCGTCATCGCCGGCGTCGTGTGCGCCCTGGCGGCGCTGTGCTACGCGGAGTTCGCGTCCTACATGCCCGTGGCGGGATCGGCGTACACGTTCTCGTACGCGTCTATGGGCGAGCTGCTCGCGTGGATCATCGGCTGGGACCTCATCCTCGAGATGTTCTTCGCCGCCTCCGTCGTCGCCAAGGCCTGGGGCCTGTACTTCGACAACTTCCTCAACGTCTTCGGCCTCGGGGGCACCGACTCCGGGGGCGTCGCGTCCGGCATCCACAACACCGTGCACATCGGTGGGGTCTCCTTCGACTGGGGCACCGCGATCCTCATCGTCGTGCTCGCCACGCTGCTCGCCGTCGGAACGAAGCTCTCGACGCGCGTCACCGGCGTGCTCACGGCCATCAAGGTCGCGATCGTGCTGCTCATCATCGTGGTGGGCTTCGCGTTCTTCAGCGCGTCGAACCTCAGCCCGTTCGTGCCCAGCCCCGAGTCGTTCGGCGAGTCCACGACGCACAGCACCACGATGACGCAGACCCTCTTCTCCTGGATGGCCGGTGCCGAGCTGTCCGTGGGCGGCGTGATGGGCATCCTCGCGGGTGCCGGCACCGTGTTCTTCGCGTTCATCGGGTTCGACGTCGTCGCCACCGCGGCCGAGGAGACCAAGAACCCGCGTCGGAACGTCCCGCGCGGCATCCTCGGCGGCCTCGCGATCTGCACCGGCCTCTACATCGCCGTCTCGATCGCGCTGTCCGGCATGGCCACCCCGCAGCAGCTGCGCGACGCCACGCCCGACGGCGGTGCGTCCGCGACGATCATCACCGCGTTCCAGCTGCAGCCGAACGCGCCGGCGTGGGCCACGCAGGTCATCACGGTCGGCATCCTCGTGGGCCTCACCACCGTGGTCATGGTGCTCATGCTCGGCCTGACCCGCATCGTCTTCGCGATGAGCCGTGACGGCCTGCTGCCCCGCGGCATGTCGAAGACGTCGGAGCGCGGCACCCCGGTGATGATCCAGGTCGGCACCGCCGCGCTCCTGGTGATCGTCACCTGCTTCTTCTCGGTCGACGTGCTCGGCAACATGGTGAACATCGGCACCCTGTCGGCGTTCGTCCTGGTGAGCTTCGGCATCCCGATCCTGCGCCGGCGCCAGCTCAAGGCCGGCGGCGGCGAGGCCCACGCCGACCACTTCCGCGTGCCGTGGTCGCCGGTGCTGCCGATCGTCTCGGGCGTGCTGTGCCTGTGGCTGATGCTGCAGCTCGACGTCGAGACGTGGCTGCGGTTCCTCGTGTGGCTCGCGCTCGGGTTCGCGATCTACTTCGGCTACGGCTACCGCAACTCGCAGCTGGGCAAGAACCCGTCGCAGCTCGCCGCCGACTACCGCGAGGCGATGCAGACCGCCGTCGGGGTGGACGACGACACCCCGCGGCGCGACTGACCGCTCACGCCCGGCACGCCACGGCGGCCCGTCAGATCGCTCTGACGGGCCGCCGTCGCGCGTCCAGGGAGGGGCGGTCGGTCAGCCGGCGAGCGAGTCCAGCACCTTCGCGACGCGGCGGTCGCGCGTCTCGTCGGTCCTGGCGCCGTCCACGCTCAGGGCGTGCGCCTTGCGCTTGCTCGGCGACAGCTTCTCCCAGGCGGCGGTGGCTGCCGGGTCGGCGGCGAGCGCGGCCGCCAGAGCGGGCGGCACCTCGACGGTGCGGGGCGCGTCGTCGACCTCGAGGCGCACCTCGACCTCGTCGCCCGCGCCGCGGCCGGTGGCCGCGCGGGTCTCGGCGTTGAACGAGACGAGGAACCGCCCGCCCATCGACGAGACGGTGGTGCGGTACGTGTGGTCGCCGTCGACCGTCACGACGACGGGCACCCGACGGCCGCGGTCGAACGCCGCGACGACGTCGTCCGGGACGGGGATCCCGACGTTGTTGCCGCCGGTCGCGAGCAGCGTGGTGGTGAACGTCTGGACCGTGGGTGCCTCGCTCATGGAGACGACCGTAGCGAGGGCTACGCGGACTCGCCCTCGACGAGCCGCGGCACGAAGATCTGGGGCTCGGCGGGCACGTCGGCACCGCCGAGGACGTCGAGCAGCGTCGCGGTCGCGGCGGTGACCATCTCGACGACGGGCTGGAGCACCGTCGTCAGGCGGGGCGTGGTCCGCTCCGCGCCGAGGGCGTCGAAGCCGACCAGGGCGATGTCCTCGGGGACGCGCCTGCCGGTCTCGAGCAGCACCTGCAGCGCACCGGTGGCCATGAGGTCGGACGCCGCGAAGACGCCGTCGACGTCGGGGTGCTCCGCCAGGATCCGTTCCATCGCGGTCGCGCCGCCGGCCACGGTGAAGTCGCCGTTCTCGACCGCCACGGCCGGCAGGCCGGCGTCCTCGAGCGTGTGCTGCCAGGCGTCGTGCCGGTCGACGGCGGCGGTCATGTCGAGCGGGCCGGTGATCGTGGCGATGCGGGTGCAGCCGCGGTCCACGAGGCGCTGGGTGGCGGTGCGGCCGCCGGAGGCGTTGTCGACGTCGACGAAGTGCAGGGACTCGGTGTCGAACGGCCGCCCCACGAACACCGACGGAAGGTGCGAGCGCATCAGCTCGGACTCGAGCTGGTCCTCCCGGTGGTGCGACGCCACGATGACGCCGTCCACGTGACCCGACCGCAGGTAGCGCGCGATGTGGCCCGGCGGCTCGCCCGGCCGGGCGAGCAGCAGCACGAGCTGCAGCTCCGTACCGGTCAGGCCTTCGCTGACGCCGCGCAGCACGCCCGCGAGGAACGGGTCGGTGAGGATGCGGGCGTCGGGCTCGGGCACCACGAGGGCGATCGAGTCGGTGCGTCGGGTGACCAGCGAGCGTGCCGCCCGGTTCGGGGCGTACCCGAGCCGGGCGACGGCGTCGTCGACGGCCGTCTGCGCCTCGGGCGAGACCCGGTCGCCGCCGTTGATGGCGCGCGAGGCCGTGGACCGCGAGACACCCGCGGCCCGGGCGACGTCGTCCAGCGTGGGGCTGGCATGCTCGATGACCACCTGCGGAGACTACTCTGCGTCCGCGCCGCGGGCCGGCACGACGCCCGTGCGGGCGACCTCGGCGTACCAGTGCCCGGAGGACTTCACCGTGCGCTCCTGCGTGTCGTAGTCCACGTGGACCAGGCCGAACCGCTTGGAGTAGCCGAGGGCCCACTCGAAGTTGTCCAGCAGCGACCAGGCGAAGTAGCCGCGCACGTCGACGCCGGCGTCGATCGCGTCGCGGACGGCGCGCAGGTGGGCGTCGACGAACGCGAGGCGATCGGGGTCGTCGACGCTCCCGTCGGCCTGCACGACGTCCGGGTACGCCGCGCCGTTCTCGGTGACGAACATCGACGTGCCGCGGGGCCCGGTGTAGTCGCGCTGCAGTCGGGTCAGCAGGCGGGTCAGGCCCTCCGGCTGCACCTCCCAGCCCATGTCGGTGAGGGGCAGGCCGCGGCTGTGGTGGTGGATGCCGTCGGGGACGGGGTTGGGGGAGCGGGTCTCCCAGACCGCGGCGTCGACACGCTCGCCGCCCGGGTCGGCCGTGCCCGCGGGGCTGTCACCCGCGGCGCCCTGCGGCCGGGCGGAGACCGCGCCGCCGTTGTAGTAGTTGACGCCGAGCACGTCGATCGGCGTGGAGATCACGGCGAGGTCGCCCTCGCGCACGACGTCGTCGAAGCCGAGGTGCGCGACGTCGTCGAGCAGGTCCTGCGGGTAGGCGCCGCGCAGAATCGGGTCGAGGAAGATCCGGTTGAACATGCCGTCGTCGCGGCGGGCGGCGTCGACGTCCGCCGGGTCGTCCGGGTCGACCGGGTCGGAGACGGTGAAGTTGAGGGTGAGCCCGAGCACGGCCTCCGGGTCCCGCTCGCGCAGGGCCTCGACCGCGCCGCCGTGGGCGAGCATGAGGTGGTGGGCGGCGGCGAGGCCGTCCGCGGGCGACTTGCGGCCGGGGGCGTGCGCTCCGGCGGTGTAGCCGAGGAACGCCGAGCACCAGGGCTCGTTCAGCGTCGTCCAGACCTTGACCCGGTCGCCGAGCGCCTCGTGCATCGTCACGGCGTAGTCGACGAAGCGGGACGCGGTGTCCCGGTTCGGCCAGCCGCCCAGCTCCTCGAGCGCCTGGGGCAGGTCCCAGTGGTAGAGCGTCAGCCAGGGCAGCACGTCGGCGGCGAGCAGCTCGTCGACCAGGCGGGAGTAGAAGTCCAGCCCCTCCTGGTTGACCGTCTTGCCGTCCGGGACCACGCGGGCCCACGACGTCGAGAACCGGTACGCGTCGAGGTTCAGGCGCTTCATGAGCGCCACGTCCTCGCGGTAGCGGTGGTAGTGGTCGTCGGCGACGGACCCGTCGTCACCGTTCACGACGGCGCCGGGGATGCGGCAGAACGCGTCCCAGACCGAGTCCTCGCGGCCGCCCTCGGTGGACGCGCCCTCGATCTGGAAGGCGGCCGTGGCCGTGCCCCAGAGGAAGCCGTCGGGGAAGGTGACCGCCCCGGTGGCGTGCGGGGAGCTCGTGAGCGGTGCGGTGGGCGTGAACGGCACGGTCGTGCCGGGGGCCGCCCGGCGCGCGCCGGGGGTGGGGAGGGTCATGGATTCGGATCTTTCCATCGGTGGTGGGCCCACGCAGCCGCCTGACGGGCGGCTGCGTGGGCGTGACGTCAGCCCGGTCGACGGGTGGGATCAGCCCTTGACGGCGCCGGCCATGATGCCCGCGACGAGCTGCTTGCCGACGAACGCGAAGATCACCAGCAGCGGCAGCGTCACGAGGAAGATGCCCGCCATCACGAGCGAGTAGTCGACGAAGAAGTTGGCCTGCAGCGACTGCACCACGAGCGGGAGCGTCGGATTCTCGCTGTTCAGCACGATGGACGGCCAGAAGAAGTTGGTCCACTGCTGCACGAAGGTGAACAGGCCCAGCATCGCGGCGGCCGGACGTGCGGCCGGCAGGGCCACCGACCAGAACGTGCGGATCATCGACGCGCCGTCCACGCGGGCCGCCTCGATGAGCTCGTAGGGCAGCGCCTCGGACAGGTACTGCGTCATCCAGAAGACGCCGAACGCGGTGACGAGGGCGGGCACGATGACGGCCTGCAGCTTGCCGATCCAGCCCAGGTCGGTCATGAGGATGTACATCGGGATGACGCCGAGCTGCGTCGGCACGGCCATGGTGGCGATGACGAAGACCAGCAGCGGACCGCGCCCCCGGAACCGGAGCTTGGCGAACGAGTAGCCGGCGAGCGTGGAGAAGAGCACGACCGACAACGAGGTGATCACGGAGATGATCACCGAGTTGGTGAGGGCCTTCCAGAAGTTGATCCGGGTGGACTCGATCACGGTCGCGAACTGCTGGAAGAGGCTCGCGTCGGGCAGCCACTGCGGCACCGCGTTCTTCGCGATCGTGACCGGGTCGGAGGACCCGAGCAGCAGCGTGAAGTACAGCGGGAAGATCGAGATCAGCAGCGCGACCCCGAGCAGCGTGTACGTGAGCCAGCCCGGGCGCCGCTGAGCGCTGCGCGTGGCGCGCGAGCCGCGGTTCCGGCGCTTGGCGGCCGCGCGGGCCGCGCCCCGGCCTGCGGTCTGGGCGGTGACGGCGACGGAGCTCATCGGCGGTCCTCCCGGTCGGTGGTCGAGGTGGTCGGGGGGAAGGTGGGCGGTAGCGGCGGCCTGGGGGCCGGGGCGCCGCTCGCGGGGACGGTCGCACCGGACACCTGCGCGACCTGAGCCTCCGCCAGGATCCGACGGGTGCGCTTGCGGCTCACCTTGGCCCCCTTCGGGCCGGAGGTCGCGATCCGCTGCGTGATGAGGAAGTTGACCATGCCGATGACGATGATCAGCAGGAAGAGCAGCAGCGCGACCGCCGACGCGCGGCCGAGGTCCTTCTGGTTGCCCCACGCGACGTCGTACAGGTAGACGACCGTGGTCATCCAGTCCTGGGCGGGTCCGCCGAGGCCCTTCGGGTCGTACATGCGGACCTCGTCGAAGATCTGCAGCCCACCGATGGTGGACGTGATGACGACGAAGATGATCGTGGCGCGGATCTGCGGCACGGTGATCGAGAAGAACTGCCGTACGCGGCCGGCACCGTCGATGACGGACGCCTCGTAGAGCTCGCGGGGCACGGCCTGCATGGCGGCGAGGAAGATCAGCGCGTTGTAGCCGGTCCAGCGGAAGTTCACCATGCTGGCGATGGCGACATGGCTGGCGACGCGGTCCGTGTGCCAGCCGACCGGGTCGACGCCGACGAACCCGAGCAGCTCGTTGATGAGGCCGTAGTCGTCGGCGAACAGTCGGCCGAAGATCATGGAGACCGCGACCGGCGCGACGACGTAGGGGATCAGCACGCCCATCCGCCAGAAGGTGGCGGAGCGCAGGTTCTGGTCGAGCAGCGCCGCGATCGTGATCGCGAGGATCACCTGCGGGATGCTCGAGAAGACGAAGATCGAGAACGTGTTGACCAGGGACTTCCAGAACAGCGGCTGCGCCAGCACGGCGGCGTAGTTCTCGAACCCCGTGAACTCGCCCTGGCCGCCCAGCAGGTTCCAGTCGTACAGCGACACGAACGCGGTGTACGCGAGCGGGAACAGCCCTGTCAGGGCGAAGAGCAGGAAGAACGGCGAGATGTACAGGTACGGGGAGACCTTCACGTCCCAGCGGCCGAGGCGCTGGGAGAAACCGACGCGTCGGGGAGGACGCGGCCCCGTCGCACCTCGTCGGTGCGTGGGCTGAGTGGGGGAGAGGACGGCCATCTGCTGCTTCCTGTGCTCGCCGGTCCACCGCCCGCCGGCCGGGCCCACCGAGATCCTGTCTCGGCGGGCCCGACCGACGGTACGGCGGGTATCAGGGACTGGTCAGGGGGTCAGAGCCCGAGCGAGGCGTACTCGTCGAGGGCGCCCTGCCAGCTCTTCTCCGGGTCGTCGCCGTTGAGGTCCACGCGGTTCAGCGCGTTCTGCACGGCCGTGTGGATCGCGAAGTAGTTCTTGCCCTTGAACGGGGCACCCTCGATCGCCTGGGCGCGGGCCGAGAAGATCGGGCCGACCGGGGCGTCGTTGAAGAAGTCGTTCGTCGAGCTCTGCACGGCGTCGGACGCCTGGGCGTCGAGCTGCGACGGGAACGTGTTGGCGTTCTCGTACGCCTTGGTCTGGGTCTCGGGCGAGGTCAGCCACGCCGCGAGCTCCTTGGCCGCCTCGGTGTTCGCGCCGGAGGAGGGAACGGTGAGGAACGAACCGCCCCAGTTGCCGCCGCCACCGGGGAAGACGTCGGCGACGTCCCAACCCTCGACGCCGCCGGCGTTCTGCTCGATGGACGCGGTCATCCACGGCGGGCAGAGCATGGTGGCCCAGGCGTTGTTCTGGAAGCCGGCGGTCCAGTCCTCGCCCCACTGCTCGAGACCGGCGGACAGCTCGTCGTCCACGGACGCGGTCAGGACCTGGTCGTACAGGTCCTTGATGTCCTGGTTGGTCTTGAGGTCCTTGGGCTCACCGGTCGACGGGTCCTCGTAGGCGCCCTCGAGCTGGTTCACCATGCCCTGGTAGGTCGGCACGGCGCCGTCGAACCAGGCGGAGTCCGACTTGGCGACGAACTTCTTGCCCGCCTCGAAGTAGTCGTCCCACGTCGCGTCGTCGCCGCCGAGGAGCTCCGCGACCTCCTCGCGGTCGGTCGGCAGGCCGGCCTTCTCGAACAGGTCGGCGCGGTAGCAGATGGCCTCGGGGCCGATGTCGGTGCCGTAGCCGATGAGCTGGCCCTCGGGCGTGGTGGCCTGCTGCACCTTCCAGTCGACCCAGCGACCGTCGAGCGCGGGGTCGGAGAGGTCCTCGAAGAGGGTGGGGTACTGCATGAGCTCGGGGAGCCAGTCGACCTCGATGCCCTCGATGTCGGCGAGGCCCTCGCCGCCGGCGGCGAGCTTGGTCGTGAGGTTGTTGCGGGCGTCCTCGGAGGTCGCCGCGGTGACCTGCTTGACGGTGACGTTCGGGTGGTCCTCGGTGTAGGAGGCGAGGAGCTCGTCCGTGTAGCCGAACTGGTTGAAGGTGGCGACGGTCAGGGTGATCTTCTCGTCACCGGAGGCGTTGTCGTCGCCGCCGTCGTCCGAACCGCCGCAGGCGGTCAGGGCGAGGGCGAGGGTCGCGACGCCGGCGGTCGCCGCGGCGACGCGGCGACGACGGCGGGTGGGTCGGGTGCTGCTGAGCACGGTGACTCCCTTGTCTGGGTCGGGCAGAGAGATAGTGGGATGGTAGCGCTCCCACCTCCATCGTGGTAGCGCTCCCACATCCAGGTCATGATGCTGCTCGTCGGTGGTGACGAAAGTCAAGCCCGTCGAGGGCGTCGATGCCGTTCTGTGACGAACAGGCTGGCGTCTCCGCAGGTCAGAGGGGTGCGCCCCAGACGCGTGTCCGGATCGTTACCGGTCTTCACCCGGCGCCGACGATGCCGAGAGCCACTCCTGGCCGGCCGCGCCCTCGGCCTCGAGGGTCGACCGGACGGCCCGTGCGGCCGCCTCGGCCACCGCGGCGCCGAACAGCGGCACCGTCGCGCGCACCTCGCCGTCGTACACCTGGCGCGTGCCGCCGTCCGCCGTCGCCTCGAGGCGGACCGTGCCGGTCACCCGGACGGGCGCGCCCGCGATCTCGACGGCGATCGTCCCGGTGCGCAGGTCGCCGGCGGGCGCCTCCCACACCTCCGCCTGCCGGACCTCCAGCTGGTCGCCGACGAACGGTCGCACCTGCGTGGGGATCAGGTCGGTGGGCAGGGTGCGCCGCACCGCGATGGTGAAACCGTCGGCCGGGCTGCCGGTCACTTCCGCCTGCTCGACGCGACCGCCGGGGACGCGCAGCGCCCGCCAGCGGATGAACGACTCGTCGGCGAGCATCGCGACGACGGCGCCCGCGTCCGCCGCGTACGTCAGCTCCACGGTCAGGTGCACGAGGTCACCCTACCGACGCAGGGGCCGGGCGGGAGCGCCCGTAGGCTGGTGGGCGTGTCCGCCATGAGTGACCTCATCGCCCAGAACGCCGAACTGTCCGACTCGGACGCCGAGTGGCTGCACCTCCTCGTGGGCGACTGGCAGCTCGTGTCAGACCTCGCCTTCGCCGACCTGGTGCTGTGGCTCCCCACGTCCGACGGCGGCTTCGTCGCCCTCGCCCAGTGCCGCCCCTCCACCGGGGCGACCGTCCACTACGACGACATCGTCGGGTCGTTCGCCCCCGACGGGCAGCGCCCGCAGCTCACCGCCGCCATGACGGAGGTGCGCGCGCAGCGCTCCCGCGAGCCGCGCTGGTTCGGCGCCTACGCCGTCCGCGAGGAGGCGGTGCCGGTGGTGCACGAGGGGCGGGCGATCGCCGTCGTCGCACGCCAGACGAACCTCGGCTCCGGGCGCACGCCCAGCCGCCTCGAGCTCAACTACGTCGAGTCGGCCGACGACATCCTCGCGATGATCGCGCGCGGCGAGTACCCCGCGACCAACGCCGCGACCGGGCCCCGCCGCGGCGCCCCGCGCGTCGGGGACGGCCTGATCCGGCTCAACTCCGAGGGCGAGGTGCTCTACGCCAGCCCGAACGCGCTGTCCTGCTTCCACCGCCTCGGCGTCATCGGGCCGCTCGTCGGGCAGTCGCTGGTCGAGGTGACCGCCGACATCGTCCAGCACCAGGACACCGTGGACGAGTCGCTGCCGCTGGTCGTCATGGGCCGCGCGCCCTGGCGCACCGACATCGAGGCGAAGGGGGTGGCGCTGTCCCTGCGCGCCCTGCCGCTCACCGACCACGGGCAGCGCATCGGCGCGGTGCTGCTGTGCCGTGACGTGTCGGAGCTGCGCCGTCGTGAGCGCGAGCTCATGACCAAGGACGCGACCATCCGCGAGATCCACCACCGCGTGAAGAACAACCTCGCCACCGTGGCGGCCCTGCTGCGGCTGCAGGCCCGCCGGATGGACGTGCCCGAGGCCCGGGCCGCGCTGGAGGAGGCGATGCGCCGCGTCGCGACCATCTCGATGGTGCACGAGTCCCTGTCCCAGACCCTCGACGAGCACGTCGAGCTCGACGACATGCTCAGCCGCGCGCTGCGCCTGGCCGCCGACGTCGCGTCGACCCGCACCCAGGTGCGCACGCGTCAGACCGGGTCGTTCGGCATGGTGCCCGCGCAGGACGCCACGCCGCTCGCACTGGTGCTCACCGAGCTGGTGACGAACGCCGTCGAGCACGGGTTCCCGGGCCGTGAGTCGGGCAACGTCGAGATCGACGTGCAGCGCGACGGCGCGTCGATGCGTGTGGTGGTCGCCGACGACGGTGTGGGGATGCCCGAGGGCATCGCGACGCTGGGGCGCGCGTCGCGCAGCGGGCTGGGGTCGCAGATCGTGCAGACGCTCGTGACGAACGAGCTGGGCGGCACCATCGACTGGGAGGCGCGCGACGGCGGCGGTACCCAGGTGGTGCTGAAGCTGGAGCTGCGCGACGGCCAGGGCTCGCGATAGAGCACCCGGGACGCCGGGACGAAGAAGGGACGGACCGCACGAGGTGCGGTCCGTCCCTTCTTTGTCGGCGGGTGCGTCAGCCGGCGCGACGGGCGCGCGCGGTGCGGCGCTTGAGCGCGCGGCGCTCGTCCTCGCTCATGCCGCCCCAGACGCCGGCGTCCTGGCCGGACTCGATGGCCCACTTGAGGCACGTGTCGACGACGTCGCAACGACGGCACACGGCCTTGGCCTCCTCGATCTGCAGCAGGGCGGGGCCGGTGTTGCCGATGGGGAAGAAGAGCTCAGGGTCCTCGTCGAGGCAGGCGGCCTTGTGGCGCCAGTCCATGTCATCTCCTCGGTGCAGGGGGACCTGGTCCGTCAGAGGGCGCCTACGAGGGCGCGCCAAACCAGGTCCGATGGGTGGGGGGTTGATCTGCCGTCCAGCGTCACACCTCGTGAAGCGCCGCACAAGGGGTTACGCGAAAGTTTCTCCTGTGTGAAGCGTGAGTGGTTCATCACACTGTCGTGAAACCGCAGGTCGCACGTATTCTGACGTGTCATGCGTGCTCCTGTCACCCCCTCGTCCGGCGCCGACGGCGATGCGGAGGACTCCCGCCCGCCGGGCCTCAAGGTCGTCGCCGCGGGAGTCGTGATCGAGGCCGTGCTCCTCGTGGGTGCGGCCGGGATGCTCGGGGTCGAGCTCGTCCGGGGCGCCTCTCAGAGCGTATCCATGAGCGTCTTCCTCGTGCTCTTCTTCCTGGGTCTCGCCTGGCTGCTCGTCGGCTCCTGTCGCGCTCTGTGGGCGGGGCGCCACGGCGGCCGGGCGCCGATCGTCGTCTGGCAGATCATGCAGGGTCTCGTCGGCGTCAGCCTGCTGACCGCCGGGGTGCTCTGGGTGATGCTCGCGGGCCTCGGCCTGCTGCTCCTCGCCGCGGCGGTGCTCGTCGCGGTCATGACCCGCCGCGTCGTCGAGTCGACCTCCGGCTGAGCCCGCGGCGGCCGGGGCGGAGGCCCCCGGCCGCGCCACCTGCACGGCCACGACCCGCCCCGCCTGCACGAGCGCTCCGCGGCCCGCACGCGCCGGTCCCGGGTCGACCGCGTCGGCGAGCGGCACGCCCAGCAGGTCGTCGGCGCCGCGCTCGCCGGGGTGCAGGACGACGCCCGTGCGCCGCGCCCGCAGCTCCGCGAGCGCGCCACGGTGCGCCAGCGCCGTGCCCGTCGTGCTGGACGACGCCACGAGCACGAGACCCGGCTCGTCTGTCAGCGCCGCGATCCGCTCCGCCTCCAGCGGGTGCTGCTGGGCGAGGGCGTCCAGGTCGTCGACCACGAGCACCCGCGTGCCGTCGGGCGCGACGTCGGGATGGCGCGCCTGGCCGTCGGGCGCCGCCCCGCGACGCGGCCCTGCCACGTCGTCGAGCAGCGTGGCCAGGCCCGACGCCGTCGGCGCCGCCGCGGGGGCGTCGCCCGCGTCCCGGCGCAGCATCCCGTCGCGCGAGACCACGCCTGCCAGCCGCCCCCTGCCCGCCAGCCCCCGCACGAGGAGGCGGAGCACCGTGGTGCGGCCGCTGGCTCGCGGCCCGGTGACGAGGGCGCCCTGCCCGACGTCGAGCGCCACCGGGAGCGCGGCGTCGCCCCCGATCCCGACGAGCACCTGCAGGGACGCGCCGTCGGGCTGGTCCCGGTCGGGCGACGCGGCGGCGAGGTGGCGGGGCTCCCGCCCCGGCGCCGGGCCCAGGTCGGCCTCCTCGACCGTCGCGGGCAGCGGCCAGACCGTCGCCGGGGCGGCGGCGTTCCCCGCCACCGCGAGGCCGCCGGGGCCGGTGTCCGGCAGGGCCGGTTCACCCGGCAGCAGCACCTGGCACAGGACCTGCTCGCGCGCGAGCCACGCCGCACGACCCGCCGGCCCGCCGCGGCCGGCGAGCCCGGACGGCGCACCGAGGATCACGTCCGTGTGGGGCTCGCTGCCCAGCAGCACCAGCCGGGGACCGACCCGGGAGGCGAGCCCGCCGAGCGTCGCGCCGTCCGACGCGAGCGCGAACGCCACGCCGGGCGTGGCCAGCGCGCGAACGAGCGGGTCCCACGGGTCCGGGCCGGTGAGCGCGGCGCGCAGCTCGTCGACGCCGTCGACGACGACGAGCGTCCGCGCGGGGACCTGCGCCGCCAGCAGGCGGAGCAGCCGTGCCGCCCGCCGCGGCGACGCGGGGCCGGCGAGGGTGCCGAGGCCCGGATGCCGCTCGAGCGGCGCGAACCGGGGCAGCGCGGCCGCCGGCGCCAGCACGTGCACGTGCCAGCCCTCGTCGAGCGCCGCCACGGCCAGCGTCAGCAGCGCCGTCGTCCGGCCGGAGCGTGCTCGGCCCACGACGCCCAGGTGACCGGCGTCGGGATCCCAGCGGATGCCCGTGCGGCGCTGCGCGTCGGGGTCGTCGCCCAGCGCGAGGGGAAGGCCGGGTGAGTCGTCGACCTCGTGGAGGTCGTGGCGCCCGACGCGCTCGGGCAGCGGCGGCAGCCACGGTGCGGCCCCGGGGCGCAGGCCGCGCTCGGCGGCGGCGTCGACGCAGGCGTCCACGAGCGTGTCGACCAGGCTCGCAGGCCCGGGCCGGGGGCCGTCGGCGGCGTGCTCGTGCGGGTCGGGGGCGGCCGGCGGAGCGGCGACGGGTGGTGTCCCCCAGGCGGGGGCCCGGCGCACCCGGTCCTCGGCCGCCGCGGGACGCCCCGCCGCGTGGGCGCACTGGAGCGCCACCGGCGGCTCGGCGCCGCGGCGCAGGACGGCACGCCCGGGCGTCCCCGGCGGGATCCGGGCGGCCGCGGGCGTCTCGACCACGTCGAGGGAGTCCGCGGCGTCCACGACCCGCAGCGCGAGCCTCGCCGAGACGTTGGCCCGCACGTCGGCGCTCACGGCTCCCGCGGGCCGCTGCGTGGCGAGCACGAGGTGCACTCCGAGGGAGCGGCCCTGTGCCGCCACCCGCAGCAGGCCGGGCAGGAAGTCGGGCAGGTCGTCGGCGAGGGCGCGGAACTCGTCCACCACCACGACCAGCCGGGGTGGCGCGTCGGGCACCCCCGGGGGCAGGGCGGCGACGTCCGCCGCCCCGTGCCGGGCGAGGAGGTGCTCGCGGCGGCGCAGCTCCGCCCGGAGCCCGGTCAGGGCGCGCCCCGCCAGCCCGGGGTCGAGATCGGTGACCTGGCCGACGACGTGCGGCAGCCGCCCGCACGCGCCGAACGACGCGCCGCCCTTGAAGTCGACGAGGGCCAGCGCGAGGTCGCGCGGGGACCGCCGGGCGGCGAGCCCGAGCACGAGGGACTGCAGCAGCTCGGACTTGCCGGACCCGGTGGTGCCCGCCACCAGCAGGTGCGGGCCGTCCGCCACCAGGTCGAAGGTGACGGGGCGGCCGCGGGCGTCACGGCCGAGCGGCACGGCCCAGCCGCCGGGGGCGTCCCACGCGGGCCCGGGACCCGGCGGGTCGTCGAGCAGGCCGACCAGCGGGACGGCGGCGGGCAGCAGCGGGTCCGTCGGGTCACCGTCCTCGCCCGACCCCACGGCCTCGTCCGGGCCGCCGGCGTCGTCGAGCGCCGTCAGCGACCGGCGCAGCCCCGCGATCCCCGCGACGAGCCGCGCGGCCCGCTCCGCCCAGGCGACGTCCACGCCGACCAGCGGCCCGGTCGCCGCCGAGCCGTCCGGCGCGGCGCGGCGGACCCTGCCCCCGCGGACCCGCCACGTGGCACGGCACCACGACGGCACGGTCGCGCCGTCGGGCAGGCACAGCAGGACCGCACCGCCGCGCGCGAGGACGTCGGCGCGGCGGGCGGCGGACGTGACGACGTCGGACCCGTCCGGTGAGTCGACGACGAGCACCGGCGGCCCGGCGGGCGGCAGCCAGCGGCTCCACGACCAGGCCTCGACCGCCCCCAGCACGTCGACCGACGCGCCCGCCGCCGCCAGCTCCACGGTCATCGAGCGGGCGGCCGCGAGCACGTCCGCGCGCGGCCCCGTGACCGCGACCGCGCCGTCGGGCACCAGCGCGCCGATCGTCCGGGCAGTCGCGAGAGACCGCCCGTCGCCGGGGGCGCGCGCCCCCGACGGCGCGACGGCGCCGGGGCCCGTGCGGAGCGGGTGCGCGGACCTCGTGCGGGCGCCTGCGGTGCGCGCCTGGGCCGCGGCCCGCTCGCAGGCGGCGGCCCAGGCGCCGTCCGACGCCTGGTGCGCCGCCACCAGCCGGGCGATCAGGGGCCCGGGCGCGTCGCCCACGTCGCGCGCACCGGCCGGCGCGGGCCCGGGCGTCGCGCCAGGGTCGTCGGGGTGCGCGGCCGGGGAGGTGGCGGCACGCCGGCGCCGCCGGGCCGTGACGAGCTGGGGCACGAGGGCCGCCACACCGAGCAGCGAGAACAGCGCGTAGGCCGGCTGTCGCAGTACCGCGGCGAGCACGAGCGAGCCGACGACGGGCAGCGCGGCGGTGGCGAGCATCCCCGTGCCCGGTCCCGACGCCGACGCGTCGCCGCCCTCGCCACGGCCGGGGCCGGCGTCGAGCCACGTCGCCACCGTTCCCGAGCGGTGCAGCGTCCACGAGCGCGCCCCGCCCTCGCCCGGCACCTCGAGCGCGGTGCCCGGGCGCCAGCGGCGTGGCAGCCGCCCCACGGTCCGTGGGCGTCGTCGTGCCTGGTCAGGCCGGCGGGCGAGCCGCGCGACCGGCCGTCGCCCGAGCCCGCCGCCTGTCGGTGCGGCGTCGTGAGACGTCCAGAGACCGCGGCTCCGGAGCCGCACGGTGACGCGGTCCGGCCGGCGGGGGTCCACGCGCACCACGACGCGGTTCCCCGCCGGAGATCCCGTGTCGTCGAGGAGCGTGGTGGGCGCGCCGGGGGAGAGTTCGACGGTCGCGCCCGCCGCCGGGCCGTCGGCGCGGGCGGCCAGCCACGGACCCTCCAGCACGGACGTCTCGTCCGCGCCCCGGGCCGCCGCGTCGTCGTCCAGCGCGAGCACCGCCCCGGGCAGGAGCGGGCGGTGCCCGACGACGTCGTCGTCGGACACCGGGATCCCGCCGACGCACAACGATGCGTGCCGCAGCTCGGGCCGGCGCAGGAGCTCGGCGAGCCCCGCCCGACATGCCCCGAAGGCCAGGCCCGCGGGCAGCAGCACGTCCTCGCCGGGGCGCACGGTGACGCGGACGTCGTCGGTGCGGCCGCCGGCGGGGGCCGGCGCGGGGACGACGAGGGCGGGCACCGCGGAGGTCGACATGACCTCCAGGGTGCCCGCCCGGGGCGACCGTCGGGGACGGCCTGTGGACAACTCTCGTTACTCGCTCGCCAGGGCCTCCACCGGGGAGGTCTTCACCGCGGTCCGGGCGGGGGCCACGGACGCCACCAGCCCCGCCACGGCGGCGACGAGCAACATCACGAGGACGTCGCGCCACGGGACCACGATGACGGGCGTGCCCGCCCAGCCGAGCGCCGCGGCGGCGCCGGCCCAGCCGTAGACCAGGCCGAGCAGCACGCCGAGCACGGCGCCCACCAGGGCGATGAGCAGGCCCTCGATCGCGAGCATCCCGCGCAGCTGGCCCTTCGACAGCCCGATCGCCCGCAGGGTCGCGGACTCCCGGCGCCTCTCGATGACCGACAGCGACAGCGTGTTCGCCACGCCGATCAGCGCGATCACGACCGCCGCCGCGAGCAGACCGATGACGATCCCCAGCGCGGTGTCGATCACCTGCTGGAAGCCGGCGCGCTCCACCGCCGCGCCCATCACGTCCGCGGGGGCCTCGGTGTCGGCCACGGCGTCCTGGATCGACGGCACCACGGAGGTGGCGTCGGACGGGTCGTCGAGACCCACCAGCAGGCTGGTCACGGGGGCGTCGGGGTCGAGGGAGGACAGGTCGTCCGGCACCACGAGGACCCCGGTGTCCGCGAGGTCGGTGACCGCGGCCGTCACGTCGAGCGCGCCGTCCGGGCCGGTCAGGGTGAGTGCCTGGCCGTCGGTGATGTTCCAGTTCTCGGAGACCTCCTCCGGCACGACGACGGTGCCCGCCGCGAGCGGCTCGACCATCTCGGTGCTGCGCAGCACCGACGCCGCGTCGTCCGGCGTCACGCCCCGGACCGTGACGGCGAGGCCCTCGTCCACGCCGTCGCCGGTGACCGTGGCGGCCGTGGCGCGCGCCTCGACGACGCGGGAGACACCCGAGACGTCGCCCACGGTGCCGGCGAGCGTCGACGGGACGGGCGTCACGACGGCGTCCCCGGCGGCGACGCTCGTCGGGTCGCTCGACAGGTCGGTCGAGACGGTGACGTCCACGGGGTAGCGGGAGTCCAGCTCGGAGTCCATGGTCACCCGGGCGCTCGCGGCGCCGGTCGACATCATCCCGACGAGCGTGACGCCGATGAGCAGCGCGGTGGACGTGGCGGCCGTACGGCGCGGGTTGCGCAACGTGTTCGCGGCCGCGAGCCGCGCCGTCGGGCCGGACATCCCGACCAGGCGACCGGCGAGCGCCACCACGCGGGGCAGCCAGAACACCGAGCCCACCAGGACGCCGACGAACGACAGGGCGCCGCCCGCGACGCCGAGCAGGAGGCCCGTGGTGGGCTCCTCGCCGACCGTGCTCAGCGCGACGCCGCCGCCCAGCAGGGCGAAGCCGATCACGGAGACGAGGATCGAGAGCACCAGGCGCACCCGGCCGGCGCCGCGGGCCGCAGACGGTGCGTCGGCGGGGCGGAGCGCCTCGAGCGGGGCCACGCGCGTCGCGGCCCGGGCGGGGGAGAGCGCCGCGACCAGCGTGACGAGGGTGCCCACCGCGAGCGGGATGAGGACGACGGCGGGGGTGATCGTGACCGTCGCCGGCAGGGGGACCCCCAGGTCCATGCCACGCCCGATCGTGAGCGCGGCCTGCCCCAGACCGACGCCGGCCACCAGGCCGACGGCGGAGGACAGCAGGCCCAGGAACGCCGCCTCGAACAGCACCGACCGGCGCAGCTGGCCCTTGTCCGCACCCACGCAGCGCAGCAGGGCGAGCGTGCGGGTGCGCTGGGCGACCAGCACCTGGAACGTGTTCGCGATGACGAGCGCGGCGACCAGCAGCGCCACGGCGGCGAAGACCAGCACGAACAGCGTGAACATGACGTTCTCGCCGCCGGTCATCTCGCTGGCGACGGCCTCGGCGTGCTCCTCGGGCGTCACGACCTTGAGGTCGGCGGTGTCGGCGCCCGACGACGCGGCCGCGTGGGTGAGCGCGCCGGTGATCGCCGTGCGGGCCTGCTCGACGTCGGTGGGGTCGTCGAGGGTGACGAGCATGGTCGTGGGGGCGACCGTCTCCTCGCCGGGCGCCGTCAGGTCGTCCTCCCAGCCGGCGACGTCGGCCGCCGGGGCGACGGCGGCGCCGCCCTGCATGGAGTACGCCCCGTACGGGTCCTCGAGCGTGCCGCTCACGGTGAGCTGCTCGCGCACCTCGGTCCAGGCGTCCTCCTCGGAGCTCTGGTCACCCTCGAGGACGTTGCGCACGAGGGTGATCGAGTCGCCCGGGGCCGCGCCGAGGCGCTCCGCGACCTTCACGGGCAGCGCGATCTCGCCCGAGGCCTCGGGCAGGGCGCCGTCGGCGACCTCGAACGGGAGCACGTCGGTATCGGTCGGCTCCGCCAGTACGGGCTGGTAGATGGTGCGGCCGCCGGCCTCGAGCTGCTGGTACGTCATGAGCTGCGGGTCGGCCGTGGCCACGCCGTCGGTGCCGCGTACCGCGTCGAGGGCGTCGTCGTCCGCGGGGACACCGCGGACCACGAGGTCGGCGCCCGTGAACTGGGCGGCGATCGAGTCGTAGGTGGTGCGGGTGATGACGTTGCCCGCGAGGAGGGTGATCGTGACGAACGCGGTGCCGATGACGATCGCGACGCCCGCGGCGGCGAGCCGGCCGGCGCTGCGCCGCATCTGCGACAGGGTGAGGCGGATCATCGCGAGGCCACCGTCCGCAGCGCGTCGAGGCCGGCGAGAGCCGACTCCGGCGTCGGGTCCGTGATGTCGCCCGCGATCTTGCCGTCGGCGATGAGGACGACGCGGTCCGCGTAGGCGGCGGCCGCCGGGTCGTGGGTGACCATGATGATCGTGCGGCCGAGCTCGCGCACCGACCGGCGCAGGAAGCTCAGCACCTCCGCGCCGGAGCGGGAGTCGAGGTTGCCGGTCGGCTCGTCCGCGAACACGACGTCGGGCTGGGCGATGAGGGCGCGCGCGATGGCGACGCGCTGCTGCTGACCGCCGGACAGCTCGCTCGGGCGGTGCGTGAGCCGCTTGCTCAGGCCGAGCGTGTCGACGAGGGTGCCGAGCCACTGCTTGTCGACGGTGCCGCCCGCGAGCTCCACCGGGAGCGTGATGTTCTGCTCCGCGGTGAACATCGGCAGCAGGTTGAACTGCTGGAACACGAAGCCCACGCGGGTGCGGCGCAGCGCGGTGAGCGCCTTGTCGTTCAGGCCGGTCACCTCGGTGGAGCCGATGAACGCCTGCCCGCTCGTGGCCGAGTCCAGCCCGGCGAGCAGGTGCATGAGCGTCGACTTGCCGGAGCCCGACGGGCCCATGATCGCGGTGAAGCGGCCGGCCGTGAAGTCGACGTCGACGCCGTCCAGCGCGCGCACCTGCGCCTCGCCGCGGCCGTACGTCTTGGTCAGGGCGCGAGCCCGCACGGCCGGGGTGACGGTCGGTCGGGCGGCGGTGCCCTCGTCGGGGATCGGGACGTACACGGTCGTGTCCACGGAAGCTCTCCGGTGTCTCGGGATGGTGGCCGGGACGCTCCACGGAGCCTCCGACCAGGACACCACCGACGCTACGGAGAGCCCGCGTCGCCGACATCGGCCCGAGGGCTGGTCCTCGCGTGCTCCCAGGTCATCCCCAGGTATGACACCGACCCTGACCGGCACCCTGAACCACCCCTGACCTGCACCCTCGCGAGTTGTCAGAGCCACGTCGGGGTAGAGCACGACGTGCCTCTGACAACTCGGAGAGCCCGCCGGCTGTCAGAGCCAGGAAGGCATATGCACCGACGTGGCTCTGACAACTCGGGGCGGCGACGCTGCCCCCAGGTCACGACCGTCCACAGATGTCGACAGACACGGTGTCCACCCGCGGCAACGCCACCACGGTGGGCGCATGACAGGTTCCGCACGCCTCTACCACGACGTCCCCGGGCTTCGAGACCTCGCCCATCGGCAACGGGGCGTCGTCACCCGCGGCCAGGTCGGCCGGCTGGGGATGACGCCCGACAACGTCGAGCAGCAGCTGCGCTCGCTGCGATGGCGTGCCCTCAGTGAGCAGGTCCTGGTGGTGCACCGTGGGCCGCTCACTCGTGCGGCCTCGCTCTGGGCGGCGGTGCTCGGCGCGCCGCCGACGAGCGTCGTCGGCGCCTGGACGTCGCTGGAGCTCCAAGGGCTGGAGGGTTGGCACCGGGATCCGGTCCACCTGGTCGTCCCGCGCGGAGCACGACCGGACCGGCACCCGTGGCTCGTCGTGCACGAGTCACGACGGCTGCGCGAGGAGGACGTCGTCGACGCCGGCGGGCTGCCGGTGCACAGCGTCGCGCGGGCCGCCGTCGACGCCGCCGCGTGGCAGCGCTCGTGGCGCACCGCGGCGGGGCTGATGGCCGCCGTCGTGCAGCAACGGCTGACGACGACGGACGACCTGTTCGCCATGCTCGACACGGTCGGCAAGGTGCGGCACCGCACGGCCATGCGGTTGGCGCTCGCGGACATCGTCGGCGGCGCCGACTCGCTCGCCGAGATCGACTTCGCCCGGCTGTGCCGACGGGGCGGGCTGCCCGAGCCCGCGCGGCAGGCGGTCCGCACCGACGCCCGGGGGCGACGGCGGTTCCTCGACGTCGAGTGGCGGCTGCCGGGCGGGCGCCGGTTCGTCGTCGAGATCGACGGCGTCGGGCACCTGGAGCGCGAGCGCTGGTACGACGACCTCCTGCGCGACGCCGAGCTCGGCGCCGACGCCGCCACAGTGCGTATCCGGCTGCCGGCGATGGCCGCGCGCTACGAGCCGGAGCGAGTGCTCGCCGTCGTGCGCCGTCATCTGGGCTGGTGACTTGTCAGAGCGAGGTGGGGGTATGCACCGACCTGGTTCTGACAACTCTGCGAGCGTGCGAGTTGTCAGAGCCACGCCGGGGTATGCACCGACCTGGCTCTGACAGGTCGCGGGTCAGGAGCCGGGGCGGACCAGGCCGGTCTCGTAGGCGGTGACGACGGCCTGCACGCGGTCGCGGGCGTCGAGCTTGGCGAGGATGCGCCCGACGTGCGTCTTCACGGTGGCCTCGGCGACGAACAGGTCGGCGGCGATCTCGGTGTTGGAGCGGCCGCGGGCCATGAGCACCAGCACCTCGCGCTCGCGCTCGGTGAGGCCGGCGAGCGCGTCGTGCTGGGGTGCCGCCTGGTCCACGGGCAGGGCGGTGACGAGGTGCTCCAGCAGGCGGCGCGTGGACGACGGCGCGATGACGGCGTCCCCGGCGTGCACGGTGCGGATGGCGGCGAGCATCTCCTCGGGCGGGGCGTCCTTGAGCAGGAATCCCGACGCGCCGCTGCGGATGGCCTCGAGGACGTACTCGTCGAGGTCGAACGTGGTGAGCACGATGACCCGCGGCGCGTCGGGCGCGGCGGTGAGCCGGGCGGTGGCGGTGAGCCCGTCCAGGTGCGGCATGCGCACGTCCATGAGGACGACGTCGACGCGGTGGTCGGCGAGCAGCCGCAGGGCCTGCGCGCCGTCGCCGGCCTCGAGCGCGACCTCCAGGTCCGGCTGCGAGTCGATGACCATCCGGAAGCCCGCGCGCACGAGCTGCTGGTCGTCGACCAGCGCGACGCGCACGACACCGCCCGCGGGTCCGGGCACGGGGCCGGGCGCAGGCGGCGCGACGTCGGCGGGCGGGGTCATGCGTCCTCCTGGGTGGTGGTCGTCTCCTGGGCGGCGGCGGTCGGCTCGGGGGTCGGCGCGAGAGGTGCGGTCACCGGCGCGCCGGGCAGCGGGAGCTCGAGGTGCACGCGGAACCCGCCGCCGCGGCGGGGGCCGGTCTCGAGCGTGCCGCCGTACAGGTTGGCCCGCTCGCGCATCCCGCGCAGCCCGAAGCCGGGGTCGTCGCCGGTGGCGGCGGCGCCGCGGCCGTCGTCGGTCACCTCGAGCTCGACGGTCGACGGCGTCCAGCGCACCGCGACGGTCACGGAGGGGTCGGGGCCGGCGTGCTTGCGCACGTTGGTGAGCGACTCCTGGCACACGCGGTACAGCGTGAGGCCCATACCGGCGGGCAGGGGGCGCGGCTCGCCGACGCGGACCAGGGACACGCGCTGCCCGCCGTCGCGCGCCTGGGCGACGAGGTCCTCGATCTCCTCGGCGCCGGGCTGGGGCGCGGGGCGGGCCTGGCGCGGCTCGTCGCCGGGGGCGGGCGTGGTCCGCCCGTCGGCCGGCGGTCCGGCGGTGCGCCCGGCCCGAGGTGCCGGGCCGGACCCGGCGTCCGACCGTGCGGCGTCCTCGTCGTCCTGCGAACGCAGCACGCCGAGCAGCCGCCGCATGTCGGTGAGCGCGGTGCGGCCGGTCTCGCTGATGGTGCCGAGCGCGCGCACGGCGGCGTCGGGGTCGGACGCCGCGGCGTACCGGCCGCCGTCGGCCTGCGCGACGACGATGGACAGCGAGTGCGCGACGATGTCGTGCATCTCCCGGGCGATGCGGGCGCGCTCCGCGGCGGCGCTGATCCGCGCCTGCTGGTCACGCTCGATCTCCAGGCGGTGCGCGCGGTCGCGCAACGCGTCGATGGTGACGCGGCGGGAGCGGCGCACGAGGGCGAAGGCCCACACGGCGAGGGCCGTGACCAGGCAGAAGACGGCGACCGGGAGCATCTCCACGATGGCCGAGGCGCCGAGCGGGCCGCGGACCGCGACGGCGACCGGCAGGACGATCAGGCTCCCGAACGCGGTGGAGCAGATCGCGGTGATGTGCGCCCACGTGGGGCCGTAGACGGTCACGGAGAACAGTGCGACGAGGATCAGCAGGTCGCCCGGCATGATCATCGGGTAGCCGGCGAGCATGTGGGCGAGCGCGACGGCGAAGACGGCGACGGCCGACGGCACGGGCCGGGTGCGGCGCCAGGGGAGCGGCGCGAGCATGGCGAAGGTCCAGGCGACGGACCCGGTGCGGGTGAGATAGGGCTCGGACGAGTACAGGTCGGTGGCCGACGTGAGCATGAACGCGGCGAGCAGCACCGTCGCCGTCAGGTCGACGCCGAAGCGGTGCGCCTCGAACCAGCGCCCCAGCCTCTCGATCCAGCTCATGCCCGTCAGCGTAGGTGGGCGTCGGGGCGGGCGCGTCCGCCCGGGGGCGGACGGGCGGAGCGACGCGTCGTCCCGCAGGGGGACCGGACCCCCGCCCGCCGACGACGGGGTGGCTGCCGCCGTCGCGGACGGCGACGTGCCGGCGCGTCATCTCCATGTCACACCCGACTGACGCCGACGCGGCGTGGGGAGGGGTCCAGGACCAGCGACGTTGCCGCTAGCATGAGGGAATGACCCACGTACTGCTGGCCGAGGACGACCCGGCTATTGCCGAGCCTTTGGCGCGGGCTCTCACGCGTGAGGGTTACGACGTCATCGTGCAAGGAACTGGTCAAGGGGCCGTCGACAACGCCGGGAACGCGGACATCGTCGTCCTCGACCTGGGCCTTCCGGACATGGACGGCCTGGACGTGGCGCGGGAGATCCGTGGCTCCGGGCTGACCGTGCCGGTGCTGGTGCTCACGGCCCGCGCCGACGAGGTAGACCTGGTCGTCGGGCTCGACGCCGGCGCCGACGACTACGTGACGAAGCCGTTCCGCCTCGCGGAGCTGCTCGCCCGCGTCCGGGCGCTGCTGCGACGCACGCACGGCGAGACCGGCGAGGACGAGGAGCTGCGCGCGCAGGACGTGCGGGTCGACGTCTCCGCGCACCGCGCCTTCCAGGGCGAGCGCGAGCTGCACCTGACCACCAAGGAGTTCGACCTGCTCAAGGTGCTGGTCGCCAACGCCGGGTCGGTCGTGGTGCGCGACACGCTGATGCGCGACGTCTGGGGCTCCGACCCGGTCGGCTCCACCAAGACGCTCGACATGCACGTGTCGTGGCTGCGCCGCAAGCTCGGCGACGACGCCAACGCCCCGCGCTACGTATCCACCGTGCGAGGGCTCGGGTTCCGCTTCGAGCTCGGCGCGAGCTGACACCGACGGGCCAGGGCTGACCTCGTGCGTCGCCGCGTCCTGCTGGCGACCATCTCCGCGGTCGCCGTCGCCGTCCTCCTGCTCGGCGTCCCCCTCGGCATCTTCGGGGCCCGGTACGTCCTGGCCACCGAGGAGCAGCGCGTCACCAACCGCGTCGACACCCTCGCGCGCAGCATCGACAACACCCTCGAGCGGGGCGACGTCGTCAGCGAGGCGACGGTGGAGCGTGCCGCGGAGGGCAGCGAGGGCGACCTGCCGGCGTACGTCGTCGTGAGCCTGCCCGACGGCACGCAGCTCACGGCGGGCGAGCCGGTGTCGCCCCCGACGATCGAGAAGGCCAAGCTCACCGACGGGAGCGTCGCCGTCTCGATGACGGTGTCGGCGATCAGCGCGTACGTGAAGTCCGCGCAGACGGTGGTGCTGGTGATCATCGCCGGCATCGTCGCGATCGCGGCGGGCATCGCGGTCGCGGTGTGGCAGGCGAACCGGCTGTCCGCCCCGCTGGTGTACCTCGCGGCGTCCGCCGAGCAGCTGGGATCGGGGCAGGTGCGCCCGCGCCTCGAGCCGTCGGGCGTGGAGGAGATCGACCTCGTCGCCGCGGAGCTCGCCCGGTCCGCCGACCGCCTCGCCGGGCGGCTCGCGGCCGAGCGGCAGTTCACCCAGGACGCGTCGCACCAGCTGCGCACGCCGCTGACGGCGCTCACGATGCGGCTCGAGGAGATCACCCTCGCCTCCGACGACCCCGAGGTCGTGGAGGAGGCGCGCATCTCGCTGGAACAGGTGGAGCGCCTGGTCACCGTCGTCGACGACCTCCTCGCCGCGTCCCGCCGGTCGCAGGGCGGCACGACGGAGGCCGTGGTGCTGGCCGACGTCGTGCACCAGCAGGAGGAGGAGTGGGCGCCGACGTTCGAGCGGGCCGGGCGCCGGCTCGTCATCGAGGTCCCCGACAGGATGCAGGTGCTCGCGACGCCGGGCGCCCTGGCGCAGATCATCGCCACCCTGCTGGAGAACTCGCTCAAGTACGGCGACGGCACGACGACGGTGCGGTCGCGCCCCTCGGGCACGACCGGCGCGGTCGCGATCGAGGTCGCCGACGAGGGCGAGGGCGTGGCCGACGACGTCGCGACGCGCATCTTCGAGCGCGGGACGACGACGGGCGGCAGCACGGGTCTCGGCCTCGCGCTGGCGCGCGACCTGGCCGCCGCCGACGGCGGGCGCCTGGACCTGGTGCAGCGCCGGCCACCGGTCTTCGCGCTCTTCCTCGCGGGCGTGCCGCGCACGCTCGACCCGCACCTGGTGCTGCCGCCGGGCACGACGATCTCGTCGCGGGGCCGCCGGCGCGGCTGGCTCCACCACCACGGCGACTGACGGTCTCGCGCCGACGGACGGGCCGTCGCTCCCGGACCGGAGGACGCCCTGTGCGACGAGTGACGGCCGGCCGGTATCCTCGATGCCCGTGACCGGACCTTCTGCCTCCGCCCCTGTCGTCGCCGTCGTCGGAGGGGGTCAGCTCGCTCGCATGATGGCTCCTGCCGCCGCCGAGCTGGGTGTGGGGCTGCGGGTGCTGGTCGAGGACCCGGCGTCGTCGGCCGCGCAGGTGGTCACCGACGCGCCGGTCGGCGTGGCGAGCGACGACGCCGCGATCCGCGCCCTCATCGCCCCGGATGACGGACGGGTAGCCGCCGCGGTGCTCACGTTCGAGCACGAGCACGTGCCGAACGCCCTGCTGCAGGACCTCATCGACCACGGCACGCCGGTGCGCCCCGGCCCGGACGCGCTGGTGCAGGCCCAGGACAAGATCGTCATGCGCCGCAGACTCACCGAGCTCGGGCTGCCGTGCCCGCGCTGGGCCGCGCTGCCGGCGGACCCGGCCGAGGCACGCGACGCGCTCGCCGCCTTCCTCGACGCGGAGGACGGGCACGAGGCGGTCGTGAAGACGTCCCGCGGCGGCTACGACGGCAAGGGAGTGCGGGTCGTGTCGTCACCCGACGACGTCGCGGACTGGCTGCAGGCGGCCGCCGACGGTGCGCCGCCGCTGCTGGTCGAGCGGAAGGTGCCGTTCGTGCGGGAGCTCGCGGCGCTGGTCGCCCGCCGCCCCTCGGGCGAGGTGCGCACCTGGCCGGTGGTCGAGTCGATCCAGCGCGACGGCGTCTGCGCGGAGGTCGTCGCCCCCGCGCCGGACCTCGACCCGGCGGTGGACGCCGAGGCGCGCCGGATCGCCGTCGCGGTCGCGGAGGGGCTCGACGTCACGGGCGTCCTCGCCGTCGAGCTGTTCGAGACCCGGGGCGCCGACGGCACCTCCGAGGTGTGGGTCAACGAGCTCGCGATGCGGCCGCACAACTCCGGCCACTGGACCATCGACGGCGCGGTGACGAGCCAGTTCGAGCAGCACCTGCGCGCGGTGCTCGACCTGCCGCTGGGCGACACCGCCGCCCGCGCGCCCTGGACGGTGATGGCGAACGTGCTCGGGTCGAGCCTCGACGCCCTCACCGACGCGCTGCCCGAGGTGCTCGCGCGGTTCCCCGAGGCGCGCGTCAACCTGTACGGCAAGGGCATCCGCCCGGGCCGCAAGCTCGGTCACGTCAACGTCAGCGGCACGGACCTCGACGAGGTACGCCGTCGTGCGCTCGACGCCGCGGCGCTGCTGCGCGGCGAGACCGTCACCAGCACCCTCACGAACAAGGAGCACGCATGAGCACGCCCGCCGTCGGCATCGTCATGGGGTCGGACTCGGACTGGCCGGTCATGGAGGCCGCCGCCGACGCGCTGGCCGAGCTCGGGGTCGAGGTCGAGGTGGACGTCGTCTCGGCGCACCGCATGCCGACCGAGATGATCGACTACGGCCGCGCCGCGTCCGAGCGGGGCCTGCGCGCCATCGTCGCGGGCGCGGGCGGCGCCGCGCACCTGCCCGGGATGCTCGCCGCGGTGACGCCGCTGCCGGTGATCGGGGTGCCCGTGCCGCTGCGCTACCTCGACGGCATGGACTCGCTCCTGTCGATCGTGCAGATGCCCGCCGGCGTGCCCGTCGCGACGGTGTCGATCGGCGGGGCGCGCAACGCCGGCCTGCTCGCCGCGCGCATCCTCGCCTCGGGCACCGACGCCGAGTCGCTCGCGCTGCGCGAGCGGATGGTCGCGTTCCAGGCCGAGCTCGGGGACGTGGCCCGCGCCAAGGGAGACAAGCTGCGCGCGGCCCGCGAGGGCGCGCACCGCACCGGTTTCTCCGCCTGACGGGCGCGGGGTCGGCCCGGGGCCGTCAGCCCTCCACGCGCTCGCCCACCGTGTGCACCACGGTGACGGTCGGGTCCCACGGCACCAGGTCGTCGACGGCAGCCTGCAACTGAGCGACGTCGGGCACGTCGCCAGGTCCGCGGACCTCGACGACCACGTCCGTCCCCTGCCAGGTGACGTCCTCGACGTCCGCGTCCGGCGTGTCCGCGAGCCAGGCCTCCGCCGCGGCCCGCACCTGTCCGGCCCACACGTCGGCCAGCACCGACTGGGCGGTGTTGGCGATCATCGGCACCGCCACCACGAGCACCGCGACGGCGCCCACGACGACGGCGCGGCGCGGGCGCCGTCGGCCGCCCGCCTCCTGCCGGGCCCGGGCGGCGTCCGACGCGTAGCCCGCGCCGGTGAACACCACCGTGGACGCCACGACGAGCGCGACCACGTTGGACCCGAAGAGCAGGAGCGCGCCCGCGGCGAGCGCGGGCTCGCCGGCGCCGAGGCACACCCCGACGACGCCGAGCGGCGGCACGAGCGAGATGGCGATCGCGATGCCGGGCAGCACGTCGCCGAGGTCGCGCCGCGCGAGAGCGATCGCCCCCGCGAAGCCGGTGGCGAACGCGGCGACGAGGTCGCCCACACCGGGAGACGTGCGCCCCGTGACCTGCGAGTTCGTGACGACATCCGACGTCTGCGGCAGCACGAGCGCCACCAGCCAGCCGAGGGCGACGACGAGGGCGACGCCCCCCACGACGTACAGCGCGGAGCGGCCCACGAGCCCGCCGCGGCCGGTGACGATCCCGAGCCCGACGCCGAGGATCGGCGTGGACAGCGGCGCGATGATCATCGCGCCGATGACGGTGGCGGTGGAGTCGGTGACGACGCCGGAGATCGCGATGATCCCGGACAGCACGAGCATCGCCCAGAACGCGGACCGCTTGGCGCGCACGTCGCCCGACGACAGGTCGAGGCGGTCGGACAGCTCGCCCAGGTCGCGGCGCTGCGCGGGGGGCACCAGGACGCCGAGGAACCGCGTGCGGGACGTCTCCCGTGCGGCGGGCGCCGCCGGAGCGGCGTCAGGGATCGGGGTCGCGGGCATGGCGCCTCCGGGCTGGCTCGTGCCCGGCGCGGCCGGGCAGCCCGGGCACGGTGCACCGCGGCGAGGAAAGTATGCCCCGCGCCGCGGCCTCCGGGAGGATGCGCGAGAACTACTTCGGCATCAGCCGGGCATGCCCCCGACGGTGCTGCCGGGCTCCAGCTCGCCGTCGCGGACGTCGGCCCAGAACTGGTCGACCTTGTCCTCGTCGAGCAGCACGGCCGACCCGACGTCGGGGCGCGGGGTGTAGCCCGGGTCCGAGATCGGCGGGGTGCCGGTGACGCCCTCGGGGCCCGTGGCCGCCTTGAAGGCCAGGCCGAGCCGACCGAGGTCGACGATGCCCGTCTTCTCGTCCACGGTGAGCGCGTCGGTGCCGGCGTTGACGAGCTGCACCTGGTTGACCGGGTTGAGCAGCACGCTCGGCTTGACGACCTTCGCGGCGACGGCGGCGATGACCTGCTGCTGCCGCTCGGCCCGGCCGATGTCGCCCTTGGGGTCCTTGTAGCGCATGCGGGAGAACGCGAGCGCGGTCTCGCCGTCGGCCAGGTGGCAGCCGGCCTCCCACTCCATGCCGCTCTTGGGGTCGTCGACGTCGCGGTCGTAGCAGAGCTCCACGCCGCCGACGGCGTCGACGATCTCCTCGACGCTGCCGAAGCCGACCTCGACGTAGTGGTCGATCGTCAGGCCAGTGAGGCCCTCGACCGTCTCGACGAGCAGCGGGGCGCCGCCGAAGGAGTACGCCGCGTTGATCTTGTTCGGGTCGTGCCCGGGGATCTCCGTGTACGTGTCGCGGGGGATGGAGATGAGGGAGGCGGGCCCGCTCCGCGGCTTCTGCAGCACCATGATCGTGTCGGTGCGGGCGCCCTCGGTGCCGTCGTCGGCGACGCTGCCCGTGCCGCGCGCGTCCGACCCGGCAAGCAGGTAGGTGGTACCGGGCGTGCCCTTGGCGTCGGACAGGGCGTCGATGTGCTGGATCTTGCCGTTCGCCCAGAAGATCAGGCCGATCGGCCACGCCAGGAGGAGCACGAGGAGCAGCACGAGGACGAGACCCGCGACGCGGCCCTTGCGCACGCGGAAGCCGCCGCCCCCGGCGGTCGCCGCGGCGGCGCCCCCGCCGTGCCCGGGCGGGGGAGTGCGACGGGCCTGGCCCTGGGCCGAGGCGGGCATGACGCGGGTGCCGGAGCCCTGGCGTGCCTGCGGGGCGCGCGACTGGGGGGCGCGGGAGGCCGGCGCGGCCGCCGAGCTGCCCCGCGGCGCGTACGACCGGGGCTTCTGCTGGGCGCCACGCCGCTCGGGCGGCGTCGTCGGGATCTCGCGCGACGACTGCCGCCGCACGCGCGGCTCGACCGGGGCGGCGTCGTCGCGCCGGCCCACGCGGCCACCCGTCGGGGGCCCGGACGGACGGGAGGCGCCGCCCACGGGGATGGCGTCGCCGGAGCCGCTCGGCCGGTCGGAACGGCCGCCGGACGGCGTGAAGCTCGGCGGGATGCGCTGGTCGTCGCTGCTCATCGGTCTCCCGCGCTCATCCGCACACCGACGTCACGTCGGCGCCCGTGAACGCCTCCTCGCCGGCGTCGCGGGTCCGCGTCGGCTCCGGGTCCTTCGTGTCCTCGTCGGCAGCGTCCGCGTCGTCACCGGTCGTGGCGGTGTCGTCGTCGGCCACCGGGGTGGCGTCGACATCGTCGGCGGCCTCGGCGTCCTGCGTGCCTGCGTCGTCCTTCGTGCTGTCCTTCTCGCCGTCCTTGCCGTCGTCGGACTCGGTCTCGATCGCGTCGCTCAGCGGACGGTCGTGCTTGAGGTTGTCCCAGACCTCGTCCGCCTCGTCGGTGAGCAGGACGTTCGCCGCGTTGTTCGGGTCGTAGATGTACGGCGCGGTCATGAAGGCGATGGTGTCAGGGCGGACGTTGCGTGCGCTGTACGCGAGCCCGGCGAGTCCCTGGATGGACGCGAAGTTGCTGCTCATCGTCATCGACCCGGTCACGGCGCCGAGGAACTTCAGCGACTTGGTCGGGTCGGCGAGCGTGCCGGCGCTGAGCACCTGGCGGGCGAGGGCGGCCAGGAGCTCCTGCTGGCGGGCGATGCGGCCGAGGTCGGAGTTGTCCCCGAGGCCCTTGCCCTTGCGGGCGCGGGCGTACTTGAGCGCGGTCTCGCCGTCCAGCTCGTGCACCCCGGCGGACAGGACGAGGTCGTCGGCCTTCGGGGCGTCGATGTCGTTCGGGATGCACAGCTCGACGCCGCCGAGCGCGTCGACCATCTTCTCGAAGCCGGCGAAGTCCACGACGACGAAGCCGTCCAGCTGGACGTCGGTGATGGTCTCGACGGTCTTCTGCGCGCACAGCGCGCCGGACTCGACGTCGCCGCCGGTCATCACGCCCTGGGCGAAGGCGGCGTTGAACTTCACGCCCGACAGAGGAGAGGTCTCGCCGCCCGATGACGTCGGGCACGACGGGACGTCGATCGTCGTGTCGCGGGGGATCGACAGCATCTCCACCCGGGACCGGTCGGACGAGATGTGCATGATCATCGTGGTGTCCGAGCGGGCGCCCTCGGTGCCGTCGCCGACGATGTCGGCGTTGTCCCCGCCACGGCTGTCGGAGCCCATGAGCAGGATGTTCAGCGGCATGTCCGCGTTGGGGTCCTCCGGCATGACCTTCTCGGGCCGGTCCTCGCCGAGCAGCGTGTCGGCGTCGACGGCCGTGATGTTGCTCGTGAGCTTCACCGCCGCGGTCGCGCCGCCGACGGTGACGAACGCCAGGACCGCGGTCAGCCCCATCCCCAGGGTGCGCGCGACCGTGTGCCGGCGCAGGGCGCGGGCGTGCGAGGGCCCCGTGGTCGTGCCGGGGCGCGAGGCGACGTGGCGTGGGGTGGTGCGGGTCACGGGAAGCGAGCATAGAGGGTCCGTGTCACGTCGCTGCGGTCCCCGAGGACCGGGACGGTAGAGGAAATGTGTGGGTCGAACGTCGGCCCAGGTCCGCGACCCGCCGGGGGACGGCGGGTGAAGACCAGGCGAACCCTCGTGGCCGAGGCGCGGCGGCGCGGAGCCGGCGCGCACGCCGTGGGGGACACTGTGCTCGTGACGGACACGACGCCGCACGCGCGCCCGGCCCCCGCGGCGACCGGCACCCCTGACCCCCGCACGGCACCCGCGCGGCCCCGTGCCGGCCGCCGTTACCGCCGCGCCGTCGCCGTGCTCGCGCTCGCCGTGGCGGCGTGGACCGTGGTGTGGGCCGTGGTCACGCCGATGTTCCGCTCGCCCGACGAGCAGAACCACGTCAACAGCGTGCTGCGGATCGCGTACGGCGGCGGGTGGCCGGCGCCGGGCGACGGCTACTTCTCCCCGGCGATCGCGCAGGCGGTCGACGAGGCGGCGTACCCCGCCGACCTGCCCGGCCGGTGGCGCCACCGCGAGGACGCCCGCCAGTTCGTCGACGTCGTGCCCGTGCCGCGCGAGGACCGCACCCGCCTCGACGCCGCGGGCGCGCTGGGCGACGCGTCGTCGGGCACCGAGGTGGACCAGATGACGCAGCACCCGCCGCTGTACTACGCGCTCGGCGCCGGCGTGCTGCACGCGATGGGCCTGACCGACGCCCGCTGGGACCAGATCACCCTCGCGCTGCGGCTCCTGGACGCGCTGCTGCTCGCGCTCGTCGTGCCGCTGGCGGCCGAGTCGGCACGACGGGCCACCGGCTCACCCTCGGCGGGGCTGGTCGCCGGCGCCTTCCCCCTCCTCCTGCCGCAGCTCGGGCACGTGATGGGGGCGGTGAACAACGACGCCCTCGTCGTCCTCGCGTGCGCCGCCGCCACCTACCTCTCCGTGCGGGTGGTCACGGGCGACCTGCGCTGGCGCGTGGCCGTCGCGATCGGCGTCGTCCTCGGCCTGGGGATGCTCACCAAGGTGATGCTGGCGTTCGCCGTGCCGATGGTGGTCGCGGCGTACGCGCTCGCGCGGGGCAGCCGGTGGCCCGGCCGGCTCGGCCGCCTCGCCGTGGCCGGCGGCGTGACGCTCGCCGTCGGCGGATGGTGGTGGGTGCGCAATGTGGTCACCCTCGGCGCCGTGCAGCCCGTCGGCCGGCCCCGCGAGCTGACCATCCTCGCGACGGTGCCCGACGCCGACGTCCCGTCGATCATCGCGGGCCGGCTCGCCCAGTCGTTCTTCGGCAACCTGTCGTGGCTCGAGGTGCACGTCGCCGGCGCGTGGGTCGTCTGGGGCACGGTGGCGCTGATGGCCGCGGGGCTCGTGGCGCTCGTCCTGCCCGGGGCGCGCCGCACGGCCGTCGTCGTGCTGCTCACCCCGGCCGCGCTCGCGGCGGGGGTCGCCTACAACGCGTGGGACTTCCACGCCGAGACCGGCCGCCTCGTCGCGATCCAGGGGCGGTACGTCTTCGGCGGGGTCGCGGCGCTCGCGACGGCGGTGGCCATCGCCGCCTGGCAGCTCGCGCGGCGGTCGGACCGGCGCCTCGCGCGGGGGGTGCCCGTGGTCGTGACGCTCGCCCTCGCGGCGGCCGTGGGCGGGCTGGTCTGGGCGTTCGGCGCGTTCTACCGGGGCCCCGGCGAGACCGTCGGCGACGCCGTGGACCGGTGGCTGGCCTGGAGCCCGCTGCCCGAGCCCGCGCTCGTCGCCCTGCTGGCCGTGGCGGCCGTCGCGCTGCTCGGAGGCCTCGTCGCCGGGCTCCTGTGGCCCCGTAGACTCGCGGCGTCGTCGAACGACCCGGTCCCCGGCACCCTGCCGCCGGCGGTCCCCGGCGCCCCGAAGGATGCGCGATGAAGCTCTTCGTCCAGATCCCGTGCCTCGACGAGGCCGGGACGCTCCCGCTCGTGCTCGCGACCATCCCCCGCGAGGTCGAGGGGTTCGACAGCGTCGAGATCCTCGTGGTCGACGACGGCTCGACGGACGGCACGGCGGAGGTCGCGCGTCGCCTCGGCGTGCGGCACGTCGTGCGGCACACGAGCACGAGGGGGCTGGCGCGGTCGTTCCGCGACGGCGTCGACTACGCCCTCGCGCACGGGGCCGACGTCGTGGTCAACACGGACGGCGACAACCAGTACCCCTCGGAGCGCATCGGCGACCTCGTCGCGCCGATCGTCGCGGGCGAGGCGGACATCGTCGTCGCGGACCGTCAGACCGCGACCATCGAGCACTTCTCCCCGTTCAAGAAGCGGATGCAGCGGTTCGGCAGCCGCGTCGTGAGCGCCGCGGCCGGGACGTCGCTGCCCGACGCGGCGAGCGGGTTCCGGGCCTACTCGCGCGCGGCGCTGCTGCGGCTCAACGTGGTCACGCAGTTCAGCTACACCATGGAGACGATCATCCAGGCGGGGAACAAGCGCCTGCAGATCGCGAGCCTGCCGATCACCACCAACGCGAAGACGCGCGAGTCGCGGCTGTTCGACAACATCTGGCAGCACATGAGCAGGTCCGGGCGGGCCATCGTGCGCTCGGCGATCATGTTCCGCCCGCACCTGGTGTTCCTCACGCTGTTCGCCGTGTTCTTCGTCGCGGCGGCGGTGCCCGCCGTGCGGTTCCTCGTCTTCCTCGCCCAGGGGGACGCCGGCGGCCACGTGCAGTCGCTCGTCTTCGCCGGCGCGATGCTCGTCGGCGCGCTGCTGTGCCTCGCGCTGCTCGTCATCGCCGACCTGCTGCGCACCAACCGCACGCTCGCCGAGGAGACCCTCGAGCGGCTGAAGGAGCTCCAGTACGGCGCACGGTCCGACGACGCGGCCCTCGTCACCACGGGCGATCCGGTCCTCGACACCGACCTCGACGCCGACCACGCCGGCGACGCCGACGACGCCGACCGCGACACCGACCTCGATACCGACCGCCGCGAGGCGCGGGACGACGAGGACGCGCACGCGTGATCGTCGCGTTCGGCACGTACGACGCCGCCCGGCACCCGCGCGTCGGCGTGCTCGTCGCCGGACTGCGCGCGCACGGGTACACCGTGCACGAGCTCGACCGGCCCCTCGGCCTGAGCACCGCCGAGCGGGTGCGGATGCTGCGCCAGCCGTGGCGCCTGCCCGGCCTGCTCGTGCGGCTGCTGCGCTGCTGGGCGCTGCTCGTGGGCGACGTCGTGCGTCACCGGCGGTCGCACGGCCGCCCCGACGCGGTGCTCGTCGGGTACCTCGGCCACTTCGACGTCGCGCTCGCGCGCCTGCTGTTCGGGCGGACGCCGGTGCTGCTGGACCACCTCGTCTTCGCGGGGGACACCGCCGCCGACCGCGGCGCGCGCGGGGCCCGGGTCACGCTGCTGCGCGGCCTGGACCGGCTCGCCGCGTCGTGCGCGGACGTCGTCCTCCTCGACACCCCCGAGCACCTGCGGATGCTCGGCGAGCTGGTGCCCTCCCGGGCGCGCCGGGGACTCGTCGTGCCCGTCGGCGCCCCGCAGGCGTGGTTCGACGCCGCGCACGCGGGCGGCACAGCCGGGACCGGCACCGGGACGGGCCACGTCCGCGACGTCGCGGACCGGCCGCTGCGCGTCGTGTTCTTCGGCCTGTTCACGCCGCTGCAGGGCACCGACGTGCTCGCCGAGGCGCTGGCCGCCGCGCTGCCCCGGGCGGCGGAGGAGGGCGGGCGCGGGCTGGAGGTCACCCTCGTCGGCTCCGGCCAGGACCTGCCCGCGGTGCGGGACCGGCTGCGCGGCACGCCCGGCGTCACGTGGCGCGACTGGGTGGAGCCGGCCGACCTGCCCGCCCTCGTCGCCGCCCACGACGTCTGCCTCGGGATCTTCTCCGCGACGCCCAAGGGGCTGCGCGTCGTGCCGAACAAGGTGTTCCAGGGCCTCGCGTCCGGCTGCGTGGTCGTCACGTCGGACACCGAGCCGCAGCGGCGGCTGCTGGGCGACCACCTGGAGCTCGTCCCGCCCGCCGACCCGACGGCGCTCGCGGACCGGCTGCTCGCCCTGCGCGACCCGGCCGCGCTCTCCGCCGCGCGCGCCCGCGCGGCGGCCGGGCGCAGCCTCGCCCGGCCCACCGCCGTCGTCGCCCCGCTGGTCCGGCTGCTCGCGGCGCGCGGGGTCCGGCCATGACCCACGAGCCGGCGGACGAGACCGCGGGCGACGTCGCAGCCGGGCCCGACGGCGCCGCCCCCGGGGGGCGAGCGAGCCTCCTCACCAGGGCGCTCGCGGTGCTGCGGTCGCCGTGGGTGCGCTGGGGCTTCCTCGTTCTCGCGCTCGGCCTCGCGGTGTACGCCGTCGTCGCGGCGGGGGACGACCTCGCGCGGGCCGCCGCCGAGCTCTCCTGGCAGCGGCTCGTCGTCGCCCTCGTGCTGTCGGTCGCCTTCGTGCTGTGCACGTTCGCCGCGTGGCGCGTCGTGCTCGCCGACCTCGGCGCCCCGACCGGGCTGCGGGTCGCGCTGCGGGTGTTCGGGCTGAGCCAGCTCGGCAAGTACGTGCCGGGCGGGGTGTGGAACGTCGTCGCGGCCGCCGAGCTCGGCGTCGACCACGGGATCGCGCGCCGCACCTCCGTGACGACGACGGCGGTCGCGACACTCGTCGGCGTGGTCTCCGGGGCGGTCGTCGGGCTGGTGGCTCTGCCGTTCGTCGCGACCGGCGCGCTCGGTGCCGCCGGGCCGCTGCTGTGGGTGCTGCCCGCCGTCGCCGTCGTGCTGCTGCCGCCGGTGCTCAACCGGCTGGTCGCGTGGGCCTTGCGGGTCGCGCGCCGGCCCCCGCTCGACCGCCCGCTGGGCTGGCGGGGGCTCGGCGCCGCCACGGTGTGGTCCGTGGCCGGGTGGCTGCTCGCCGGGGCGCAGGTGTGGGTCCTGGCCGTCGGCCTCGGGATGCCCGCCGACGCGCGCGGCGCCGCGCTCGCCGTCGGCGGCTACGCCTTGGCCTGGGTGGTCGGCTTCCTCGTCGTCGTCGTGCCCGCGGGCGCTGGGGCGCGCGAGCTGGTGCTGCTCGCCGTGCTCGCCGGGGCGCTGCCGCACGCCGCGGTGCTGCTGCTGGTGCTGGTCAGCCGCGTCCTGGTGACGCTCGCCGACCTCGCCCTCGCCGGCCTCGGCGCGCTCGCCCGGCCGAGGTAGGCACCCGAGCCTGACGACGGGGTGGCGCCGCCAGCTCGGCGGGGCGTGGCGCCGCCACGGCCGACGTGCTGGCAGGCTGGCCCCGGCCGACCATGAAGCGGCTGCACGCCGCTGGTGCCACCGCCCGAGCCGTCGACGACGAAGGAACGCCCGTGCCGAACCCCGCCCCTGCACTGCCACCGCTCACGCTGTACGGCAGCCTGCGGTGGGACGTCGTGGAACCGCTGCTGCCGGGCGCCGCCGGGCGCGTGCTCGAGGTGGGCTGCGGTCAGGGCGCCGTCGGCGTCCGGCTCGCCGCCCGCGCCGCGGCGTACACGGGCGTCGAGCTCGACGCGGACAGCGCGCGGACCGCGGAGCAGCGCCTCGTCGAGGCGGGGGTGCCGGGCACGGTCGTGCAGGGACCGCTCGACTCCCTGCCCGCCGCCGAGCGCTTCGACCTCGTGTGCGCGTTCGAGGTGATCGAGCACATCGACGACGACGCCGCGGCGCTCCGCGAGTGGGCCGCGCGGCTGCGACCGGGCGGCACGCTGCTGCTGTCCACGCCGGCCTGGCAGCGCCGGTACGGCCCCATGGACGAGGCCGTCGGGCACTTCCGCCGCTACGACCCGGCCGCCCTCGTGGCCCTGCTGCGCGACGCCGGCCTGACCGACGTCGGCCTGCGCCTGTACGGCGTCCCGCTCGGGTACGCGCTGGAGGCGGCGCGCAACCAGCTCGCCCGCCGACGGCCCGGCCTGCGCGAGGAGGGCAGCACCGCCGACCGCACCGCGCGCAGCGGGCGCCTTTTCCAGCCGTCGACGTCCGCGCAGGGCTCGCTCGTGGCCGCCGCGACGTGGCCGTTCCGCGTCGCGCAGCGCGCGTTCCCGCGCACCGGCACCGGGCTCGTCGCCTGGGGCCGCGCCGCCTCCTGAGCCACGGGGAAGCGTTGTGGACGCTCGATCGGCGCTATCGCGAGGGGGAACGACGCCACACGAGCGCCCACAACAGGTTCGCGTCAGGCCGTGATGCGCTCGGTCTCGCGCAGGCGGTCCAGGCGGGCGGGGTCGGCCGCGAGCTCGGCCGCGGTGGCGGCGGAGGCGAGGACCACCGAGCCGTCGGCGGCCCAGACGGCGAGCAGCTCGCGCAGCAGGGTGCCGAGCGGTCGGGCGCCGTCCACGAACGTGCGGGCCCCGGGAGTGCCGGTGCCGGGCACCAGATCCCTGAACGGCACCGAGCCGGCCACCGAGCCGTCGTCGAGCGCCACGGCGCCCTGGTCGGTCTCGGGGGCCCACCCGATGACGTCGCCGTAGGTCATCACGGCGCCCGCGGCGTCGACGGCGCCGGGCGGCAGGTCGCCGTCGAACGACCGCGCGAGGGCGGGCAGGGCGACGGCGACGAGGTCGGCGGCGCCCGGCCCGGACAGCAGGTCGGCCCAGGCGTCGGGCCGCGCGGTGACGACGACGTCGCCGCCCGCCGCGGGGGCGTCTCCCGCGAGCTGCACGGTGGCGCCGCAGCGCCAGGCGGCCAGCGCCCAGAGCACGCTGCGCCAGTGCGCGGGCAGGTCGAGCGTCACGACCGTGCCCGGTGCGGCGTCGAACTCCTCCACGAGCAGGTTCACCGTCTTGCTCACCCAGTTCTGCAGGACGGCGCCCGAGAGCTCGACGCGTTCGCCGCCGTCGCCGTACCAGGTGAGGCGGGGCCGCCCCGGGTCGGACAGGACAAGATCGAGGACCTGGGAGATCGTCGTGGGGGTGCGGCCGGCCGCGGCGGGGGGATTCACGCAGGTCAGCCTACGAGGGGGCCGCTAGCACAGGACGCCGCGCATGTGAATGGGCAGTGGAGATCGCAATCACTAGCACATTTCGACTTGACGCCTCCGAAGGACACGCGTGTAATTCCAGGTATGCAGTTTCCCTAGAGAACGGCATGGAGGGGCACGCCATGTGGAATTTGCTCGATGGGGACCGGGGGGTCTTCCCGTCAGACGTCGGCCGTGAGCCCGAGCGCGTGGCGCCGGTTCTCCCGCTGTTCGGCGACGCAACGACGACCGACGACGAGACGCTCCTGGGATGGCAGGAACGGGCGCTGTGCGCCCAGACGGACCCCGAGGCCTTCTTCCCGGAGAAGGGCGGGTCCACGCGTGAGGCCAAGAAGGTCTGCACGTCCTGCGAGGTCCGGGCCGAGTGCCTGGACTACGCGCTCGCGAACGACGAGAGGTTCGGCATCTGGGGCGGGCTCTCCGAGCGTGAGCGCCGCAAGCTGAAGCGCCGCGCCGTCTGACCCGAGGTTCGACGAGATGTCCGGCCCGACACGCTCGGGACGGATATCCCACGACCGGATCGGGGCCCGTCGCATCATGGCGGGCAGGATGACTTCTGCGCACCCGATCCCAGCCCGCCCCGGCGGGGAGGTCGCCCCCGCGGGCGCGACCGTCGCCGTCGCGCCCGCCGGGGACCGCACGCTCGACGGCACCGGGGCCGTCCCTCTGGTGGTCACCGTGACCGCCGTGGTCGTCACCCGCGGACGCACGCGCTTCCTCGACGCCACCCTCGACGCGCTCGCACGCCAGCAGCGTGCCGCGGACGAGGTCGTGGTGGTGGACGTCGGCGCCGCGGAGACCACCGCGCACCCCGACCTGCGGCTCGGCGGCGCGCGCTTCGTCACCGCGGCCGGCGTGCGCAGCCTCGGCGAGGCCGTGGACCGCGCGCAGGAGGTCGTCGGCGTCCCCGAGGCCGGCTGGCTGTGGATCCTGCACGACGACTCCGCGCCCGACCCCGACGCCCTGTCCCGCCTGCTGCGCGCCGTCGAGCACTCGAGCGCGGTGGCGGTGGCGGGCTGCAAGCAGCGCCGCTGGCCCGTCGCCGCCGACGGCACACCGGCCGACGACGCGAGCATGCTCGTCGAGGTGGGCAGCACGGTCTCGCCGCTCGGGCGCCGGATGACCGGCATCGACGACACAGAGATCGACCAGGGGCAGCACGACGCGCGCGAGGACGTGCTCGCCGTCGGCCTCGCCGGGGCGCTGGTGCGGGCGCACGTCTGGGCCGAGCTGGGCGGTACCGACCCGGAGCTGGGGCCCTTCGGCGACGGCCTGGACCTGTGCCGGCGGGCCCGGCTGGCCGGGCACCGCGTGGTCGTGGTGCCCGACGCGGTCGTGAAGCACGCGCAGGCGTCGCTGCTGGGGCTGCGCGGTCGTGATGCCCCGACCCCCGACCTCGAGGCGTCGCGCTACGCCCGCCGCCGCAGCCTGCTCTACCTGCGCCTCGTCGAGGCGCCGCTCCCGCTGCTGCCGTTCGTCTGGCTCGCCACCCTCCTGTGGGCGCCGTTCGCGGCCATGTACCGGCTGGCGCTCAAGCGTCCGGCCCATGCCCGGGACGAGCTCGTCGCCGCCGTCGTCACCGCGCTGCGCCTGGTGCCGCTGTACCGCGCCCGACGGCGCGCGGCCCGCACGCGGCGCCTGCCGCGCCGCGTCCTGACGCCGTTGCGCGGCACCTGGCGACAGGTGGCCGGCGAGCGCCGGGACGCGCGGCTGGCCCGCGCCGAGGCGCAGCGCGCCCGGTGGGCGCCGAGCGAGCTGGAGCGCGCGGACCTGCGGCGGCTCGGGCGCACCCGCCGGACGGTGCTCGCCGTCGTGGTCGTCGCCGTCGTCGCGCTCGACGTCGCCCTGTTCGGTCCCTGGCAGGGCGTGCTGGCCGACGGCGGCCGCGTCGTGGGCGGCGGGCTGCTGCCGGCGCCCGGCACCGTGGGCGACGTGTGGGCGGCGGCGACGTCGGGCTGGGTGCGCGACGGCCTCGGCGTGCGCGCGCCCGCCGACCCCCTGCTGATGCCGCTCACCGCGTTCGCCGTGCTGGCGGGCGGCGGCCTCCAGACGGCGGTGAACGCGCTGGTCCTGGTCGCGCTGCCGCTGGCCGCCCTCGGGGGCTGGTTCGCGGCCGGCGCCCTGACGCGCTCGGTCGTGGTGCGGGCCGTGGCCGCGCTCGCCTGGGCGGCGGCCCCCGGCTTCCTCGCGTCGCTCGGTTCGGGCCGGCTCGGCGCGGTCGTCGTGCACCTCACGCTGCCGTGGCTGCTCGTCGCGGTGCTGCGCACCGTGGGGGTGCACGCGCGCGACGTCGCGCCCGCGCCGGGACGCCGCCGCGGGTCCCTCGGTGCCGCGGGCGCGGCGGGTCTGCTGCTGGCCGTCGCCGTGTGCGCCGCCCCCGTGCTCCTCCCGGTCGCGGTGGTGCTGGTCGCGGTCGGCGCGCTGCTGGTGCGTCGCGCGTGGCGCGCGCTGCTGCTGGTGCTGCTGCCGGCCGTGGTGGTGCCGCTGCCGTTCTGGGGCGAGGTGCTGGGCTCCTGGTCGGACGGCGGGTGGCGGCTGCTGGTCGCCGAGTCCGGTGCCCCGACGGTCGCGTCCGGCGCGCCCACGGCCGTGGAGCTCCTGCTCGGTCTGCCGGGGGACACCGCCTGGTTCGAGCCGTGGCTCGGGACCGACGGCGCGCTCGGGCGTGCCGCCGTGATCGCCCCCGCACTGCTGGGCGGCGCCGTCCTGGTGCTCGCGGCCGTCGCGCTGGTGCGCCCGCGGGCGGTGCGCGGGGTGCGCCTGGCGTGGCTCGCCGGGGCGGCGGGCCTGACGACGGCGGTGCTCGCCGTCGCGACCGCCGTGGCGAGCGGGTCCGCGGCCGACGGCACGGCGGCCAGCGTGACCGGCTGGCCCGGGGTGGGGCTCTCCGTGCTGCTGCTGGCCCTGGGCTCCGCCGCGATCTGCGCGTTGCCCTCGACCGGGCGGGTGCCGACGGCCCCGTCGGTCGTCCGGGAGGCACGGACGCGTCGGACCGCGACCGCGGGCGTCGTGGTGGTCGCCGTCGTGGCCCTCGCGCTTCCCGTGGCGCAGCTCGCGTCGTGGGCGCTCGGCTCGACCGGCGGCGGCGCGGTGGGCGACCTGCGGGCGGCCGAGACGGGCGTGGTGCCCGCCGTCGGCACGCAGATGCAGGAGCCGCCGCGGTCGGCGCGCGTGCTGCAGCTCGGCCGGGTGCAGCCGGGCGGCGAGGCGGAACCTTCGGGCGCGGCGGTGGTCGACTACGCCCTGCTGCACGCGGACGGTACCCGGCTCGAGGACTCCTCCACCGTGGTGCGGGCGCGCGCCGCCGGCCTGGTCGGCGGCGCGGAGCGCACCGACACCGCGCTCCTGGACCAGGTCGTGGCAGAGGTCGCGACCGGCCGCGCGACGGACGTCGTGGACCGGCTCGCGGCGCTCGGCATCGGCGCCGTGCAGGTCCCGGCCGGCGGGGACGCGGACCTCGCGACCACGCTCGACCTCGTGCCCGGCCTCGCGCGCGTGACCGAGGAGGGCCCGCTCGTCTGGCGCGTCACGACCGACGGTCCCGCGCCGGGCTGGGCGACCGTGCTGAAGGGCGACGGCGCCGGCGAGGCCGACGCGCCCGGGCCGTTCTTCGCGCCGGGGGACGCCGTGCGGACCGTGCCGTCGGACGGGACGAGCGCCGGCGGGCGGCTCGCCCAGGGCAGCGAGGACCGCACGCTGCGGCTCGCGGAGACGGCCGACCCCGGCTGGCACGCGACGCTCGACGGGCGTCGGCTGCCGGCCGTGGAGGCCGGCGGGACCCAGGCGTTCGCGGTCGGCGCGGAGGCGGGCCACGTGCGGGTGTCGTTCGAGGCGCCGCACCGCACCGCCTGGCTCGCCGCCGCGGGGCTGGTGCTCCTGGTGCACGCGCTGCTGGCGCTGCCGGTCGGACGGCGGCGGGGACGATGACGGCGCGCGAGGAGCGGCCGGCGCAGGAGCCCTCGACGCCGCCGGCGAAGCGGAAGCCGAGACGGAAGACGACGCAGGCGACGACGCAGACGACCGGAGGGGCGGGCCAGGACGTGCGCAGGACCCGGGTGCGGCGCGGGGTGCGCGCGACGGCGGCGGCGGTCACCGGGGTGGCGGCCGTCGGAGCGCTGGCGGCCGTGGCGGTGCTGGGCGACCAGTGGGCGCAGTCGTGGACGGGCGCGGAGCAGCAGGCCGTGGCGGCCGGGACCCGCACCGTCGGGGTGCAGCCGGCGGACGCGACGCTCGTCTGCCCGCCGCCGGTCGCGCTGCCCGAGGGCGCCGACGTGGGGGACCAGCAGTTCGACGCGACGCCGGTGCCGACGACGAGCGGCCTGGGCGCTCTCGTCCTGGGCGGGGCACGGGACGGGGCGCGCACGACCGCCCTCGGCGGCGAGGACCCGCTCCCGCTCGCCACGGGCGACGCCGCTGCCGCCTGGCAGGGAGGCGTGAGCACCGGTCGCGTGCTGCGGGCGACGCCGGTGGCCGACGAGCCGTTCCGCGCGGCCGGCGCGATGGGGTCGGTCACGACGCAGGGCGACCTCCGCGGGCTCGGGGTGGGCGCCTGCACGGCGCCGTCGACGTCGCAGTGGTTGGTGGGCGGGAGCACGGAGGTGGGCTCGACCGCGACGCTCACGGTGCAGAACCCGTCCGAGCAGCCGGCCACGGTGGCCCTCGACGTGTACGGGCCGGGCGGTTCCGTGGCCCTCGGCGGCAAGGGGACCTTCACCGTCGCGCCGCACGAGCAGGTCACGACGCGCCTGGAGTCCGTCGCGCCGGAGCAGGGCCGCCTCGCCGTCAACGTGCGCGCGGCCGGGGCCCGGGTCGACGCGAGCCTGCAGACCCAGGCCATCGACGGGCTGCTGCCGGCCGGGGTCGACCTGCTGACGGCCGGTGCGTCGCCGCGGGAGTCGCTCGCCGTCGGGGCGGTGCTGAGCCGGGGCGAGGCGGTCGACGACCCGCACGCCCCGCGGCTGCGCCTCCTCGCGCCCGGCGAGCAGGGCGGGACGGCGCGCGTCACCGTGTACGGGCCGTCCGGGCCGGTGGTGCTGCGCGGGGCCGACGAGGTCGGGCTGGAGCCCGGAGTGGTCACGGACGTGCCGCTCGGCGGGCTGCCCGAGGGCGCGTACACAGTGGTCGTGGACGCGGACGTGCCGGTCGTGGGCGCGGCCCGCGCCGACCAGCCCGGCCAGCAGCCGGAGGACGCCGTGGTCGGCGGCACGCCGTACGACGTGGCGTGGTCGGCGGCGCAGCCGGTCGGCGCGTCGGGCGGCGCGGGCCCGGCGGGCCAGCTGGGGGTGCCCGGCGGCGTCACGACGCAGCTCGCCCTGGCCGCGGTCCCCGCCGACCGTGGCCCCGACACCGACCCCGAGGGCTCGATCCCCGTCACGGTGCGCGCCTACGACGCGTCGGGGGCCGAGATCGGCCGCCGCGACGTCGACCTGGCCGCCGGGGCGACGACGTCCGTCGCGCTCGGCGACGTCGTCGCGGAGGGCAAGCTGCCCGCCGGGGTGAGCGTGGACCGCGCCGACGGTGGCACCGCCGACCTGGCCGTCACGTGGGCCGCCGTCCTGCGCGCCGACGACGGCACCGCGGCCCCGGGGACGCTGCTGGCCGCCGTCGCGCCGACCTCGGCAGTCACCACGCCCGGTGCCGTCGAGGTGCGCACCGTCGACGCCGGCTGACGACCTGTCAGACCCACGTCCCGCCATACCCCGTCCTGGCTCTGACAACTCCCGGTCCCGGGGAGTTGTCAGAACCAGGACGTGCTCTACCCCCATGTGGCTCTGACAGGTCGCCGGTCAGGAGTCGTAGCCGGGGTCGATCTCCTCGGGGGTGCGGGCCAGGAGGTGCGCCACCTGCTCGACGACGACGTCGCGCACGAGGTCGGCGCGGTCGGCGTCGTCGGCGGCGCGGAAGTCCACCGGCCGGCGGTACACGACGACGCGCGCGGGCCGGCCGGACTCGGCGGGGAAGCAGCGGCCCAGCGGGACGCCGTCGGACTCCCACGGCGCGGGCTCGGACGGCGGGACGTCCTCGACGGCGAACTCCGTGCCCGACAGCTGCGGGCCCCAGCGGCGCTGCAGCAGCTCGACGACGTCGAGCACCAGGTCGTCGAACTGCTCCGCGCGGGTGCGGTACGCGGGCATCCCCGGCGGCAGGAGCGGCCCGCGCACCCCGCGGCCGCGGCGGTCGCGGCGGCGGACCGGCGGAACCTCGTCGGGGGCGGGAGCCGGACCGGCAGTGGAGCCGTGCTCGGGGCGGCTCTCGGGATCGCGCTCGGGGTGGTGCTCGGGGCTCGGGGCGTGGTGCACCCGTCGAGCCTATGTCGCGGCCGGCGGCGGCGCGGGAGCCGGGGTCACGGTGCGGTCACGACCCGTCCCGACCGGCGAGCCCCGCGCACGCGCCCCCCACCCCGGCGTATTCTCCCCGCGTGAGATCGGTGAGGCAGTGCTCGCGCACGGCATGCACGCATGCCGCCGTCGCGACGCTCACGTACGTGTACGCGGACTCCACGGCCGTGCTGGGTCCGCTCGCGCAGCACGCCGAGCCGCACAGTTACGACCTGTGCGCCCAGCATGCCGAAGGGCTGACCGCGCCCCGCGGGTGGGAGGTCGTGCGCCTCACGCCCGCGTTCGAGGAGCCGGCCCCGTCGCCCGACGACCTGTCCGCGCTGGCGGAGGCCGTCCGCGAGGCGGGGCGGGTGCGTCAGGAGCCGGCGGGGGAGCCGTCGTCGGTCACCGAGACCGCCCGTCGCGGCCACCTGCGCGTGCTGCGCGAGGCCGACTGACGCGCCCCGGTCGTTCGCACGGTCCCCTCAGGGGACCCACGCGCAGACGGCGTGCCCGGAGCCGGACAGCCTGACCTCCCCGGCGGCGTGCGGCACGAACACGGAACCACCGCGGTGCAGCGTCGCCGGGGCGGGACATCCGTCGGCGGTGAGCTTGAGGTCGCCGGAGAGGCACAGCACGATGCGGGGCCCCTCGGCCGGCAGGTCGACGTCCTCGGCGGGGTCGACGTCGGCCACCGTGAGCGCGAACTCCCGCACCGGCGCCCGGTAGATGGTCACCTGGCCCCGCGCGCCGGAGGACCGCGTGCGGGGCGGCTGCGGCGGCCGGGGCACGAACGACGCGCACTCGACGAGGGCGGCCTCGTCGACGAGCTTCGAGGTGAGGCCCGCCCGCAGCACGTTGTCCGACGAGGCCATGATCTCGACCCCGAGCCCGGACAGGTACGCGTGCACCTCGCCCGCGGGGAGGAAGAGGCCCTGGCCGGGGTCGAGCGTGACCCGGTTGAGCAGCAGGGACGCGAGCGCCGCCGCGTCACCGGGGTGCTGCTCCGCGAGCTGGAGCACGGTCGCGTCGGCGCGCGACGACGGCGAGCCTGCGGCCAGTCGTGCGGCGACGGACGCGACGGTGGTCGCGACGTCCTCGGCGGCGCGCGCGTCGCGGCGCGCGGCGACGATGCGGGAGAACGCGGCCTTGACGCCGCCGGGGGAGCGGTCGCCCAGCAGGACGGCGCGGACGGCGTCCACGAGGTCGCCGTCGAGCCCGTCGAGCAGGTCGAGGACGGCGCGCGGCGCCCGGAACCCGGCCAGCCCCTCGAACTCGGTCAGCGCGACGACCATCTCGGGCTTGTGCTGGTCGTCGTGGAACGAGCGGCCCGGGTCGCCCGGGGGCAGGCCCTGACGGTTCTCCCGGTTGAACCCGGCGCGCGCCGCGTGCGGCTTCGGGTGCACCTGCAGGGACAGCGCCCGCTCGGCCGCGAGGACCTTGAGCAGGTAGGGCAGCCGGGGCCCGTACTCGTCGGCGACCCGGCGGCCCAGCATCGCGTCCGGGGCCGAGCGCACGAGCTCCAGCAGGGAGCGGTCGCCGGGCACCCGCGACGGCGCGCTGGGATGGGCGCCGAGCCACAGCTCGGCGGCGGGCGTGCCGTCGGGCTCGGTGCCCAGCAGTCGCTGGATCCGCGTGCGCGAGCCCCAGTCGGCGTGCTGGACGGTGTTCTCCAGCGGGTAGAGCTCGGGCACGGGACCACCCTTCCACACGCGCGCGCCCGCGGCGCCGCCCGGGCCGGAAGTCCGCCCGCAGAACCACCCGCCCCGGGGCGTGGCGGACACGTACGCTGTGGGTCGTGACGATCGACCTGGCCCAGATCATCAAGGCGTACGACGTGCGCGGCACCGTGCCCGACCAGCTCTCGCCGGACGTGGCCCGCGCGATCGGCGCGGCCTTCGCCCGGGTCGTGGCGGTGCCGGAGGGCGCGACGCGCGTCGTCGTCGGGCACGACATGCGTGAGTCCGGGCCCGAGCTGGTCGACGCGTTCACCGCGGGCGTCACCGCCGCCGGGGTCGACGTCGTGCGGATCGGCCTGTGCTCCACGGACGGGCTCTACCACGCGTCGGGCGCGCTGGACGCCCCGGGAGCGATGTTCACGGCGTCGCACAACCCCGCCGTCTACAACGGCATCAAGCTCTGCCGCGCGGGCGCCCGGCCCGTCGGGCAGGACACCGGCCTGGCGGACGTCCGCGAGCTCGCGCAGCGGCTCCTCGACGACCCGTCGCCAGACCTCTCCGACGACGACGCGGCGACGCCTGGAACGGTCTCCGACGTCGACACCCTCGCCGACTACGCCGCGTTCCTGCGCGGCCTGGTCGACGTGTCAGGGATCCGGCCGCTCAAGGTCGTGGTGGACGCCGGCAACGGCATGGCCGGGTACACCGTGCCCGCGGTGCTGGGCACGGCCGCGGGGCTGCCGGCGCTGCCGCTCGACATCGTGCCGCTGTACTTCGAGCTCGACGGCAGCTTCCCCAACCACGAGGCCAACCCGCTGGACCCGAAGAACCTCGAGGACCTGCGGGCCGCCGTCGTCGAGCACGACGCCGACCTTGGCCTCGCGTTCGACGGCGACGCCGACCGCTGCTTCGTCGTCGACGAGCACGGCGACCCGGTGTCGCCCTCGGCCGTGACGGCGCTGGTGGGGCTGCGCGAGGTGGCGAAGGAGCTCGAGGCGGGCCGCACGCCCACGGTGATCCACAACCTCATCACCTCCCGCGCCGTGCCCGACCTGCTGCAGGCCGCGGGCGCGACGACGGTGCGTACCCGCGTTGGGCACTCGTTCATCAAGGCGCAGATGGCGCAGCACGACGCCGTGTTCGGCGGCGAGCACAGCGCCCACTACTACTTCCGCGACTTCTTCTTCGCCGACACCGGGATGCTCGCGGCGCTCCACGTCCTGGCCGCGCTCGGCGGGCAGCCGCACCCGCTGTCGGTGCTGGCGGAGATGTACTCGCCGTACGTGGCGTCGGGGGAGATCAACTCGACCGTGGCGGACGCCGCCGCGGCGACGGAGCGCGTGCGCGAGGCGTACGCGACCGCCTACCCGCAGGCGGACGTCGACACGCTCGACGGCCTCACGGTGGCGCACTGGGACGGCCACCCGCAGTGGTGGTTCAACCTGCGCGCGTCCAACACGGAGCCGCTGCTGCGGCTCAACGTCGAGGCCGCCGACGAGGACATCATGACGAAGGTGCGCGACGACGTCCTGTCGCTCGTGCGGACGGAGGACGCATGACCAGCTCGATCGACCCGTGGGTGCGCTCGATCCTGCGCTGCCCGGTGACGGGCGCGGAGCTCGTCGACGCCGTCGGGCCGGGCGGCGAGCCCGAGCTGCGCTCGACCGACCCCGAGCGGCCCCTGGCGTACCCGGTGCGCGACGGCGTCCCCGTGCTGCTGGAGAGCGACGCCCGGCCCCTGTGACCCGATCCGGCGTGACCCGGCCCGGCGCCCGGGGACCTACGCCACCGCGGTGATCTTCGTGATCCACGCGGCGGGCATCGACCCCGCCGTGGTGCGCTTGCCCACGGTGGAGCGGATCGTGTCGGCCTTGCCCGTCACGGTCGCGGTCTTCCCGCTCGACGACGTCGCCGTGAGGGTGCGGGCCTGACCGCTCGTCCACTTCGCCGAGACCTTGATCGACGCCACGTCGGTCAGGCCGAACAGCGCGCGTGCCTGCGTCTGCGTGAGCTTGCGCGTCCACGACGCGTACGAGTTGCCCGGCGCGGCCTTGCTGTACGGGTCGGACACCGAGCGCTCGTACGGGACCACGGACGACCAGACGTCCTCGGAGTCGGCGGTGCGCCCGCCGCTCGAGGAGTAGTAGTGCGTCACGACCGGGACCCCGCCGTAGGTGAGCACCCGGGCCTGCGTGCGGCTGGTCGTGGTGGCGTCCACGGCCTTCTTCCAGACCTTGCCGTACCTGGCGTCCGTGCCCTCGGACTCCTTCTTCCAGCCCGTGTAGTACTGGTCGCGCACGTCGTCGACGACGTTGCACCGGCAGTCGTCGTCGACCGCCTTGGTCATCACGTACGAACGCGCCGTGATCGCCTGCGCGGCCAGCGCGGACAGCCCGCCGTTCAGGCCCCACGACGACGGCATCTCCGCGATCCCGTAGAGGTACTCGGTGTTGAGGAGCACGTCGTTGGTGAGGTTCGGCAGCCCGCCCTTCGAGGTGAGGGTGAGCCGGCCGTGCTTGTAGGACCCGTGCGCGCCCGCGACGGTCGCGACGGCCGTCGCCCCCGTGCTCTGGTAGTAGCGGGTACCGGACCAGTTGATCCGCAGCATCGTGTCGTCGTAGGTCTTGCCCCCCACCGTGACGCGGGCCTTCCCGCCGCTGACCACGGTCACCGCGAGCTTCGTGGTGCCGGTGCCTGACGCCAGGGTCTTCGAGGCGGCGTCGAGCAGGCGCCAGCTGCCGCCGGTCACGGTGACCGACGTCGTCTTCGACGTGTCGCCGTAGCCGCTCCGCCCGGCCGGGTCCTTGCCGTAGACCTGGACCAGGATGTTGTTGCCCGTGGTGGTCTTCGTCGAGACCGCGGAGCCGCTGTAGTAGTGCGTGAGGACGTCCCAGCTCGCGTTGCCCTGCCGCGCCATCTGGTACGCGCCGTACTGCGGCATCCCGACCCCGTGCCCGTACCCCGAGCCGGTGAGGGTGAAGGAGGAGGGCACCGCCGCCTGGGCGGACGTCGCGCCCACGACGCTTCCGCCCGTCGCGAGCACGGCGGCCACGACGGCGGCCACGAGCGACCGTCGTCGGGTGCGCCGCCGGCGGACCGAACCGTGGGCCACGTGGGCCGAGAGCACGTGCGTCATCGTCATACCCCCCCTGTTCAGCGTGCGCCCCCGGAGCCGTCGAGGCAATCCCTGACCGGGCAGCCCGCCGGTCTCGAGGTGCCGGACGTCCGATCCGTCCCTATCGTCGTGCGGGTCAGGTGCCCGGCGCGACCGTGCAGGACGAGCGGAGATGACGATGACGACACGAACCAGGGCCCGAGCGGCCCTCCGCGGCCTCGTCACGACGACGACCGTCGTGGCGCTGGCGGCCGTGGGGGTGGTCGTCCCTACGGTCACGCTCCCGGCGCCCGAGGCGCACGCGGTCGCCCCCGACGTCGAGAACCTCGCGGTGCGGGGGGTCGACCGCGAGGCGAAGGCGCAGAAGGGTGCGCTGAGCGCACCGGTCGGCCACGAGGACGAGGACACCGGGCACGAGGACGGCGAGCTCGCCGCGCTCACCACGAAGACCTCGACCGACGACTTCCTCGTGGCTGGAGTGACGTGGGACGCGGACACGGACGCCGAGGTGACGGAGGTGGCCGTCCGGGTCCGAGAGGACGGCGCCTGGACCGACTGGCAGTCGCTCGGGATCGACGGGGACGCGCAGGACGACCTCGACACCAGCAGCGAGGAGTTCGCGGACGCGCGCGCCGGGACCGAACCGCTCGTCTCCACCGGCGCGGACGGCGTCCAGGTGCGGGTGCGGACGGCGGACGGGGCGGCGCCGCCCGACCTGCAGGCGGACCTCGTCGACCCCGGTACCTCCGCGGCGGACACGGCGATCGGCGACGACAGCCGGCCTGCGTCGTCGGCGGACGCCGGCACGGGCATGGAGATCAGGCCCAAGCTCGTGTCCCGCGCCGCCTGGGGGGCGGACGAGTCCCTGGGCGGCTCGTGGCCCGAGTACTCCAAGAAGCTCAAGGCGATCTACGTGCACCACACCGCCGGGACGAACAGCTACAAGGAGAGCCAGTCGGCGGCCCTCGTGCGCGGCATCTACGCGTACCACACCAAGTCGCGGGGCTGGCCGGACATCGGCTACCAGTACCTCGTGGACAAGTACGGCAACGTCTTCCAGGGGCGCAAGAACGCGAACACGGACAACCCGGTCGGCGCCCAGGCAGGGGGCTACAACACCGGCACCGTCGGGGTCTCGGCGATGGGCAACTTCGAGACGGCGCAGCCCAGCAGCGCCCTCCTGAGCTCCATCAGCAAGGTCGTGGCCTGGAAGGCGTACATCGACGACGTCGACACGACCGGGAAGGTCACGCTCACCACGGGGGGCAGCACCGGGTCGGGGACGCGTGCCAAGCCCGGGTCCAAGGTGACGGTGCCCACCGTGCTGATGCACCGGACCACGAACGAGACGGCCTGTCCCGGCAGGTACCTCGCGGCCAAGATGGGCACGATCCGCAGCAAGGCGCACACCCTCAAGAAGGCGGCGATCGCCAAGTACGGGGCGTCGAGGTCACCCGTGAAGGCGCCCACCCGGGTCGCCCCGACGTCGTCGCAGGCCCCGGTGCAGTGGAGCAAGACGGTGACCTACCGGTGGAAGGCGGTGCCGGGGGCGGCTTACTACCAGGTGCTGTCGCGCTCGGCGCGGTTCACCTCGGACATGCCCAGCACCAACAACTGGCGGATGGTCGTGCACGAGACGAAGAACCTGTCGGTCACGGTGAGCACGAGCTCCAACTACTCCCGCGACCTCGCGGTCCGCGCGGTGGCCAAGAACGGCGTCCGCGGACCGATGAGCACGCTCGTGCGCACCAGCCGCCCCGTGCACTCCAACAGCTGGAAGCTCTCCAGTGGCTGGAAGAAGGTCACAGCGAGCAACTACTACGCCGACAAGGCCTTCCAGACCTCGAAGTCGGGCGCCACGATCGCGCTCGGCGGTGCGAACCAGGTGCGGAGGGTCGTGGTCCGCGGGGCGACGAACCCGGCTGACGGCAAGCTCCAGGTGCTGGTGGGCGGCAAGGTCTACAAGACCCTCGACTTCAGCCAGCCGAGCAACGGGTCGCGGGTCTTCAGCTACACGCTGCCGTCGATGAAGGACGGCACCGTGACGCTGCGCAAGGTGGGCGACGGCAAGAAGGTGCGGGTCAGCTCGATCGCCCTGGTGCGCTGGTAGCGCCGCAGGTCGAGCCGGTCGGGTCCCGTCCCGACCGGCTCGACGCGTCGGACCCGACCGGCGGGCGCGTTAGGGTCGGGCGGTGCATCTCGCGCAGCAGCTGATCCTCACGCTCCCGCCCGACCGTCGATCCCTGGCGCTCGAGGACGGGCCCGCCGTCGTCGACGACGGCGCCGTCCGCGTCCCCGCGGGCGCCACCCAGGGCTTCGCCGCGTACTTCTCCGCGTTCCCGACGTCGTACTGGGTGCGCTGGGCGGGAGTCGCGGCCGTGCGCCTCGAGGTCGACGTCACCGGTGCCGGCACCGTGCGGCTCGTGCGGTCGGACGCGCGGGGGACTGCCGTGGTCGTGGCCACGTCGCCGGTCGACGGGAGGGGGTCGGTCGCGCTCGAGGTGGACGTGTCCGGCGGGTCCGACGGCGGCTGGCTGTGGTTCGAGGTGGACGCGGGCGACGGCGGCGCCGTGGTCACCGACGGGCGGTGGCTCGTGGACGTCGCCCCGCGCCGCACCGGTGACGTGTGCCTGTCGATCACCACGATGGACAAGCCGGAGTTCTGCGTCGCGACGCTGCGCCGGGTCGCGTCCTCGGAGGCGCTCCGCGCCGCGGTCGGCACGGTGTTCGTGGTGGACCAGGGCACGCGCCGCCTGGTCGACCACCCCGACTACCCGGAGGTCGCCGCGGCCCTCGGTGACCAGCTCACGGTGATCGAGCAGCGCAACCTCGGCGGCTCCGGCGGCTTCTCGCGCGGCATGCTCGAGACGCTGGACCGCGACGGCGCGGACGCCGTGCTGATCCTCGACGACGACGTCGAGGTGGAGCCGGAGGCGCTGCTGCGCGCGATCCGGTTCCACCGCGCCGCGCGTCAGCCCGTCGTCGTGGGCGGGCACATGCTCGACCTGAACCGCCCCACGGTGCTCAACTCGTTCAGCGAGGTGGTGCACGAGCGTGACTTCAACTGGGGTCCGCCCGAGGCAAGCCAGCAGTGGCACGACCTGGCCGCCGCGCCGCTGCGCGACACCTCCTGGCTGCACGCGCGCGGCGAGAGCGACTTCAACGGCTGGTGGATGTGCCTGGTCCCGACCGCCGTCCTGCGCGACGTCGGGCTGTCGCTGCCGCTGTTCCTCAAGTGGGACGACGCCGAGTTCGGGCTGCGGGCCCGCGACGCCGGGCACGCCACCGTCTCCTTTCCGGGCGCGGCGCTGTGGCACGTGGCGTGGACCGAGAAGGACGACACGGTCGAGTGGCAGGCGTACGTGCACGTGCGCAACCGCATCATCGCGGCGCTGCTGCACGCCCGCCGCCCCCGCGCCGGCCTGCTCCTGGCGAGCCTGCTCGCCACCGACCTCAAGCTGTTGCTGGGGATGCGCTACTACCCGGTCGACCTGCACGTCCGGGCGCTGCGCGACCTGCTCGCCGGCCCGGGCGACCTGCACGCGGGGCTCGGCGACGTCGTCCCCGCGTCGCGTGCGGTCGGCGCGGCCTACCCCGAGACCACGGTGTACCGGCCCGGGGACCCGGTGTTCGACGGCGCGCTCGCGCGCCGCTGGACGGCGCCGGTCCGGCCGAAGCCCACCTCGGTCGGGGCGTTGGTCGGTCTGACGCTGCGCGGCCTGACGCGCAATCTCCGCCGGGCGCCGGGCGGCATGCCGCGGAGCGCGCTGAGCCGCGACCAGGCCACCTGGTGGGAGGTGCCCGAGCACGACTCCGTGCTGGTGCTGGCGGGCGACGGCGCGTCCGGGACCTGGCTGCGTCACGACCGGCGGCGCGTGTGGCGCCTGGCCGGCGCGACGGTGACCGCGCACCTGCGCCTGGCGGTGCGGTGGGACGCGGTGTCCCGCCGCTGGCGCGCCGCGGCCCCGGCGCTGGCGGCTCCGGCGACGTGGCGCGCGACCTTCTCCCGCGCCACGGTGGCCGCGCACGACGCCGCCCACGGCAGGCACCAGCGCCCCGTCGAGCACCACTAGGATGTGCGGGATGTCCACTCCCACCGTCGTCGCGGTCGTCGTGTCGTACAACAGGGCCGCGCTGCTCGGCGCGGCCCTCGACGCCCTGGCCGCCCAGAGCCGGCCGGTCGACCGCACGGTCGTCGTCGACAACGCGTCGACCGACGACGCGCTGCAGGTCGCCCGGTCGCACGCCAGCGCCCCCGAGGTCGTCGCGCTCCAGCGCAACACCGGCGGCGCGGGCGGCTTCGCCGTCGGCCTCGCGACCGCCGTCGCGGACAGTGCCGCCGGACCTGCCGCCGACCTCGTGTGGCTCATGGACGACGACACCGTCCCCACCGAGACCGCGCTCGAGGCGCTGCTCGGCGCGCGCGACGCCTACGCCGGCGACGTCACCGCGATGGCGAGCCGCGTCGTGTGGACCGACGGCAGCGACCACCCGATGAACACGCCCCGCAGCCGCCCGGGGGCGTCGCCCGCCGAGCTGGCGCGGGCGCGTGCCGCCGGCGCGATGCCGGTGCGGTCGATGTCGTTCGTGTCGATGCTGGTCGACGCGCACGCGGTGCGGGAGCACGGCCTGCCCGTCAGCGACTTCTTCATCTGGAACGACGACTTCGAGTACTCCACCCGCCTGCTGCGCCGCGGCACCGGGCTGTACGTGCCGGGCAGCGTCGTCGAGCACCGCACCGCACGCCTGGTCGGCACCGACCACGACCCCGGCCCGCGCTTCTACTACGAGGTGCGGAACAAGGTGTGGACGTTCACGCGGTCGGCGGCGCTCGCGCCGTCCGAGCGGCTGCTCTACGGCGGCTCCACGCTGCGGCGCTGGGCCCGCACCGTCGCGCGCTCGTCCGACCGGGGCACCCTGCTCAAGGCCGGCGGACGCGGGCTGTGGCACGGTCTCGTGCGCCGGCCGCGGGCCGACAACGAGGTGCTCGCCGGCGTCGGGCCTGCCGGTCTGAGCGTCGCGCGCGTCGAGCGTGGGCAGAAGGACGCGCCCGAGCGCCCGGCCGACCGCACGGCGGCGGCGTCCGTCGCGCCGGTCGTCACCCGCGGCCCCCTCGACGACCGCCGGTTCTCCGTGCTGCTGCCCGTGTACGCGGGCGACGACGCGCGGCACCTGGAGCGCAGCTTCCTGTCCGTCACGCGCGACCAGACGTTGCGGCCGGACGAGGTCGTGGTCGTGCGCGACGGGCCCGTGGGCGACGACGTCGCCGCCGTGCTCGCCCGACTGCACGAGCTCACCCCCGTGCCGGTCACGCTGGTGCCGCTGGAGAAGAACGTGGGCCTCGCCAGCGCGCTGGAGGCCGGCCTGGAGGCGTGCAAGCACGAGATCGTCGCGCGCGCCGACGCCGACGACATCTCGCGGCCCGAGCGGTTCGCCGTGCAGGTGCCGCTCGTGGCCGCCGGGTGCGACATCGTCGGGTCCGCGATCCAGGAGTTCGACGACGACGAGCACGCGCCGGGCATGGTGCGCGTGCCGCCCACCGGCGCCGACATCGCGACCACCGCGCGGTTCCGCGACCCGTTCAACCACCCGTCGGTCGTGTACCGGCGCTCCGCCGTCGCCGCCGCGGGCGGGTACGAGCACCTGGACCTCATGGAGGACTACCTGCTCTTCGCCCGCATGATCGCGGGCGGCGCGGACGCGGAGAACGTCGTCGAGCCGCTCGTGCTGTACCGCGTCGGCGCCGGGGCGTACGCGCGGCGCGGTGGGCGGCGGCTGCTGGCGTCCGAGCTCGCGCTGCAGCGCACCCTGCGCGCCGAGGGCTTCGTCACCGGTCCGCAGATGGTGCGCAACGTCGTGGTGCGCGCCGGCTACCGCGTGGTGCCGGAATCCGCGCGCAAGGCCGGGTACCGCGCGTACACCCGTCTGCGTGGCGGCTACGAGCCCGACCGACCGACCCCCTGACCAGGAGGAACGCATGACCGACCTCGTCGTCGTCGGCACCGGGCTCTTCGGCCTGACCGTCGCGGAGCGGATGGCCGAGCAGGGGCGCAAGGTGCTCATGATCGATCGTCGTGACCATCTCGGTGGCAACGCGTACAGCGAGACGGACCCGGACACGGGGATCGAGGTGCACCGGTACGGGGCGCACCTGTTCCACACGTCGAACGAGCGGGTGTGGGAGTACGTCAACCGGTTCACGTC
>NZ_JBEYBQ010000018.1:0-95506 GCF_040632295.1 Isoptericola sp. NPDC019482
CCCCGCCCCGCCGGCCCCCCTTGTTTGTCCCCAGCCCGCGCGGTTCAACCCAGGCCGCGGCGCACTCCGGAGGGGCGGCCCGCAGAACCTGCGGGCCGCCCTTCGAACTACCTCGGCGGATTCGTACTACCTCGGCAGGGATCAGAAGTCCCAGTTCTTACCCGAAGGAGCCATGAGGCGCGAGTTCCCGCGGATCTTCCCGCGACTTCGCAGTCACGTGCCATCTGCGTGCCACTCACAATTGATTAGCGCTCCGCCGTCGGACGGGCACGTTCCCCAATGTACTCGGCACCGTTCGGGCGTGGCACGACTCGTCAGCGCAGTTCATCGCCCGACAAGGGGCCCACCGATCTACTGCCGCACTTCTCCTGCTGGCTGTGGGGCACTGTGCGCCATCGACACCTGCTGCCGCCGCGCGGTCGGCTGGCACCTACCGACGAACGCACCGACTCGACGAGGACGAGCGCACCTCCAGGGGTGCAAGCGCAACTACTGGTGACCTTGGACAACGACGTCGATGGTGCGGCTCGATCGGTGGCCAGTCCTGACCCTCTGCCGTTGACCAGTCAGCCTCAGCCGGCGCAGTACCTCTGCCACTCGACCGCGGTCGCGCTCCTGTGCATGCGAATCGGCCTCCGTGCCCAGTGGCTGCGGCCCCGCGATGGTGTATCGATCGCGGTAGGCGGCGACGGCTGATAGAGCGGCAAGCCAGAGTTCGAATTCGCGGGCGCCCATCGGCACAGAGCCGACGGCTTGTACCCATGGCGCGCGGTCAGCGACGGCGGCCTCTGCGAGAGTCCGGGCGCGTGCTTCGATGAGGCATCGGCGCTCGGCGAGAGCCTGTGAGACGTCGTCATCCAGCGGGCCACGGGCTGCGGGCATGAGGCCTGCGATGAGGTCTGGCGTCGTGCGACGTGCCGGGCGTTCGGTGGCGCGGGTCAGGCGAGCGGTCAGTATGGCGGCGACGTCGTCGGCGTCGAGCATGCTGCGATCAGCAACGACGCATGGCAGCAGCGCGTCGACGTCGTGGCCGTACGCCTCGGCTCGGCGTAGCTCGGTGGCAAGCACTCCGAACGCTTCGGACTGGATCGCTTGTTCGGTCTCTGCCGCTGTGAGTCCACCTGCGTCGCGCAAGGCGTGTCGCACGAGTCGCGTCCACCGGTCGCGCTGAGCGGCGGTGGCGATGGTCTCGTACTCGGCGGCGAGCTGACCGATGTTGGACCACCGGTGCTGTTCGGTCTCAGTCACCTGGTGCGCCGAGAGCTCGGCGCCGGTGTGGTTCACTACCCCGAACAGGACGCTGCGCGCGGTGACTTCCGGGGCTGCCGGGGTGGCGTGCAGCGGGTCCGGCGTATCCAGGGCGACGTAGGCAGTGTTGGCGCGCCGCCCGCGGGTCATGGACACGTAGAGGTTCTCGCGGGTGCTCGACGGCGAGACGACGACGTGCGCGGTGTCGACGGTCAGTCCCTGCGCACGGTGAGCCGTGACCGCGTAGCCGAGGTCGACGTGGTCGGCCACGTAGCTCGATGGCAGCACCACGATCCCCTGCCGTCGACCGTCGGGACTGACCTCGAGGCCGCCATCGCGCCGGACGTGGGTGACGATCCAGCGGTCGCCGTTGCGCACCCAACCATGTGGTCTGGTGCGCAGCCGGCGGTCGTTAAGGCGCGTGATGATCACGTCGCCGGCCGATGCGCGGGCGTCGTCGCGCAGGGCGACGTCCCGCCCGGCAGACACGAGACCCTGGCCGATGCGTTCGGCACGGGCACGGGCATTGAGGCGTCGGACGTTCTCAGCCGACTCGGTGACCAGGATGCTCCCCCTGCCGCTCTCCGTGTCATACCTCCAAGCGGCGTAGGCAGCGTCGGTCATCTCGTCGGTGCTGCCCTCCCGGATCCGGCCGTGCTCCTCGTACTGGTCGATGACGGCCGTGTCGCCGTCACGCAAGCGCAGCGAGGCCGTCTTCTCCCAGTCGTGCGCGAACCGGCGCACCTCGGTCAGCCGCGGCACGTCGTCACCGTGGGCGCCGACCAGCATGGCGAACGCTCCGCCGGCGTCGACGGACTGCAGCTGCGCCGGGTCGCCGACGAGGACGACCTTCGCGCCAACCTGCGCGGCGCGGGTCGCGATGGTGTCCAGAGCACGCGTCGATGCGAGCGTGGCCTCGTCGACGATGACGAGTTGCCCTGGTGCGAAGTCCGCGCGGCCATGGCGATGGTCGTAGATCCACTTGGCGGTGTTGTCGCAGCGGATGCCAAGGTCCTCCGCCAGCACCTGCGATGCGGCGGCCGACGGCGCCATCCCGACCACCGCGCCAGTCCCGTGCTCTGCCACCCATGCGTTGCGGAGTGCCCGCATGCTGGTGGTCTTGCCAGTTCCTGCGGGGCCGACCAGGAGGTCGAGCCGCCGGCCCGAGTTCAGGATCCGGCTGACAGCCTCGACCTGCTCCGCGTCGAGTCGCGGCTCCCCCGGCCCGGTGCTCGCGCTCCGGTTCAGCCGGCTCGACACGGCTCTCGGTCCGCCGCGGTCCGCAGCGAGAGTGAGGAGCCGATCCTCCATCCCCAACTGCTCGTCGCTGGTGTAGATATCGGCGTGCCGCGGTCGCAGCATGCTGGAACCGTCCTCGCGCCGCAGTGTCGCCGGGCTGCTCGCCAGCTCTGCCGGCGTCAGCTGAATCGACCGTCGAGTGGCGGCGTCGGTGATCATCGCGACGACCTGCTCGCGATCCTCGCCGGTGGCGAACCGCAGGTGCATCGTCCGTCGCGAGGCCTCGGCCCACAGGTTCCAGTGCTGCCACGTCGACCGCTTCTGCGACACCGCTGCGACCACCTCGGCCGCAACTTGCTCGACGACGTCGAGCGGGACGGCGTCGGCGGTCAGCACATGGGCGGTCCGTCCGGTGGTGAGGTTGCGTGCCCAGTCTGTCGGGTCCTTGTGCATCAACTGCTCAGCGCGGCGTCGCCAGTCGACGGTCAGGTCCGCCAGCGAGTGGACGGTCTTCTCCGGCCGCGTGGCCAGGGTCGCCTGCGCGCGCAGCTTCACGATCGTGCGCGGCGAGGGCCGACGGCCACGCATCGTCGTGTAGTCGGCGATCAGTCGGTCGGTCGCGACGTCGATGTCGCGGCTGCGGGAGGAGAACTCCGTGAGCAGTTCCTCGGGGATGCCGGCGATCTCCCACTTCGGTGAGCGGTCGGGGCCGCGGTCGCGCCGCCCCCATCCGATGCCGAAGGTGTTGGTGAGCCGGTCGGCGAGGACGGCGTTGTAGTGCTCGGATAGCGCGACGACGGCGTGGTGCAGGGCGCGGGAGTCCAGGGTGCGCCATTGCCCGTCGTGGGCGGCCTTGACCTTGTTCGCGATCACCAGGTGGGTGTGCAGCTGCGGGTCGTTCGCTCTGGAGTCCCAGTGGTCGTACGCCGTCGCCGCCACCCCCACCACCGGGACCTGCGCCACTCCCCCGCGACCCGTGCGTGTTGCGGCGACCTCCCGCTCCAGAAAGTCCAGCACCTGCGTGACCGCGTCGTGCTGGGCCGCGACGATCAGCTCCTGCGTCGTCGCATCTGCCAGCCCCCACAGCACCGACACCGACTTCGGCACCGAGAAGGTCAGGTCGAACCCCGCCGTCGCCGTCTGGCTACCGCGCGCTGCTTCCTGGGCCTGGATCCGTCCCACCTCGGCATCGAACTCTGCCGCCGGCAGCGACCGATCCACTCTCCGAACCCGGCGAGCAGCACGCTCCGCCGTCGTCGGGTACTCCCGGAACGGGCGGCCCAGCGGCTCACCGGTGACCGGGTCCGCACCATGCCCGAGCAGCGCCTGCAGCTGCGTCGGTGTCACCGTCATACCTGGCCGAAGCGCGCTGTCGCCCAGGTGCTCGACCCCGCGGCCCATCCACACCCCGGGCGGCGTACCCGCCTCTGTGAAGTATCGGGTGAACGCCGAAGCCTGCGGCTCGTTCCCGTCACCGGTCACGACCGACCGCAGCAGGTAGGAATACCCCTGCCCGGCCGAGATCACCCGCAGCGAAACCGTCACACCTGACAGGTGTGGAACTCGACCCGCCTCGGGTGCCAGAGGTGTGAACACGATGCGTACGGGGAGAGGTATCCCGGATCACCGCTCCGCCAGCGGGGCAAAACGTTCGCCGTTGGTTTCGACGCCGCGGAGTTTTAGAGCAGGTTTTTGAGCGGCGTGTCGCCGGCGCGTCGGGCCCGAGGAAGGGCGGCGTCAGAATCGGTCGGTCTTGCACTGTCCCACAACCCTGGGGGTTGGCGACGGTGGGACGCTGGGATGGGGCTCGAGGTCGGAGGCGACCGTGATCGATATCCCGGGGTTGCCGGAGCCGGACGCAGGTCCGGTGTTCGACCTCGCGCTGCTCGTGCACGTGGCCGCGGGGCTGACGGGGGTGCTCGCGGGGTTGGTCGCGATGCTCGCCCGCAAGGGCGGTCGCTGGCACATCACGGCGGGGCGCGTCTTCCTGGGTGGGGTCGTCGCTCTCTTCGGGTCGATGGTCGTGATGGTGGTGATCCGCTGGCCCGCAACGGTGCACCTGGCCGTCCTCGGCGGGATCGCGTTGGCCGCCGTGTTGCTCGGGTGGCACAACCGGCGCCGCGGCGAGAGCGACGGCGTGCATATCGCTTGGATGGGCCTGGCGTATGTCGCGATGCTGACCGCGTTCTACGTCGACAACGGGCCACACCTGCCGGTGTGGGAGCGGCTACCCGGTTGGTCGTTCTGGATCCTGCCCGCAGCGATCGGTGCACCGATCACGGTCTGGGCGATACGGCGACATCGCCCTCCGCCCAGCACCGGCGCAGGGCTCTGAGCCGGCACCTTCGACCGGCGCCCGTTGAGTGCGGTCAACCTCGGATGCGCGCCTCGACGGCGAGGGCCAGCGCGTCGTCCTCGGGCACGCCGCGCAGTCCCGCGATCGTGGGGTAGACGCGGCACGCCACACCAGGGCTGGCCGAGGGGGCGGGGAACAGGTCTCGCCCGTCGAGGTGGAACGACGGCGACCCGAGGAAGCCGCGAGCCTGGGCCTGGTCGTCGTCGCGGACGACGACGGTCGCGATCGGTGCGTCGATGCCGGCCCGGTCCAGCGCCTTGCGCAGCGCGTCCCGTGCGGGCACCTCGTTGGGGCATGCGTCGACTACCAGAAGCTCAACCTTCACGGGGCCATCCTCTCTCGTTCTACGTGCCCGACCGTCAGATGCGGGCGAGGCTTCCTGAGCATATACCCCACAGGGGTATAGTCGTCGGGCCGCCCCGGCCGACCGGACGGGCAGCCGGCACATGACGACGACGCGGCCCGAGGGCCGCGAACGGGAGGACGGCGTGGCCAAGAACCAGACGACAACGTCCCAGCGGGGGGCCTTGGTGGCCCTGCTGGTGATCGCGACCGCACAACTGATGCTGGTGCTCGACGACTCGATCGTGAACATCGCACTGCCGAGCATCCAGACCGAGCTCGGCGTCGAGGCCGTCGACCTGCCGTGGGTCGTCAACGCCTACATCCTCGCGTTCGGCGCACTGCTGCTGCTCGGCGGCCGGGTCGGGGACCTGTGGGGCCGGCGCCGCACCCTGCAGGCCGGCATAGCGCTGTTCGTCCTCGCGTCCCTGGCCGGCGGCTTCGGACAGACGACGGCGATGCTCGTCATCGCGCGTGCGGTGCAGGGCATCGGCGCCGCGATGGCCGCCCCGAACGCCCTCGCCCTGATCGCCACGACCTTCTCCGACCGCGCCACGCGCGACAAGGCACTCTCGCTCTACGGCGCGATGTCCGGGCTCGGCATCATCCTGGGCCTGCTGCTCGGCGGCGTCCTCACCGACACGCTCGGCTGGCGCTGGGTGTTCTTCATCAACGTCCCGATCGGGCTCCTGGTGCTGCTCGGCAGCCGCACCCTCGTGGCCGCCGACCGCCACCGCGGCCGCCTCGGCGTCCTCGGCGCCGTCCTCGGCACCGCCGGCATGATCGCCCTCGTCTACGCGATCACACGGTTCGGTGAGGACGGCCTCGGCGACCCCGTCGCCATCGCCCTCGTGGCCGCCGCCGCCGTGCTCCTGACGGCGTTCGTCCTCACCCAGGCCCGCAGCAGGAACCCACTGCTGCCGCTCAGCCTGTTCCACGACCGCAACCGCACCGGCGCGTACGTGACCATGCTGCTGCTCGCGATCGGTCCGATGGGCACCTTCTACGTCCTCACGCTGCACCTGCAGCAGGTCCAGCACTACAGCCCGCTGCAGACCGGGCTGGCCTGGCTCCCCTTCGCGCTCGGCATCGTCGTCGGCGCCGGGATCGCGCCGAAGCTGCTGCTGCGCATCGCGCCGCGGTACGTCGCCGCGACCGGTGCCCTGCTCGGCGCCGCGGCCGCGCTCTGGTTCTCGACGATCACCGTCGACTCCGGCTACTGGCTGCACCTCGCCCCGGCGATGTTCGTCCTCGCACTCGGCTTCGGCCTCGGCGTCCTGACCCTGACCCAGGCCGCGGTCTACCGCGTCGACCCTGACAAGGCCGGCATCGCCTCCGCCCTGCTCAACTCCGCCCAGCAGATCGGCGTCGCGATCGGTCTCGCGCTCCTCGCCGGCATCGCAGCGACCGTCACCGCACGCCCAGCCAACGCCGCGCTGGCTACCGACCAGGCACTCGTGGCCGGATACAGCACCGCCCTCACGGTCGCCTCCGGTGTGCTCCTCGCCGCCGCCGTCCTCGCCCTCGCCCTTCTCCGAGGTCAGCAGGCAACCGCAGCGGAGCAACAGTAGGGGCGCCTCTCCCGGGAGGCTTCAAGACCGTCAGAACCCGATTCCGAGGCACCACAGACTCGGTCAGTTTCACTTGAAGCCTCGAACAGCTCCGCGCCTGGTCGTTCCGGCTACGTCGACACCGGGTCTCGGCCCCCACCGCGCAATACCGTCGACGCATCACCCCAGGGCCACGATCGCGGTCTACGGCTCTGATACCAAAGTCCCGGGCAACGTCGGAGTGTCGGATGGGCTGTTCGAGATTCGCTAGCCTGGACCTCGTCATGCACGCGCTTCGCACCCTCCAGTCGCTGCTCGCCGATCCTCGGCGGCGCTTGGGTGCTGCGCTCATGATCGTCATGCTCGTCCTCGGCGTGGTGACGATGCACGCGATGAGCGGCTCGTCGACCGCCCACGGCGCGCCGGTAGCGACGAAGCACGTCGACGCCGGTGCGAACGCCGACCCGGCGGACCCCGGGCACGGGCAAGAGGTGAGCGCGATCGATCACTCAGGCGACGCGTCACAGCCGTGCGACCACAGCTGTGGCGGACACGAGTTGATGACCGCGATGTGTCTGATGGTGCTCGTCGTGCTGCTGACGCTGACGGTTCCGGTGCGCAGGCTGTTTTTCGTGGTCGGTTGGACGCGTGCTGGCCCTCGCACCGCATCGCCTTCGCGCGTGGTCTTCTCCAGCGCCCCGTCGCTGCATGCCCTGGGCATTTCTCGGACGTAGGTCCCCTGAGCCGATGTGTCGAGCCTCGACACGTCGGAACTCGCCGATGTCGGACCACCCATGGTCCGGCAGTGGATCTACCCAAGAAAGGCCCTACCTTGATGAAGCGCACCCTTGCGCCTGCTCTCGTGGTCGCCGCCGTGGCCGTGCTCGGCGCGTGCTCGAACACGCAGCAGCCCGCGCACGACATGTCCACCATGTCGAGCCCGACAGCGGAGCAGTCGCCCGCCGAGTCGGCGCCGTTCAACGATGCGGACGTCGAGTTCGCGCAGATGATGATCCCGCACCACCAGCAGGCGGTAGAGATGTCGGACCTGATCGCCGACAAGTCGGGGATCGACCCGCGAATCTTGGACCTCGCCGCCCAGATCAAGGACGCCCAGGCCCCGGAGATCGAGCAGCTCACCGAGTGGCTCGAGCAGTGGGGCGCACCGGTCCCCGAGTCCGGCTCGATGGACTCCATGGGTTCGATGGACCACGGGTCCACGAACGGGATGATGAGCGCCGACGACATGGAAGCCCTTGAGAACGCCAGCGGCTCCGAGGCTGGCCGGCTCTTCCTGTCGCAGATGATCTCCCACCACCAGGGCGCCGTCGCGATGGCACAGACCGAGGTGGACGCGGGCGAGAACTCGGACGCGGTCGCCATGGCAGAGCGCATCGTCGAGACCCAGCAGGCAGAGATCTCCACGATGGACGAGCTCCTGTCCGAGAAGTAACCAGAAGGAGGTGGTGCGCCGGCCGTCATCGACGCCGGCGCACCATCTCGGTTCGCTCCTCCCATCCTCGAGCGCGCTAGGACGTGTGATGATCTCCCCTGCCCGCATACCCGCCCGCATCCCAGCGACCGTCGTGTTGCTGCTCACCCTGACCGCTTGCTCCACGCCGCCGGGCGACTCGTCCCCGGCCCAGTCGGGCGGTGCGGCGACGGCTTCCGGCACCTCGTTGAGCCGGGCCGACTTCTCCCACCTACATGCCCTCGTCTTCGACGAGCAGGACCGTTCCCTGTACGCGGCCACCCACACAGGGGTCTGGGCATTGCCGGACCCGACCACTCCGCCCGCGAGGGACGAGGCCGCCCCGCAACGCATCGGCTCCGGCATGCAGGACACGATGGGCATGACGCTCGCCCCTGACGGCGACCTCCTGGCATCCGGCCATCCCGGCCCCGGCGAGGCACCCGACCTCGCCACGCCGAACCTCGGGCTCATCCGCAGCACCGACGGCGCCCAGACCTGGGAGTCGGTGTCCCTGGGTGGCGAGGTCGACTTCCATGCCCTCACCGCAACCAGTGACTCAGGGGCGGAACGCATCGCCGGCCTGGATTCGGCCAGCTCCACCATGTTCCTGAGCAACGACGCCGGCCAGACCTGGGATCGCGGCGCGACGATCCCGGCCCACGACCTGGCGTTCCTCGCCGACGATCCGGACCAGATTCTCGCGACGACACCCGATGGTGTGCAGATCAGCCAGGACGGGGCCCGGTCCTTCTCCAAGCTCGCGGATGCTCCGCTACTGGTCTTCGTGGACACCCAAGCGAGCGGGGACATCGTCGGGATCGACACCAACGGCCTCGTTTGGACGGCTACACCGTCCGCCACCGGCTGGCGGTCGCACGGCACCGCCGCAGGCGGAGCGATCGAGGCCATGACGACCGCCCCAAGCCCCGATGCCACAACGAATCTGGTAGTCGCCACCGAGAAGCGCATCATGTCCAGCCCGGATCTTGGTGCCACATGGGTGTCGCTGGTGGAGATCTCATGAGGCCGCGGACGAGCGCGCCGACGCCGGCCCCCGACGCTTGCCTCCGGCACTGTTATCAATCCGTGACATTGGGGGCGACGCGGGGTATGTTCTCCCCACCTCGCAGCCCTGCGAGGCGCCCGAGCGGACGCCGAGCCCTGTCACCGCTTTGGGCAACACGCACACGTCATGACAGGGACGGGGGACCCACTCACGGGCGCTGCGGCGTCCTCGGGGTGAAGCCGGACGGGATCTTCCCGCCGGCCGGGTCAGTCTCCGACCCGAACCCGACAGCTAACCTCGCAGGCGTCAGGAGATGACCATGGCTTCACCGATTCCTCGCGGGCGCCATCGCGCCGCTCGCGCCCCGATCACCCCACTGACCACGCTGACGCGGGCTGCCGGAACGAGCGTGAGCACCGTCGCACGCCGCGGGGCGCTGGCCCTGGCCGGCTCGGGAGTGCTCGTCTCGACACTCGGCGCTCCCGCTGGAGCCGAGACTGCCACCGACCACGGCAAGGCGCTGAGCGCGGCCGGGCTCGATGCCATCACTGCCCAGGCCCGCCAGGCACTGACGGCGGCGCCTGCCGTCGCGGTGCCTGCTGACGCCGTCCTGACCGTGGAGAAGACAGCGGTGGGCACGATCACGCCCGCACCCGAACCGGAACCCGAGCCCGCGCCGGAGCCGGAGGTTGCTCCGGGCCCGGAAGCCGACGCTGACGGCCAGCCCGCTGAGCGCGCCGCCGCGGCCCCCGGACCGGCCGAGGCAGGGCCCACGCAGGAAGCGGCCCCCGACATCCCGGACGCGGCCAACGGTTCAGCGATCGTGGAGATCGCGATGCAGTACCTCGGGGTCCCCTACCAGTGGGGCGGGTCGACCCCATCCGGCTTCGACTGCTCCGGGTTCACGTCGTACGTGTACGCCGAGGCGGGCATCTCCATCCCGCGGACCTCCTCGGGCCAGCGCGACGCTGGCACGGTCGTCTCGCGCGAGGAAGCACAGCCGGGTGACCTGATCTGGAGCCCCGGCCACATCGCCATCTACGCCGGCGGTGACATGCAGGTCGAGGCTCCGGTCCCCGGAAAGACGGTCCGGTACCGGTCGATCTGGCAGGACAACCCGACCTTCTTGCGGATGAGTTGACGATCGCTCGACCCTGCACGAGCTCGCGCCGCGCAGGGTCGAGCGCACGTGGGGCAGACCGACGTCTGCCCGCATGAGCCACGCGACCACTCTGCCGCAAAAAGGACTCAGATGAAGCACGCCCACACCCAGAACCCGTCTGCCGATTCCTCCGGCAGGCCATCCAGCCGCAGCGAACGCCACTCCAAGGGACGACACGCCAGCCTCCTGCCGTCCGCCACACGCGCAGCCCGCCGGCGAACCCTGCGCCCGGCCCGCCGCCTGCCCCTCGGCCCCGGCATCGGACTCGCGATCGCCGTGACGGCCACGACCTCGTTCACCGTGGCCACCGCCGACAACGACAGCAGCCGCCGGGCCTCCGCCATCGAACGCACGACGACACAAGAGACCACCTCCGACCCGGCGGCCCGCACTGAAGTCCCCGCCGCGCCGCCGATCGTGGTCGACCGGTCGGCGAAGATCTCGCGCGCCGAGGAACGCGTCGATCGCGTGAAGATCACTCCGGCACCCGCTCCGGAGCCGAAGGCGGAACCCGAGCCCGCACCGGAGCCGGAACCCGAACCGGCCCTCGCCGGTTGCAGCGGCGAGGCCACCGGGACCGGGTCGAACGGCCAGGTGCCCTCGAGCGAGCTGTGCGACCTCTGGGACGGACAGACGCACGTGCGCTCCGACGCAGCCGTAGCGCTGGCCGAGGTGAACGAGGCCTACACCGAGCGATTCGGCGAGCCGATGTGCATCACTGACGGCTACCGCTCCTACGATCAGCAGGTCGCCGTGAAAGCTGCGAAGGGCTATCTCGCGGCCACCCCCGGAACCTCGAATCACGGATGGGGACTCGCGGTCGATCTGTGCCCGGAGACCTATGCCGGTGAACGCTGGTCGTGGCTCGCCGAGAACGCGCCTTCCTTCGGGTGGGACAACCCCCCGTGGGCGCGCCCGGGCGGTTCGAAGTACGAGCCGTGGCACTGGGAGCTCACTGAGGAAGTCGCCCAGGTCGAGTCCTGAGGCATGCACCCGGGCGGGCGACCTGACCGGCCAGATGGCGGCTGGTCGCCCGCCCGCTCTCACGACGCGGGCACCTGCCGGGTGTCGACGCCCGGTGTGGACGGCTGAGTGCGCTGGGGCGCAGACCGATAGGCGGCAGCGACAGACGCCGAAGGAGTGAGGTCGAGACGTCGCAGCAGCTGGGCATTTGCCGCGACGACGATCGTCGAGAGCGACATCAGGATGGCGCCCACCTCCATGGGCAGGACGAAGCCCACGGGAGCCAGCACACCGGCTGCCAGAGGCACGGCCGCGATGTTGTACCCGGCGGCCCACCACAGGTTCTGCTTCATCTTGCGATACCCCGCGCGCGACAGCTCGATGACGGACAGCACCGACCGTGGATCGTCCGAGGCCAGGATCACTCCGGCCGAGGCGATGGCGACGTCGGTGCCTGCGCCGATGGCGATCCCGACATCCGCCTGAGCGAGAGCGGGGGCGTCGTTCACACCGTCTCCGACCATGGCCACGGTGCGGCCCTGCTGTTGAAGCTCGAGGACCTTCTCGCTCTTGTTCTCGGGGCGCACGCCGGCGAAGACCTGGTCGATGCCCAGCTCGGCGGCGACGCTGCGTGCCACGGGTTCAGCGTCGCCGGTGATCATGACGACGTGGACGCCGAGGGCATGCAGCGCGTCCACGGCCTCGCGAGACTCCTGACGCACCTCGTCCGCCAACGCCAGGGCACCCACGACCTGCCCGTCGATCAAGACGTGCAGCACCGTGGATCCCTGCTCGGACCACTCGCCGGCCTGGGCGAGGGAGACGGCTCCGTGCTCGGCAAGCAGGTTCGGCCCCCCGACGGCAACCGTCCGACCCCCGACTGTGGCGGACACACCGACAGCTGTCGAAGCGCTGAAGTCGGACGCCTGCGGCACCTCCAGACCGCGCCTCTCGGCGGCGTCCAGGATCGCCCGGGCCAGCGGATGCTGACTGTCGGACTCGGCCGCGGCCGCTCGGGCGACGAGCTCGTCCTCCGTGCCGTCGACAGTCACGATGCCGCGCAACACCGGTTCACCCTTGGTCAGCGTGCCGGTCTTGTCGAACAGCACGGCGTCGACCGTTCGCATGCGCTCCAGGGCGCCGCGGTCCTTGACCAGCACGCCGCCGCGCGCCGCGCGCTCGGTCGAGATCGACACGACCAGAGGGATCGCGAGCCCGAGGGCGTGCGGGCACGCGATCACCAGCACGGTGATCGCCCGAACCACCGCCAGATCCGGGCTACCGACCACGCTCCACACGACGACTGTGACGATCGCGGCGATCAGCGCGAACCAGAACAGCCAGCCCGCCGCCTTGTCCGCCAACAGCTGAGCGCGCGTTGTCGAGGACTGCGCCTCGGAGACCAGCCGCTGGATACCCGCGAGGGCGGTGTCCTCGCCGACCGCCGTGACGCGCACACGCACCGCGTTGTCCGTGGCGACCGTACCCGCGACGACCGGGTCCCCGACCTCACGCAACACCGGCCGTGATTCTCCAGTGATCATCGACTCGTCCACGCTGGCACTACCCTCGACGACGTCGCCGTCGGCGGGCACCCGACCGCCGGGCCTGACGATCACGACGTCGTCGAGCTCCAGCTGTGCCGGCGCGATCTTGACCACCTGGTCGCCGCTGACCTTCTCCGCCTCGTCCGGCAAGAGTGCTGCCAAGGAATCCAGCGCCGAGGACGTCTGTGCGAGGGATCGCATCTCCAGCCAGTGGCCCAGCAGCATGATCACCACCAGCAGCGCCAGCTCCCACCAGAAGTCCAGCTCGTGCGAGAGAACCCCCAGGGTCGCGCCCCACGAGGCCACGAACGCGACAGTGATCGCCATCCCGATCAAGAGCATCATTCCGGGCTTGCGCGCTCGAACCTCCGAGACCGCGCCGGTCAGGAACGGCCAACCACCCCACAGGTAGATCACCGTGCCCAGCAGGGGCGACACGACCGCCAGGCCCGCGACGTCCGGCAGGTCGTACCTCAGCAGGCCCGCGAACATATCGCTGAGCAGCACGGTCGGCACGGCCATCAGGAGCATGATCCAGAACAACCGCCGGAACATCGCCACATGGTCCGCGCCATGTCCCGCGTGGCCGGTGTGGCCGGTGTGGCCGGTGTGGCCGGTGTGGCCGGTGTGGCCGGTGTGGCCGGCGTGATCGCCTTCGTGGCGCTCGTTACCCAGATGGACAGCGTGCCCCTGATGATCGAGCTCTCCGTCATCGTGACCAGAAGGACCGCGACCCTCACGAGGCGCACCATGATCTGAGTGAGTCCCACGCGAGGCCTGGACGTGACGGACAGGTTCCCCCTGGCTGCCATCGGCATCGCCAGCAGGTGGGCGTTCAGGTTCGTGGTGCGAACGGCGGGTAGCCATCTGATTCCTTCCTCATGCCTCTGCATACCCTTCCCCGGTATGAGTGGGCCCGCAACGTCTGGTGACGGCTTGCCAGCGCCTCAGAACCGGTCGGCTCTGACAGGGGTGTGACAGGCTGCATCGGTCCATGTCAATATAGAGGCATGTCGATACAGCAGGTCCACGAGGTTGTCATCGTCGGGTCCGGCCCGGCCGGCTACACCGCGGCCGTCTACGCCGCGCGTGCCGGTCTGGCACCCGTCGTGATCGCGGGCTCCGTCACCGCGGGCGGAGCCCTCATGAACACCACCGAGGTGGAGAACTTCCCCGGCTTCCCCACCGGCATCCAGGGTCCCGACCTCATGGAGGCCATGCGCGAGCAGGCCGAGAAGTTCGGCGCCCGCGTGCTGTGGGACGACGCGGAGAGCGTCGAGCTGACCGGCGACGTCAAGACGGTCGTCACGGGCGGCGGCGAGACCTTCAAGGCCCGCGCCGTCATCCTCGCGACCGGCTCCGCGTACCGCGAGCTCGGCCTGCCCGAGGAGAAGCAGCTGTCCGGCAGGGGCGTGTCGTGGTGCGCCACCTGCGACGGGTTCTTCTTCCGCGACCAGCACATCGCCGTCGTCGGCGGCGGGGACTCCGCGATGGAGGAGGCCACCTTCCTCACGCGCTTCGCCTCGAAGGTGACGATCGTGCACCGGCGCGACTCGCTGCGGGCCTCCAAGATCATGGCCGACCGCGCCCAGGCCGACCCGAAGATCGAGTTCGCCTGGAACAGCGAGGTCGTCGGCATCGCGGGCGACTCCAAGGTCAGCGGGATCACCCTGCGCGACACCGTGACCGGCGAGCAGCGCGAGCTCGACACCACCGGCCTGTTCGTCGCGATCGGTCACGACCCGCGCACCGACCTCGTCAAGGGCCAGATCGACCTGGACAACGAGGGCTACATCCTCGTCGAGGGCCGCTCGACCCGCACCAACCTGCCCGGCGTCTTCGCCTGCGGTGACGCGGTCGACCACACCTACCGCCAGGCCATCACCGCCGCCGGTTCCGGCTGCTCCGCCGCGCTCGACGCCCAGGCCTTCCTCACCGGGCTGGCCGACGCCGAGGGCGCTGGCACCCCTGCGGCCCCAAACCCCAGCGGTCTTCCGGCCGCCCTCGCTGACGCCGACGCGCGGGAGGCGGCTCGGTGAGCGCCGACACGACGACCGCCCGTGCGGACGCGACCCGCCGCTTGTCCACCCTGGACCGCTGGCTGCCGGCCTGGATCGGCCTGGCCATGGTCGGTGGCCTGCTGGTGGGCCGCTTCGTCCCGGGCCTGTCGGACGTGCTGGCCTCGATGGAGGTCGGTGGCATCTCCGTCCCCATCGCACTCGGGCTGCTGGTGATGATGTACCCGGTGCTGGCCAAGGTCCGCTACGACAAGGTCGCCTCGGTCACCGGCGACAAGAAGCTGCTGGTCAGCTCCCTGCTGCTGAACTGGATCGTCGGCCCGGCGCTGATGTTCGCCCTGGCCTGGACGTTCCTGCCCGACCTGCCCGAGTACCGCACCGGCCTGATCATCGTCGGCCTGGCCCGCTGCATCGCCATGGTCGTGATCTGGAACGACCTCGCGTGCGGGGACCGGGAGGCCGCCGCCGTCCTGGTGGCGATCAACTCCGTCTTCCAGGTGGTGGCGTTCTCGCTGCTGGGCTACTTCTACCTGACCGTGCTGCCCGGCTGGCTCGGCCTCGACACCCAGGGACTGGACGTCTCGATCGGGCAGATCGCGCTCAACGTGCTGGTCTTCCTCGGCATCCCGCTGGTGGCTGGCTTCGCCTCGCGCTGGATCGGCGAGCGGACCAAGGGCCGCGACTGGTACGAAGAGCGGTTCGTCCCGAAGATCGGCCCGTGGGCCCTGTACGGGCTGCTGTTCACCATCGTGCTGCTGTTCGCCCTGCAGGGCGAGGCCGTGACCTCGAACCCGCTCGACGTCGTGCGCATCGCGCTGCCGCTGCTGGTGTACTTCGCCGTCATGTGGGGCCTGGGCATGGTGCTCGGCAAGTTCCTCGGTCTCGGCTATGCCCGCACGACCACGCTGGCGTTTACCGCGGCGGGCAACAACTTCGAGCTCGCGATCGCCGTGGCGATCGGCACCTTCGGCGCCACCTCCGGCGAGGCCCTGGCCGGCGTCGTCGGGCCGCTCATCGAGGTCCCGGTCCTGGTGGGCCTGGTCTACGTGTCCCTGTGGGTCGCCCGGCGCTGGTTCGCCGTCGACCCCTACGCCATCGAGCCGCCCGCACGAGAGCTGGACGAGGTGAGGTCATGACCACCACCGACACCACCGAGGAGCGCGTGCCGCTGACGGTGCGCGACTCGGACTGCGGGCCCCGCATCGAGGCCCACGCGATCGGCACCGAGGCCGCAGGCGCAGTCGCCGCCACGCTCAAGGCGCTGGCCGAGCCGCTGCGGCTGCGGATGCTGTCCTTCATCGCCACCGCGCCCGCCGGCGAGGCGTGCGTGTGCGACCTGGCCGAGTTGACCGACGTGTCCCAGCCCACGGTGAGCCACCACCTCAAGGTGCTGCGCGACGTCGGGGTGCTCGCCTCCGAGCGGCGCGGCACCTGGGTCTGGTACCGCATCACCCCCGGCTACAAGTCCGCGATCAGCACCCTGCTCGAGTCGTTCGCGCCCGCAGCGCTGGACGCCCTGGGCCCCCGCCCGCACCTGACCGGGCTCGAGGATGCCGACGCCGCCCTGGACCGGCTCGCCGCCGACCTCGCGGCCACGCATCCCGACCTGGCCCGCGACATTGTGCTGCGCACGGTGCGCGAGTCGTACACGGCGCTGGCCCGCTCGGCGAAGGTCTCGGCGCACCTGCTCACCCTCACCGACCGGTTCGTCCGCCAGCGCCTGGCCGACCTGACCCGCGAGGCATCCCGGAATGCCGACGCCGGCGCTGCGACCTCTCCGCAGGTGCTGTTCGTGTGCGTCGCGAACGCCGGCCGCTCCCAGCTCGCCGCCGCGCTCGTACGGCACTACGCCGGCGACCGCGTCGTCGTCCGCTCCGCCGGATCGACGCCTGCGGCGGACGTCCACCCCGCCGTGCGCCCGGAGCTCGCCGCCCTGGGCACCGACGAGCCGTTCCCCAAGCCGCTGACCGACGACGCCGTCCGCGCCGCCGACGTCGTGATCACCATGGGCTGCGGCGACGTGTGCCCGGTCCTGCCCGGCAAGCGGTACGAGGACTGGCTCGTCGGCGACCCTGCCCTGGCCTCCCCGGCCGGAGTCGCGGCCATCCGCGACGAGCTCGACACCCGCGTGCGCGCCCTGCTCGCCGACCTGCTGCCCGAACTCGACCTTCCCACCCCGTGAACGACCGAACCTCGGAGACCACCGTGACCGACACCACCACCACCACGAAGCCGTCCGCCCTGTTCGTCTGCGTGCACAACGCCGGCCGCTCCCAGATGGCCGCCGGGCTCCTACGCGCCCTGTCCGGCGGCGCCGTCGAGGTCCGCTCCGCCGGTTCCATGCCCGCCGACCGCATCAACCCCGTCGCCGTCGAGGCCATGGCCGAGGTCGGCGTCGACATCACCGCCGAGCAGCCCAAGGTGCTCACCACCGACGCCGTCCAGGCGTCCGACGTCGTGATCACCATGGGCTGCGGCGACGCCTGCCCGATCTTCCCCGGCAAGCGCTACGAAGACTGGCAGCTCGACGACCCCGCCGGCCAGGGCATCGAGGCCGTGCGGCCCATCCGCGACGAGATCGAGCGCCGCGTGCGCGGCCTGCTCGCCTCGCTCGACGTCGAGCCCGTCGCCCTGCCCACGGCGTGAGCTGCTAGCTCGTAGGACGAGGATGCCGGCCACACCCTGAGGGTGTGGCCGGCATCTGTGTTGAGCCAGGCAGGTCCGTCGTCGATGTGTCCGACCCGCGGGTCCGCTCAGTGAGCGTCGTCCTCTTCGGCCAGTTCCTCGAGGACTTCGAATGGCGACTCGACGTCGCCTCGCCAGGCTTCGACACCCTCGCGGATCGCCAGGACGGCGACGACCAGCGCGGCGACGGAGTCGGCCCACATCCACCCGAACAGCGAGTTCGCGAGCAGTCCGATCAGCACCGTGCCGGACAGGTAGATGCACAGCAGGAGCTGCTTCGCGTCGGCCTGGACGCTGCGCGACCCGAGCTCGCGGCCGGTGCGGAACTCGAACCAGGCCAGGACCGGCATGATGATCAGGCTCGCGACGGCGATGCCGATCCCGAGCGGGCTGTGGTCGACGTCCGCCTGGCCGGTTAGGCTCAGGATGGCGTCGACAGTGACGTAGGCGGCCAGGGCGAAGAATGCGATCGCGATGGCGCGGACGGTGGCCTTCTCCCATCGTTCGGGGTCCTTGCGGGTGAACTGCCAGGCGACCGCAGCGGCCGAGGCGACCTCGATGACCGAGTCCAGGCCGAACCCGATCAGCGCGGCTGAGGACGCCTGCGCGCCGGCCGTGATCGCGATGACGGCCTCGATCACGTTGTAGGTGATCGTGAAGGCGACGATGAATCGCACCCGCCGGTGCAGGCGCTTCCTCCGCTCTTCGGTGAGGGTGGTGTTCATCGCACGCACGCTCCTGCGCACTCGGGCGTCGGGCAGCCGCCGTCGATGCACGGGGCGTCCTCGTCCACGGCGAGGGTCACGTCGATCAGCATCACCAGCGCGCGCGCCAGGCGCGGCTCGGCGATCTCGTAGCGCGTCTGGCGGCCCTCCGGCTCGGCGACCACGATGCCGCAGTCCCGCAGGCACGTCAGGTGATTCGAGACGTTGGAGCGGGTGAGCTCCAGCTCGCGCGCGAGCACTGCCGGGTAGCTCGGTCCGTGCAGCAGGGACATCAGGATGCGTGAGCGCGTCGGGTCGGCCATGGCACGCCCGAGACGGTTCATCACGTCGAGACGCGAGGCAATGGTCAGCATGGGCTGACCATACAGCACTCGCTGACCTAATATCTCGAGGTGTCCGTCGTCGGGGGCACAACGCCCGACCCTCGTAACGCACGCGGCACGCGGCTTCGGATCTTCCCCGACAACCGAGAGCAGCTCAGCGCCGTCGACAAGAGCACCGGCAGGCTCAGACGAGCGACCTCTGCAGCAGCGTGGTGCCCAGCCACCGGTCGAACTTGCGCCCGACTCGTTCGAGACGGCCGGCGTCGGTGAACCCGGCCCGCCGGTGCAGCGACAGGGAGGCGGGCGAGTCCATGTCCGCGACGACGGCGATCACCTCGCGCGCGCCGGCCCGCCCCGCCTCCTCGACGAGGCGCGCCATGAGCTGCGTGCCGACGCCGCGGCCCGTGTGCGCGGGGTCGAGGTAGATGGAGTCCTCCACCGTGTGCTCATAGGCGGGCCGCGGTCGCCACGGGCCGACGTACGCGAACCCCGCGACGTTGCCGCCCGAGTCCGCGACCAGGAACGGCCACCCGCCGTCCCGGACGGCGTCGAGCTTCGCATCCCACAACGGGCGTCCCGGCGGGTCCAGCTCGAACGTCGCCGTCGAGGTCAGGACGTAGTGGTCATAGATGGCCGCGACCCCCGCCGTGTCGGCGGGAGTCGCGGCGCGCGCCGTAAGGCTCACACGTCCTCGCCGTCGCCCGAGCGGCCGTGCACGATGCCCGACGCGAACCCGACGCCCGCGGGGGCGCCGACGCCGAGCGTGACGAGCTGCGGCTCGGCCGGAGCGCTCCCGCAGCACGACCCTGCGGCGGACTCGCCGTCCGCCTCCATCGCCAGGTCCGTGGAGCACACCCCGGTGGCGGGAAGGTTCAGCTCGACGGCGTCGGCCGCAGCCCGGTCGCCGGCCAGTGCGGCGGCGACGGAGCGTACCTGCTCGTAGCCGGTGGCCAGGAGGAACGTCGGCGCGCGGCCGTAGGACTTCATGCCCACGAGGTAGAAGCCGTCGTCCGGGTGGGACAGCACCTGCTCGCCGTGCGGCGGCACGGTGCCGCACGAGTGCTGGTTCGGGTCGATGAGCGGCGCCAGCGCGCTCGGCGCCTCCACGACAGGGTCGAGGTCGAGCCGCACCTCGCGCAGCATGCCCAGGTCGGGGCGGAAGCCGGTGGCGTTGACGATCGCGTGCACCTCCAGGGCGAGCGGCGCGTCCTTGGCGGTGCCGAGCACCTGCACCGACCCCGCGCCGGGGACGAGCTGCTCGATCGAGGCCCGGGTGAGCAGCCGCAGCCGCCCGGCGTCGACGGCGTCCTTGAGCCGCGTGCCCAGCAGCCCGCGGGCGGGGAGCTCGTCGTCGGTGCCACCGCCGAACAGCCGGCGGGCCGAGCCACCGCGGATCGCCCACGTGATCGTGGTGCCCGGCGTCGCCTCGGCCAGCTCCACCAGGCTGAGCAGCGTGTTCGCCGCGGAGTGACCCATGCCGACCACGAGGGTGTGCCGCCCGGCGAAGCGGTCGCGGTCGGCGCCGAGCACGTCGGGCAGCGGGCCGGTGACGAACGCCGCGGCGTCGGGCTCCCCGGCCGCGGGCAGCCCGCTCACGCCGAGCGGGTTCGACGTCGAGAACGTGCCGGACGCGTCGATCACCGCCCGCGCCAGGACGTCGGTCACGCGGCCGTCCGCGCCGACGGTCCGCACGCGGTAGCCGCGGCGGTCGCGGCCCAGCGAGCGCGTCTTGTCCGCCCCGTCCCGCGCGACCGCGAGCACCCGCGTGCCCGTGCGCAGCCGCGAGGCGATCGCCGGCGTCGCCGCCAGCGGAGCGAGGTAGCCCTCGACGAGCTCACGCCCGGTCGGCAGGGCGTCGGGATCGGGCGACGTCCAGCCGGCGGGCTCCAGCAGACGGCGCGCCGCGGCGTCGACGTCGTACCGCCACGGAGAGAACAGGCGCACGTGCCCCCACGAGGACATCGCTGCGCCGGCCCGCTCGCCGGCCTCCAGCACCAGCGGCTCCAGCCCTCGCTCCAGCAGGTGCGCCGCCGCGGCCAGGCCCACCGGGCCCGCGCCGATGACGACCACCGGCAGCTCTGCTCGCACCGTCTCGACCATCACGCACTCCCCCGTATTGATGAACTTCGATGACTGCGGACCACAACATATCCACATTCTTCGATGCGTGGCAAGATGGGGGCATGACCGTGACGGACCTGGCCCTCGAACCCGTGTCGTCGTCCTCCCCGGCGGCCGCATGCTGCGGACCCGCCGACGACTCCGCCGTCGACCACGAGACCGCCGTCGACGTCGCCCGCCGCTTCAAGGCGCTCGCCGACCCGGCCCGCGTGCAGCTGCTCTCGATCGCCGCCGCGCACGAGGGGCACGAGGTGTGCGTCTGCGACCTGACCGACCCGCTCGGCCTCGCGCAGCCCACGGTCAGCCACCACCTCAAGATCCTTGTCGAGGCGGGGTTGCTCGAGCGCGAGCAGCGCGGGCGCTGGGCGTACTACTCGCTGGTGCCGGGCGCGCTCGGAGGGCTCCAGGCCACGCTCGGCCGGATCGTCGCGCCGCAGGCATAGCCGGCGGTGCGCGCGGCGGCCCCCCGATCCCCGCGCACACACCCTCGCCCGGGCCCGCGCACGTTTTCGCCGAGCCGATCCCCGTACGCACCCTGGCCTGCGCCGACGCCGTCACTACCGGTGCGTACGGGGTCCGTACGGGGTAGCTACCCCGTACGTTTGCGGTAACGCACCGTGTCCACCATCGAGCCATGGACACCTCGCCCCGCCCGCGCCTCCGGGAGACGGCCCGGCGGTGCCGAATCGGCACCGCTGAGCGGTCGGCGTCCTCCAGGCCGTGGGGCGTGACGTCGACGGGACGGCGTCTGACGATCGCCGGGCGAGGCCTCTTCGGGGAAGTCAACGGTGCCGCGGACTCACCGGCACCGTGCGACCTGCGCAAGTGCGTCTGCGCCGCACTGAGCGACGCCCGCGGTCATCGCTCATGAGGTCGGCGGCCTTACGGCCGCGCCGACGGGATCGTGATTGCCAGCCTGTCGCGCAGCTCGTCGAGGTCGACGCGGATGAGTCTGCCCACCCGGTACCCGGTGACGGTTCCGTCGGCGATGCGCCGGCGGATGGTCTTCACCGACACGCTGAACTCCTCCGCCGCGTCGGCGAGGGCCACGAGATGCCCGCGCGGCCCCGACCGGTTCTCCGTGTTCGTGGTTCGCATGATCGTTCTCCTTCCAGCGACGCCACTGCGGCGTTGTCACGACACAGGTGTTCCGCCGTGCCCAGAAGGCACCCCGTGTTCCCTGCCGGTACTCCGGCCACGGTCCGGTATGCCTATCGACGACCGCCTGGGACCGGATCCGACGAATCTGGAAGCACCAGCGTCACCTCTTCGCGATCCTCGTCAGGGCACTATCACTCATCCGATCGGCGAGCTCGCGGTCCCGTTCCATCGTGGCGTGCTGGTATCGCAGGACTACTTGGATGTCAGAGTGGCCGCCACGGCGCATCAGCTCGGCGAGCGTCGCGCCCTCCTGGGCGAAGATCGTCAGGCCGGTGTGCCGCAGGTCATGGAACCGAAACCGCTCCGGCAGGCTGGACACCGCGTCGCGCGCCTCTGCCCAGACGTAACCCCATTTGGTGTTGGAGAGTGGCATTGCGCTGCGGGGGCTGCCCGGAACGAGCGGCGACCTCGCTTCTGCTGCGACATGGGCCCGAAGATGCTCGGCCAAGCGTTCGCGCATGATTCTCGGGACGCTCATCGACCGCTTCCCTGCCTCGCTCTTCGGGTCCGAGTAGTCTCCGGTGTTCGCGTTGAGCTGGCGGCGGACAGACAGCGTCGCGGTTCCGTCGTCGTGCCACTGGATGTCCCTGCGCTGGAGTCCGAGCGCTTCGCCCCGCCGCAGCTGGCACCATGCGGCGAGCATCACCATGATCCGCCACGGCTGCGGCGTCGCCTGGTACAGCGCCTCGACCTGCGCGGGGGTCGCAACGTCTTCGCCCGGATCGTGACCGGCGTCGTGCCGGACGGGCATCTGCCTGGGGATGCTGACCAGCGGGGCCGCCGCGGTGATCCCCTCCCGTGCCGCCTGGCGCAGGATCATCATCAGCACCACGAGCACTGGTCGCGTCACGCCGTTGCGTCCCGAGTTCGTGTTGAGCTCCGACGGAATCTTGTCCAACCGTTGCTTGAGCAGCATGACCCGTGCGGCATCGATCGATCGCACCGGGGTGTCGCCGAACTCGGGGACGAGGTATCGGTCGAGCTTGCCCTTGTAGTCGCGGATCGTCGCTGGGGCCCGCATCCTGCCGCTGCGGTTGGGGGTCTGCCGGATCATCGTGAGCCATTTCTCGGCGTACTCACGGAAGCCGATGGCTTGTGCCCGCGCGGCCTCCTCCGCCAGCCTCCGACGCGCCGCGGCCGCCGCCGGCGCCTCCCACTCGCCGCGGGCGATGCGGGTCTGGGTCGCGGCGAGCCAGGCCCTCGCGTCCGTCTTCGTCTGGAACGTCAGCCCCGTGTCGTCAGCGGTTCTTGCTGTGTACGTCCGACCGTCCGGCGCCGGGTAGCGGACCTGCCACCGGCCGGAGGGCAGCTTGCGGAGGCTTCCCCACGCCTCTCGCTTCGTCGTCGTGCTCATCGCGCCCTCCCGCAGGCCAGGCTGTGGCCTCGTGCCACGCCGTGCCACGGCACGAGGCGAGTCGGCGTCGGCCGTCGGAACCCGCGGAATGTCGCGGATCGCAGGCCGTCGAACGCCTGCCCTCTGGCACGCTGTGGCACGAGCCCGGCAGCTCCGCGAACCGCAGTTCGGCTCGTCGGGCCGCCTCGCTCTCGTCTGACAGGTGTGCGCGTGCCACCTGCGTGCCACTCCGACTGGGTTCTCGGGTCCATCGTCGACCTCCGGTGTCCACGGCGAGTGGGCACGCAAAGAGGCCCGGACCTGCGGAAGTCCGCGGGTCCGGGCCTCTGATCAGCCGGTTCGGCGACCTGGGCCTGAGACGGGTCTCAGAAGTCCCAGTCGTCGTCCTCGGTGGCCACGGCCTTGCCGATGACGTACGACGAGCCCGACCCGGAGAAGAAGTCGTGGTTCTCGTCGGCGTTCGGCGACAGCGCGGCGAGGATGGCCGGGTTCACGGCGGTGTCCTCCTTGGGGAACAGCGCCTCGTAGCCCAGGTTCATCAGGGCCTTGTTGGCGTTGTACCGCAGGAACGCCTTGACGTCCTCGGTGAGGCCGAGGTCGCCGTACAGGGCGTCGGTGTACTCCACCTCGTTCTCGTACAGCTCGAAGAGCAGCTCGAAGGTGTAGGCCTTGAGCTCGTCCTGCTCGGTCTGGCTGACCTGCGCCAGGCCCTTCTGGTACTTGTAGCCGATGTAGTACCCGTGCACGGCCTCGTCGCGGATGATGAGGCGGATGAGGTCGGCCGTGTTCGTGAGCTTGGCGCGGCTGGACCAGTACATCGGCGCGTAGAAGCCGGAGTAGAACAGGAACGACTCGAGCATCGTCGAGGCGACCTTGCGCTTCAGCGGGTCGTCGCCGCGGTAGTAGTCGAGCACGATCTCGGCCTTGCGCTGCAGGTGGGGGTTCTGCTCCGACCAGGCGAACGCCTCGTCGATCTCCCGCGTCGAGATCAGTGTAGAGAAGATCGACGAGTAGCTCTTGGCGTGCACCGACTCCATGAACGCGATGTTGGTGTACACCGCCTCCTCGTGCGGCGTCAGCGCGTCGGGGATGAGGGACACCGCGCCGACCGTGCCCTGGATGGTGTCCAGCAGCGTGAGGCCGGTGAACACGCGGGTGGTCATGAGCCGCTCGGCGTCGGTGAGCGTGTGCCACGACTGGATGTCGTTCGACACCGGCACCTTCTCCGGCAGCCAGAAGTTGCCGACCAGGCGGTCCCAGACCTCGAGGTCCTTCTCGTCCTGCAGCCGGTTCCAGTTGATCGCGCTCACGCGATCGATGAGCTTGAGCTTCCCCGTGGGCGCCATCTCTGTCTCTTCCCCGAATTCCTGATAGTTGCTCGACGCGGTCACAGCATGCAGCTGACGCAGCCCTCGATCTCCGTGCCCTCGAGGGCCATCTGCCGGAGACGGATGTAGTACAGCGTCTTGATCCCCTTGCGCCAGGCGTAGATCTGGGCGCGGTTGACGTCGCGCGTCGTCACCGTGTCGGGGAAGAACAGCGTCAGCGACAGGCCCTGGTCCACGTGCTGCGTCGCGGCGGCGTAGGTGTCGATGATCTTCTCGTAGCCGATCTCGTACGCGTCCTGGTAGTAGTCCAGGTTGTCGTTCGTCATGTACGGCGCCGGGTAGTACACGCGACCGAGCTTGCCCTCCTTGCGGATCTCGATCTTGGCGGGCACCGGGTGGATCGACGACGTCGAGTTGTTGATGTAGCTGATCGACCCGGTGGGCGGCACGGCCTGGAGGTTCTGGTTGTAGATGCCGTGCTCCATGACCGAGGCCTTGAGCGCACGCCAGTCGTCCTGCGTCGGGATCGCCACGCCGGCGTCGGCGAAGAGCTGCGCGACGCGCTCCGTGGCGGGCTTCCACTCGCCGTCGGTGTACTTGTCGAAGTACTCGCCCGTGGCGTACTTGGAGTCCTCGAACCCGCCGAACGCCTTGCCGCGCTCGATCGCGAGGCGGTTCGACGCCGCGATCGCGTGGTACGCGACCGTGTAGAAGTAGAGGTTCGTGAAGTCCACGCCCTCCTCGGAGCCGTAGTAGATCCGCTCGCGCGCGAGGTACCCGTGCAGGTTCATCTGGCCGAGGCCGATGGCGTGCCCGAGCTCGTTCGCGCGGCGGATCGACGGGACCGACTCGATGCTCGTCTGGTCCGAGACGGCCGTGAGCGCACGGATCGCGGTGTCGATCGTCTTCGCGAAGTCCGGCGAGTCCATCGTCTTCGCGATGTTCAGCGAGCCGAGGTTGCAGGAGATGTCCCGGCCGACGTGGTCGTAGGACAGGTCCTCGTGGAACGTCGACGGCGTCGAGACCTGCAGGATCTCCGAGCAGAGGTTCGAGTGCGTGATGCGGCCCTTGATCGGGTTCGCCGCGTTCACGGTGTCCTCGAACATCACGTACGGGTAGCCGGACTCGAACTGCAGCTCCGCGATCGTCTGGAAGAAGTCGCGGGCCTTGATCGTCGTCTTCGTGATGCGGTCGTCGGCGACGAGCTCGTCGTACTTCTCCGAGATGGAGATGTCGGCGAACGGCTTGCCGTAGACGCGCTCGACGTCGTACGGGCTGAACAGGTGCATGTCCGCGTTCGTCTTCGCCAGCTCGAACGTCACGTCCGGGATGACGACGCCGAGCGAGAGCGTCTTGATGCGGATCTTCTCGTCCGCGTTCTCCCGCTTGGTGTCGAGGAACCGCATGATGTCCGGGTGGTGCGCGTGCAGGTACACCGCGCCCGCGCCCTGGCGCGCCCCGAGCTGGTTCGCGTACGAGAACGAGTCCTCGAGCAGCTTCATCACGGGGATGACGCCGGACGACTGGTTCTGGATGTGCTTGATCGGGGCGCCGTGCTCGCGGATGTTGCTCAGCAGCAGGGCCACGCCGCCGCCGCGCTTGGACAGCTGCAGGGCGGAGTTGATGCCGCGCGCGATCGACTCCATGTTGTCCTCGATGCGCAGCAGGAAGCAGGACACGGGCTCACCGCGCTGCGCCTTGCCCACGTTGAGGAACGTCGGCGTCGCGGGCTGGAACCGTCCGGAGACGACCTCCTCGACGACGTCGCGCGCGACCTGCTCGTCGCCGTCGGCCAGGCCGAGGGCCACCATCGAGACGCGGTCCTCGAAGCGCTCGAGGTACTTCTTCCCGTCGAACGTCTTCAGCGTGTACGACGTGTAGTACTTGAACGCGCCGAGGAACGACTCGAACTGGAAGTCCTTCGAGTACGCGAGCCGGAACAGTTCCTTGACGAAGGTGCGCGAGTACTTCTCGAGGACCGCCGGGTCGTAGTACTTGTTCTCGAGGAGGTAGTCGAGCTTCGCGTCGAGGGTCTCGAACTGGATCGTGTTCGGCACCACGTGCTGCTCGAAGTAGGCCGTGGTGGCCTCGCGGTCCTTCTCGAACTGGATCTGGCCGTCCGCGCCGTACAGGTTCAGCATCGCGTTGAGCGCGTGGTAGTCCAGCTGCACGCCCTGCAGCGGCACCGGGGTGGCCCCCGCGACCTCGGGGGTCGTCGTCGAGCTCACGCCGAGATCAGTGACTGTCGTTGCCAAAATCGTCCCAATCCGTCACGGACGCGCGTGGCGTCCTCAGCCGTCCCCAGGAGTTCGAAGGCGTACAGGTAGGGCACCTGGCACTTCGCGGAGATGATGTCGCCGGCGATGCAGTACGCAGCGCCGAAGTTGGTGTTCCCCGCGGCGATGACGCCGCGGGCGAGCGACCGGTTGTGCGGGTCGTTGAGGAACTCGCGCACGCGCCGTGGCACGGCGCCGCCCTCGTTGCCCCCGCCGTAGGTCGGGACCATGAGCACGTAGGGCTCGGTCACCGTGAGGAAGCCGTCCTGCTTGCGCACCGGGATCCGGTGCACGGACATGCCGAGCTCCTCGAGCCCGAGGCGTCGGACGAACCGGTGGGTGTTCTCCGACACGCTGGAGAAGTAGACGAGAGAACTCATGCTCAGCCTCCCCCCGGATGCTGCTACCAGGCCGACGCGTTGCGTCGAGGAACACGCACGGCGCCCCGGGTCGGGTGTCGAAGCCCGGGGCGCCGGCCGTTCGTGGGTGCGGGGTCGCGACCTGCGCGCCCCGCGTCCTGTCGAGTCTGTGCCGAGGTACGCGTCAGGCCGAGACGGCCTGCTGCGCCGCGACCGCGGCGATCTGGTCGGGACGGAAGCCCGACCAGTGCGTGTCGCCGGCGACGACGACGGGCGCCTGCAGGTAGCCGAGGCCGCGGACCATCTCGAGCGCCTCGGCGTCCTGCGTGATGTCGACCACGGTGTACTCGACGCCCTTGCGGTCGAGGGCGCGGTAGGTCGCGTCGCACTGCACGCAGGCCGGCTTGCTGTAGACCGTGATGCTCATGTGTCTCTCCCTCTCTGCGCTCCCCACCGGGGGCTTCGTCCGACCGGTGTCGCGACCCTGCGAGCCGGTCCCCTCGACGGGCCCCGAAAGGGCCCGGACCAGGGATGACGCCCGTGGAACTACGCCGGTGTGCTTTGTTCGAAGGGCTGTGCGCCCCGCGTGCTCCAAACACTACACCTAGTGGTCGGGGCTCGCGCGGGGCCGACATCTTGTGGTTGACACCGCTGTCATTCGTCGAACACCCCTCGCACCGAACGCTCACGAACAGCCTCCCACGAGGGTCTGACACCCCCTCGTCCACAGGGACGGCAGAGGTCCGTCAACACCGTTCCGGGCGTCCTTCCGCAGCACCGTGCGGGTCTCGCCCGGATGTCCACAGGCGGTGGGCGACCGGCGTCCACAGCATGTGCGCGACGACGCGGCGCCGCGTCCCCGCGCCCGGCCCGCTCGACGGGCGGTCGGCCGGCACCCGGACGGGCCGGCAGAACGGACATTCCCGACGGCGAGGCGGTCGAAAAGTCGTCGAGGTCGTCGGCGTGTCGCGCACGGTGGTGTGTCGCACACCGGCCCTCGGCCCCGGCGGCTCAGTCGGCGGCGCGAGGCGCGGGGACCGCGCGCCAGCCCGCGGGGTCGACGCCGCCCGGCACCGCCGTCGCGGGGTCGTACGGCGTGCGGGTGAAGTGGAAGGTGCCCACGTCGAGCGCCTGCGCAGCCCCGGCCTCGAGGAGTCGCAGCCGTTCCCCCCGCCAGTAGCCGCCCTCCACGCCGATCCAGCCGCCGTCGGACGACCGGGCGAACACCGTCCCCCGACCGTCCGGCGCGCTCAGGTCCACGCGACCGTCGGCGCGCGGGGACAGCGTGTACGGCATCGGCCCCCAGTACCAGGTCCCGGCCAGCGCGGCGGCATCGGGATCGACGGAAGCAGCCGCCGCGGGGGCGGGACCCTGTGCGCCCAGGAGGTCGATCAGGAACGACGCGTCGCCGAACCCTGCGGTCGAGCTGCCGCAGACGGCGACGACGTCGCCCGTCGCCGCATCGGCGCGCAGCGTCGCGGTGAACCCGGGCACGGACCCGCCGTGGCCCACGGTCCGACGAGCCGCGCGCCCGCCCTCGCCCGGTCCGTGGTGCACGGAGACGCCCAGCCCCCACGCGGCGGTGAACGGCACGCCGTCGTCCACCACCGCCCGGGGCGTCGTCATCCGCCGTCGCCAGGCGAGCGGGAGCACGTCGTCCCCGGCGCCGCCAGCCGCGCCGACCAGCCACGACCCGAACCGCACCAGGTCCGACGGGGTCGACCACACCTCGCCCGCCGGGCCCATCGCGCCGTAGGCGGCCACCGGCTCCACGAGGACCGTGCCGTCGTGGGGGTGCACCGCGTACCCGACGGCGGCGTCCCCCGACGGCGTCCGCCCGGTCCCCGTCATGCCCAGGGGCGTCCAGACCTCGTCGCGCAGGACGGCGTCCCACGACCGGCCGTGCGCCTCCTCGAGCAGCCGCCCCAGCACGGCGTAGCCGACGTTGGAGTAGTGGTGCCGCTCCCCCGGCTCCCAGAGCGGCACGACGCCGGACGCGACGAGGGCGTCCCACGTCCCCGCGCCGTGCCGCTCCCACCACGGCCCCGGCGGCTCGGCGGGCAGCCCGGCGGTGTGCGTGAGCAGCTGGGCGACGGTGGCGTCGGGGGCCGGGGCGTCGGCCAGGTGCCGCCCCACCGGGTCGTTGAGGCCGAGCCGCCCCGCGTCCGCCAGGCGCAGCACCGCCACCGCCGTCATGGGCTTGGTGATCGACCCGATGCGGAACGCCGTGCCCGAGTGGGCCGGCGCCCAGCCGGCGCTGCCGGTCCACACCACCTCGCCGGCGCGCCCCACCGCGGCGGAGAGGGCCGGCACCCGGCGCTCCCGGCACCGGGCGCGCAGGGCGCCGTCGAACCGGGCGGCCTCGTCCGGCATGGTGGTGGGCGACGGGTCGGGACGCGCGGCGGTCATGCCCGCACGGTAGTGCCGAACAGGCAGGGCCGGGTGTCCGTCAAGGGGTGGCGGCGGTGACGGGCGGCACCTGGCCGGAGGTGGCCAGCCGGCGGTACCAGTGCGCCGAGTCCTTCCACGTGCGCTCGCCCGTCGGGTAGTCGACGTGCAGGATGCCGAACCGCTTGGAGTAGCCGTAGCCCCACTCGAAGTTGTCCATCAGCGACCAGGCGAAGTACCCGCGCACGTCCGCGCCCGCGTCGCGCGCGGCGCCGACGGCCTCGACGTGGTCGTGCAGATAGGCCACGCGGCGGTCGTCGTGCACGCGGCGCTCGCCGTCGTCCACCACCAGCTCGTCGTCGAAGGCCGCGCCGTTCTCCGTCACGGCGAGCGGCAGGCCCGGGTGCTCCCGGTGCAGGCGGAGCAGGAGGTCGGTCAGGCCCGACGGCTCGATGTTCCAGCCCATCGCCGTGTACGGGCCGGGCTGCTCGGCGAACTCGACGTCGGTGACGCCGATCCAGGGGCTGTGGCTCGACGCCCCGTGACCGTCGTTCTCCGACCGCTCCCCCTCGCCGTCGTAGTGCCGCACGGTGACCGTGGAGTAGTAGTTCACACCGAGGACGTCGAGCGGCTGGCGGATCTGCTCGAGGTCGCCCTCGTGCACGAACGACCAGTCCGACACGTGCGCGGTGTCGTCGAGCAGGTCGTCGGGGTAGGCACCGCCGAGGATCGGACCGAGGAAGGCCCGGTTCGCCAGCGCGTCGATCTTCCGGACGGCGTCGGCGTCGCCCTCGGACGCGGCGTCCGCCGGGCGGATCGCGTGCAGGTTCAGCGTGATCGACACCTGGGCGCCCGGGACCACGTCGCGGATCGCCTGCGCGGCCAGGCCGTGCGCCAGGTTCAGGTGGTGGACGGCGGCGAGCGCCGCGGCGGGCTCGGTGCGGCCGGGGGCGTGCACGCCGGAGCCGTACCCGAGGTAGGCGGAGCACCAGGGCTCGTTGAGGGTCGTCCAGGCCTCGACGCGGTCGCCGAGCTCGACGGCCATGTGCCGGGCGTACTCGGCGAAGGCGTACGACGTCGCCCGGTTCGCCCAGCCGCCGGCGTCCTCGAGCTCCTGCGGCAGGTCCCAGTGGTACAGGGTGACGAACGGCCGGATGCCGCGCTCGCGCAGGGCGTCGAGCAGGCCGCGGTAGAACGCGACGCCGTCGGGGTTGAGCGGACCGCTCCCGCCCGGCTGCACCCGCGACCACGAGATCGACAGGCGGTAGGCGCCGACGCCGAGGCGGTCGAGGTGGTCCACGTCCTCGGACCAGCGGTGGTAGTGGTCGCAGGCGACGTCGCCCGTGTCGCCGCCCTGCGTGCGGCCCGGCGTGTGCGAGTACGTGTCCCAGATCGACGGGCCCCGGCCACCCTCGGCCGCCGCCCCCTCGATCTGGTACGCCGCGGTCGCGGTGCCCCACAGGAAGTCGGCGGGGAACGTGCGGGCGGAGGCCGCCTGGTCGATCGGCTCGGTCGCGGTGGCCGTGGACGTGCTGGTCATGGTTCTCGGTCCTCGATCCTGGGGTCGTGCGGAGGTCATGCGGGGTGGTCGCAGGTGTGGGAGCGCTTCCACACCTTGTCAGTGTAGGTCACGGGAACAGGCCGGACCTGGATTGCGGAGCCTTCGAACAAGCGATCCGTCGCGCCATGCGGCCGGATGGCGCGACGGATCGCTTGTTCGAAGGCAGGTCACAGCGACAGGGTCACGGTCCCTGGGCCGTCGCCGGCTGCCGTCCGCTCCCCCGACCGGACGGTCCAGGCGCCCGGGGCGTCGTCGGTCGTGACGACGACCTCGGTGCCGGCGCGGCGGACCCGGAAGCGCGCGGCCTCTCCGTCGGGCCCGCCCGTCGGCACGGTCGTGACGGCGTCGTACCCGTCGGGCAGCTCGACGCAGCGCAGCTCGACGCCGTCGGCCCACGCGTAGTCGGGCCGGTCGGTCCGGGCGCCCACCGGCAGCACGGTGCCGGGGCGCACCAGCACCGGCAGGGAGTCGAAGCCGTGGGTCTCGGTGACCCAGCGTGGGCCCGTGACCGTCTCGGCGTGCCCGCCGTCGTCGCCGTCGAGCAGGCGGGTCCACGTGCCCTCGGGCACGTAGTACTCGACCGCGCCGTCGGCCTGGAAGACCGGGGCGACGAGCAGCGATCCGCCCAGCATGTACTGCATGTCGACGCCGAAGGTGGCGCGGTCGGCGGGGAACTCCAGCACCATCGGGCGCATGATCGGCGTGCCCGCGGCGTGCGCCTCCTCGCCCGCGGCGGCGAGGTAGGGCATGAGCGACATCTTGAGGTGCGTGAAGCGGCGCGCGACGTCGACGGCCTCCTCGTCGAAGGCCCACGGCACGCGGTACGACGACGAGCCGTGGAAGCGCGAGTGGCTCGACAGCAGCCCGAACGCGAGCCAGCGCTTGAACACCCCCGCGTCGGGCGTGCCCTCGAAGCCGCCGATGTCGTGGCTCCAGTAGCCGAAGCCCGACAGCGCGAGCGACAGGCCGCCCCGCAGGGACTCCCCCATCGACGCGTAGGTCGAGTCGCAGTCCCCGCCCCAGTGCACCGGGAACTGCTGACCGCCCGCCGTGGCCGACCGCGCGAAGACGACCGCGTCGCCGCGCCCGCGGCGGCGCTCGAGCAGGCGGAAGACCAGCTCGTTGTACAGCTCGGCGTAGTAGTTGTGCATCTTGCGGGGGTCCGAGCCGTCGTGCCAGACGACGTCCTCGGTGGGCACCCGCTCGCCGAAGTCCGTCTTGAAGGCGTCGACACCCTGGTCGAGCAGGCGCTCCAGATGGCCGAGGTACCAGTCCGCGGCCTCCGGGTTGGTGAAGTCGACCAGGGCCATGCCGGCCTGCCACAGGTCCCACTGCCACACCCCGCCGTCGGTGGTGCGCAGCAGGTAGCCCTTGGCGCGCCCCTCCTCGAACAGCGGCGAGCGCTGCCCGATGTAGGGGTTGATCCAGACGCTCACCTTCAGGCCCCGGTCGTGCAGGCGGGCGAGCATGCCCTCCGGGTCGGGGAAGACGCGCGGGTCCCACTCGAAGTCGCACCACTGGTACTCGCGCATCCAGAAGCAGTCGAAGTGGAAGACGCTCAGCGGCAGGCCGCGCTCGGCCATCCCGTCCACGAAGCTCGTGACCGTGGCCTCGTCGTAGTCCGTGGTGAACGACGTCGACAGCCACGTGCCGTACGACCAGGCGGGCACGCGCGCCGGCCGCCCGGTGAGCGCGGTGTAGCGCCGCAGCACGTCCTTCGGCGTCGGGCCGGCGATGACGTAGTACTCGAGCGACTGGCCCTCGACCGAGAACTGGACGCGGGTGTTCACCTCGGAGGCGACCTCGAGCGACACCCGCTCGGGGTGCGCCACGAAGACGCCGTAGCCCTTGCTGGTCAGGTAGAGCGGCACGTTCTTGTACGCCTGCTCGCTGGAGGTGCCGCCGTCCTCGTTCCAGACGTCGACGGACTGCCCGTTCTTGACGAACGGCCCGAACCGCTCGCCGAGGCCGTAGACGTGCTCGCCCGGCTCGAGCGTCAGCTGCTCGTGCACCCAGGCGCCGCCCTCCAGCGGGCCGGACGTCGCGGTCATCGCGCCCACGGACTTCGGCAGGCTCGACGTGAGCACGCGGCCGTCGTGCTCGACGTCCACGTGCCAGCCGCCGCCCCGGTGCACCCGCACGGTGAGGCCACCCGTCTCGAGCACGCCCTCCGTCTCGTCGACCTTCACGACCGGGAGGAAGCCCGGCTCGGGCGCCACGGCGAACTCCGGCCCGCGGCGCGCGGCGCCCGCGAAGTGCTCGATGCGGACCCGCACGACGCCCGGGGACGGTGACGAGTACGTGACCGTGAGCATCGGCCGGTTGAGCGTGTCGCCGCGGTGCCGGATCGGCGCGGTGGGGGCGTAGACGGTCATCGTGCCCGCCGCCTCGTCGACGCGGACGTCGTCGACCTCCACCGCGTACAGCGGTGCGATCCCGCGGCGGGTCTGCCAGTAACCGTCGGTGAACTTCATCAGGTGCACCTACTCCGTGCTGTCGTGTCGATGATGGCGGAGTACCCGGGAGCACGCCGCGCGAGGGTGGGGTGGTGCGCTACTTCACCGCGCCGGCGGTGACGCCTCGGGTGAGGGTGCGCTGGAAGATCAGGAAGAACACCAGGGCCGGGACGAGGGAGACGAGCGCCCCGGCATTGGTCGTCGGGGCGTCCATCATCCGGTCGCCCTGCAGCGACGCGAGCGCGATCGGGATCGTCTGCGTGTCGTTGGTCGTGAGCATGACCAGCGGGATGAAGAACTCGTTCCAGGTCCAGATGAAGAAGAAGATCATCAGGACCATGAGCGTGGGCCGCACGATCGGGAAGACGACCCGCCACAGGATCCGCCAGCGGCCTGCGCCGTCGAGCGCCGCCGCCTCGAGGAGCGCCGGCGGGAACGTGCCGAGCACGGACGCCAGCAGGTAGGTGCCGAACGCCGACTGGATGACCGTGAAGATGATGATCACGGACCACTGCGAGTTCGACAGCCCCACCTGCCGGGCCATGTCGAACAGGGGGTAGATCAGCGCCTCCTGCGGGAGCATGTTCGCGAGCAGGAAGAGCAGCACCACCCACATCCGGCCCTTGATCCGGCCGATCCCGATCGCGTAGGCGTTGAGGAGCGAGAGGGCGCACGCCGCCACCGCCACGACGGCGGAGATAAAGGTCGAGTTCCACAGCTTCACCGGGAACTCGGTGCGCTGCCAGAAGTTCACGAGCCCGTCGAGGTACAGGCTCGTCGGCAGGCTGAGCGGCCCGTGCTGCGTGTAGTCGTCGGGCGACTTGAACGCGTTGAGCAGCATCACCAGCAGCGGCGCGACCACGAGCAGCGCGACGACGACGGCGCCCGCGAGCACGAACCAGTGCCCGGCGCCCCGGTGATGCCGGTCCCCGCTGCGCGACCGGACCGTCGCCAGGGTCGCGGCCATCAGCGCCCCACCTCCTCGGCCCGCTCGGCGCGCGTCTGCAGCGCGAGGATGACGACGGCGACCACGAGGATCACCACTGTGAGCACGGTCGCCACGGCGGCGCCGTAGCCCACCCGCGACTTGTCGAAGAAGTTGAGGTACGAGTAGTAGCTCGGCACGAGCGTGGAGCTCTCCGGGCCGCCGCGGGTCAGCACGTAGATCGGCCCGAACACCTTGAGCGCCGCGACCGTGCAGGTCAGCGTCACGACGAACGTCTCCGGGCGGATCTGCGGGATCGTGATGGCCTGGAACCGCCGCCACCAACCGGCGCCGTCCAGCTCCGCGGCCTCGTAGAGCTCGGGGTCCACCCGCTGCAGCGCCGCCATGAAGATCACGACGGGGTACCCGATCTGCACCCAGATCAGCACGAGCATGACGCTCGGCAGCGCCGTGCTCGGGTCGCCCAGCCAGTTCGGCGGGTCCGCGACCCCGACGGCGCGCAGGATCTCGTTGAGCGCGCCCGTCTGGGCGTTGAGGATCCAGTTCCACAGCACGCCCGCGACGGCGACCGGGAGGATCTGCGGCAGGTAGTACGTGGCCCGCAGGACCGACGCCACCCGGGCGCCGAACCGCCGGCCCAGGTAGTCGAACAGCACGGCCGCCAGCAGCAGGCCGATCACGGTGGGCACGAGCACCATCGCGACGATCATCGCGACGGAGTTCTGGAACGACGTCCAGAACGCGGCGTCGTGCCAGAGCTCCGTGTAGTTGTCGAAGCCCACCCAGGTGAGCGGCGCCAGGCCGCCGCGCCAGGAGAACAGGCTGATGTAGACGTTGGTCACCAGCGGGTACCCGATGACGAGCACGAAGAGCACCGCGCCGGGGAGCAGGTACGCCAGGTAGGGCAGGGTCGTGCCCCGCCGGCGGCGGCGCGTCCGGGCGTCGGCCCGGGATGCCGCCGCGGGCGGGCTGAGGGTGGCGGTCACGTCGTCACTCGCCGAGCAGGTCGGCCTTGCCGTCCGTGTAGGCCGACTCCAGCCCGTCGAGCACCTGGTCCGGCGTCTTCGACCGGTTGATCAGGGACTGCAGCTGGCTGACGATCGTGTCGTAGTAGCCCGGCACGGGCCAGTCGGGGTAGAACGCGAGGCCGTCGTCGTCGAGGATCGCCTGGAAGTTCTCGGTGAGCTCGCGCGTCTTGTCGTCGGTGATCGTGGACGCGTCGCCCGCGACCGGCAGGCCGCCCGTCTGCGCCAGCACGTCCTGCACCTCGGGGCGCAGCGTGGTGTCGATGAACTCCGTGGCCAGCGACGGCGAGTCCGCGTTGGTCGGGACGACCCAGAGGTTGCCCGACGAGCCGGTGTGCAGCGTGTTCCCCGGGAAGTTGAACTGACCCCAGTCGTCCTTCATCTCCGCCGTCACGCGGCCGAACCACCAGGAGCCGGAGACCATCATCGGGTAGTCGCCCTTCATGAAGGCGACGCCCATGTCCTCGGCCGTGAGGCCCGCGGAGTCGGAGGCGACGTAGCCGTCCTCGATCCACGAGTCGAGCTTTTCGGTGGCCGCCGTCATCTCCGGCCCGTGGAAGTCGACGTCGCCGTCGAAGAGCTGGTACTGGTCGACGAGCTCCCGGTCGGCGTTCGCCAGCACGAGCTCGTACCAGAGCTGCCCCATCGGGTACTCGGCGCCGGCCTCGGCCAGCGGGGTGACGCCGTCGTCCTTGAACGCCTTCATCACCTGCTCGAGCTCCTCGAGCGTCGTCGGCACCTCGAGGCCGGCGTCGGCGAACATCTTCTTGTTGTAGTAGACGCCGACGAACTCGCCGTAGTTGGGCACGCCGTACCAGTCGCCGGAGCCCATGAGGCCGTTCTCGTCGTAGCGCGCGGTGGTCTGCAGCGAGCCGGACAGCTTGTCGGCCCAGCCGTTCTCCTCCGCGGCGTCCGTCAGCGGGGCGATCAGGCCCTGCGCGGCGAGCTGCCCCGCGGTCGCGTTGCCCTTGTTGTACTCCATGACGTCGGGCACGTCGTCGCCGGTCAGCACGATCTTCGCGTTCTTCTGGATCTGCTCGAACGTCTGCTTCTCGACCTCGACCGTGACGTCCGGGTGCTCCTCCTCGAAGATCTCGATCGCCTTGGCCCACGCCTGGCCCATCGCCGAGTCCTCGTTCTCGTAGTGCCAGATCGTCAGGGTCTTGTCGTCGGTGTCGCCACCCCCGGTGGTCGTGCCGCCGCCTCCCCCGCCGCCCACGCAGGCGGTCAGCGTCAGGGCCGACGCGGCGATCAGGGCGGCCGCGGACAGGGTGCGTGCGCGGTGAAGCATGGGTCCTCCTCGTCGAGTCCAGCGCCGCGGCAGCAGTGCAGGGCCGCGGCCAGACGCTTCGATCAATGTCGAAGCGCTTCGACGGTGAGTATCGACCCCGGACGGACCGTCGTCAAGCAGGTGCCCCTCGACCTGGGGCCGCACGCCGACCGGCGACCACCCGGCGGTCGAACCGATTCGCGCGTGCGCACTACGCTCTCCGACCATGGCAGACCTCCGCGCGACGACGCACGTCCTGCACACCGACCGCAGCGCCGCACGGTGGGTCGAGGCCTACCCCGTCGGCAACGGCCACCGGGGGGTGATGTGCACGGGCCGCGCCGGGGTGGAGCACCTGTGGCTCAACGACCTCACGGCCTGGTCCGGCACCCCGGACGCCGACCCGCTGGCCGGGGCGCGCGCCCCGGGCCCCGAGCACCTCGGCCGGGTCCGCGCCGCCGTCGAGGCGGGGGACGTCCGCGGCGCCGAGTCGCTGCTCGCCGAGATGCAGACCCCGTGGGCGCAGGCGTACCTCCCGCTCGCCGAGCTCGACGTCGCCGTCGGCCCCGCCGACGCGCCCGCGGACCCCGCGGCACGCCCCCACGGCATCGAGCGGCGCGAGCTGGACCTGCGCACCGGCGTCGCCACGCACGCGTGGGAGCACCCCGTGGCGGGCCGCGTCGTGCAGGAGACCTGGGCCGACGCGCGGGGCGGCGCGGTGGTCCACACCGTGCGCGCCGAGCGACCGGTCCACCTGACCGTGCGCGTGGAGAGCCTGCTGCGCGCGTCGGCCCGGCAGCCGGTCGGCCCACGGGGCACCCTCGTGCGGACCCTCGACCTGCCCGTGGACGTCCCGCCGACGCACCACCCGGAGGGCGAGCTGCGGTACGACGCCGAGCGCGGCCGCACCGGCACCGTCGCCGTGGCCGCGCCCGCCGACCACGACGCCGTCGTCGAGGACGGCACGCTGCGCACCGGCGTCGCGCGCACCCACGTGCTGGTGGTCGCCACCGCCACGACCGAGCCGCCCGGCCGGCCCGACGCCGCCCCGCCGGCCGACCGGATCGCGGCACAGCTCGCGAGCGGCGGTGCGCCCGGCGACGCGGAGCGCGACGACCCCGAGGCCGACGCGGCCGCGCTCCGCGAGCGCCTGCGCGCCGCGCACGTCGCGGAGCACGCCCGCCTCTACGGGCGCGTGGACCTCGCGCTGCCGTCGCCCGCGGGGGCGGACGACCTGCCCACCGACCGCCGCGTGCTGGCCGCGGCCGAGCGGCCGGACCCCGGCCTGACGGCGCTCGCATTCCACCTCGGCCGCTACCTGCTGCTCTCGTCCTCGCGGCCGGGCGGCCTGCCCCTCACCCTGCAGGGCCTGTGGAACCCGTGGCTGCCGGGGCCGTGGAGCAGCGGCTACACGCTGAACATCAACCTGCAGATGGCGTACTGGGCGGCCGGCACGACCGGGCTCGCCGCGAGCCAGGAGCCGCTGCTGCGCTACGTCGAGCGGCTCGCCGCGGGTCCGGGGGCCGCCGTCGCGCGCGACCTCTACGGCGCCGCGGGCTGGGCGGCGCACCACAACTCGGACCCGTGGGGCCACGCGGCGCCGGTCGGCAACGGCCGCGGCGCGGCCAAGTGGTCCGCGTGGGCGCTCGGCGGCGCGTGGCTGACCCAGCACCTCCTGGAGCACCACCGCTTCACGGGCGACGACGCCGAGCTGCGCGCCGGCTGGCCGGCGCTGCGGGGCGCGGGCGAGTTCGCGCTCTCCTGGGTGCAGACGTCGGGCGGCACGGGCGACGACGCCCCGGAGCGCGCCTGGACCAGCCCGTCGACGTCGCCGGAGAACGAGTTCGTGGCGCCCGACGGCGCGCCCGCCGCCGTCACGACGAGCGCCGCGATGGACGTGGCGCTGCTGCGCGCCCTCGCCACCGCCTGCCGCGAGGCCGCGGGTGCGCTCGGGGTCGACGACGCCGACGAGCCGTGGCTCGCTCGCCTCGAGGCCGTCGTCGCCGCGCTGCCCGACCTCTCGACCGGGTCGCGCGGCGAGCTGCTGGAGTGGGGCGTGGAGGTGGCCGAGGCGGAGCCGGAGCACCGGCACCTGTCGCACCTCGTGGGGCTCTACCCCCTCGGCGACCTGGACCCGACGACGACCCCGGACCTGGCGCGCGCCGCCGCCCGCAGCCTCGAGCTGCGCGGCCGCGAGTCCACGGGCTGGTCGCTCGCCTGGCGGATCTCGCTGTGGGCGCGGCTCGGCGAGGGCGGGCACGCCCACGACCAGGTGCTGCTCTCGCTGCGTCCGGCCGACGACCCCGACGGGCGGACGCAGGGCGCCCAGCGCGGCGGCCTGTACCCGAACCTCTTCAGCGCGCACCCGCCGTTCCAGATCGACGGCAACCTCGGGCTCACGGCGGGCGTCGCGGAGATGCTCCTGCAGTCGCACCGGCGGGACGACGGCGTCGTCCGCCTCGACCTGCTGCCCGCCCTGCCGCCGGCCTGGCCCGACGGCGAGGTCACCGGCCTGCGGGCCCGCGGCGGGGCCGAGGTGGACCTCGCGTGGCGCGACGGCGCGCTCACGCGGGCGCGCCTGCGCGCGCCGGCCGACCGAGCGCTGGACGTCGTGGTGCGGCACGGCGGCGTGGCCGCCGCGGGAACCCGCGTCCCGGTCGCCGCGGGCGCTACCGTGATCCTCGACGTGCCCGCCGACCTCCCGGTCGCGGGCACCGCCGTCCCTCACGCACCCAGGAGATAGCCGTGGCCACCATCGAGGACGTCGCGAAGGCGGCGGGAGTCTCGGCGTCGACCGTCTCCTACGTGCTCTCCGGCAAGCGGTCCATCTCCGCGCCCACCCGCCGGCGCGTCGAGCAGGCGATCGCGACGCTGGGCTACCGGCCACACGCCGGCGCGCGCGCCCTCGCGTCGGCGCGCACGGAGGTCATCGGGCTGATGATCCCGCTGCGCTCCGGTATCGACGTCCCCGTGATCATGCAGTTCGCGGGCGGCGTCGTGACCCGGGCGCGGGAGCACGCGCACGACGTGCTGCTGCTCACCCAGGACGACCTCGAGGGCCTGGAGCGCGCGACGAACGGCTCGATGGTGGACGCCCTCGTCGTCATGGACGTCGAGGCGGACGACGCCCGCATCCCGATCCTCGCCCGTTCCCGGCAGCCGTCCGTCCTGGTGGGACTGCCGCGGGACGCGTCGGGGCTGTCGTGCGTCGACCTGGACTTCGAGGCCGCGGGCCGCCTCGCCGCGCAGCACCTGTCCGAGCTCGGGCACCGGCAGGTGGCGATGATCGGCGCGCCGCAGGAGGTCGTGGACCGGCACACGTCGTACGTGGACCGCGTGATGCGCGGGTTCGCGCAGGCCGCGCCGGTGCACGGCCTCGACGCGCAGGTCGTCGCCTGCCCGGGGGCTCCCGCGGAGGTGTCCCGAGTCGTCGACGAGCTCCTCGCCGAGACCCCCGGCACCAGCGGCCTGTTCGTGCACAACGAGCGGGCGCTGCCGCACGTGCTGTCCCGGCTGCGCGACGCGGGTCGGGCGGTGCCCGAGGACGTGTCCGTCGTCGCCCTGTGCCCCGAGGACGTCGCGCTGGCCCAGCAGGTGCCGATGACCGCGATCGACCTGCCGGCGTCGACGATCGGCAGCCTCGCCGTGGACATCGTCATGGCGCGGCTCGAGGGAGGTCAGCACGCCGAGACCCGGCTGCTGACGCCCGTGCTGACCACCCGCGGGAGCACCGCGCGGCGGTAGCACCGCCCGCCCCCGCGACGTCGCGGGCGAGGTCACGACCCGGACATGGTTCGCCGCACACCATTGCGGAACCCGTCACGGGGGTGATATCAATTCGAAGCGCTTCGACACGACGGCCACCGTGGGCCGTCGAGCGCGCGAGACCCATCACGAGGGAGTGACAGGTGAGCCTCACCCAGGGAGCACCGCTGCTCGACCGCGGCACCGCGGCCGTGCCGGACCAGCAGCACGGACGCCGGGGCGCCGACGCCCCGCAGGGCCGGCGCCGACGCGGGACCAGGCGCCAGGGCAAGAGGCCGTCGCCGACGATGTTCCTCGTCATCCTCCCGTTCCTGGTCCTCGTGCTCGCGTTCTCCTACCTGCCGCTCGTCGGCTGGGCGACCGCCTTCTACGACTACAAGCCCGCCCTCGGGCTGTCGGGCAGCGAGTTCGTCGGGTTCCAGTGGTTCCGGATGCTCGTGTCCTCGCCGACCCAGCTCCAGCAGATCGGGCAGGTCATGGCGAACACGCTCGCCATGAGCTTCCTGGGGATCGCGACGTCGCTGCTGCCGGTCTTCTTCGCGATGCTCCTCAACGAGATCCGGGCACCGTGGTTCAAGAACGCGGTGCAGACCCTCACGACGCTCCCGAACTTCATCTCGTGGGTGCTCGTGTACATGATCGCCTTCTCGCTCTTCTCCACCTCGGGCCTCGTGAACTCGGTGCTGAACGACTGGGGCATCATCACGACGCCGATCAAGTTCCTCGACACCGGTGAGCACGTGTGGCTCACGATGCTCCTCTGGAGCCTGTGGAAGGGCCTCGGGTGGGGCGCGATCATGTACCTCGCCGCCATCACCTCGATCGACCCGGCGCTCTACGAGTCCGCGCGCATCGACGGCGCCGGCCGCTTCCAGCTCATGCGGTACATCACCTTCCCGCAGCTGATGCCCACCTACGTGGTCCTGCTCGTGCTCTCCATCGCGAACATGCTCAACAACGGCATGGAGCAGTACTACGTGTTCCAGAACGCCTTCAACAAGGAGCACATCCAGGTGCTGGACCTGTACGTCTACAACATCGGCATCACCGGGAACAGCCTGTCGATGGCGACGGCGCTGGGCATGCTGAAGAGCGTCATCTCCGTCGTCCTGCTCGTCACCGCCAACGCGATCGCCAAGCGCGCCCGCGGCACGTCGATCATCTGAACGGGGACGAGACCGTGTCGATCACCAGCCCTGCCCTCAAGCGCACCCGCGGCGACGTCCCGTTCGCGCTCGTCAACTACGCCGGCTTCCTGCTCTTCGCGCTCCTGTGCGCCTACCCGTTCTACTTCCTGATCATCAACTCGGTCAGCGCCAACGACATGAGCGCCCTGGGCCAGGTCCGCCTGTGGCCCGAGGGGCTCCACCTGTCGAACTACTCGCAGATCCTGCAGCTCGACGGGCTGTCCGCCGCCGCCATCGTGTCCGTGGCCCGCACCGTCATCGGGACGGCCTGCACGGTGCTGGCGTCCGCGTTCCTCGGCTTCATGTTCACCCAGGAACGGATGTGGAAGCGCTCCCTCTGGTACCGCCTGGTCATCTTCACGATGTACTTCAGCGCGGGGCTCATCCCGATGTACATCACGATGAAGACGCTGGGGCTCACGAACTCGTTCTGGGTCTACATCCTCCCGGCGATCGTGCAGCCCTTCAACATCATCCTCGTCAAGACGTACGTGGAGTCGATGCCCGCCTCGCTGCAGGAGGCGGCCGAGATCGACGGCGCGGGGACGCTGCGGATCTTCTTCCGGATCATCCTGCCGAACATGACGCCGATCCTGGCCACGGTGGCGATCTTCACGGCGGTGGCCCAGTGGAACTCGTTCCAGGACACGCTCCTGTACATCACCGACCAGAAGCTCTACTCCCTGCAGTACCTGCTCTACACGTACACCAACCAGGCGAGCAGCCTCGCGCAGGCGGCGCAGAACGCTCAGGGGAACCTGGGGGCCCTGGCCACGGCGGCCACCACCCAGACACCGACGTCGATCCGCATGACGGTCGCGGTGCTCGTGGTGCTCCCGATCCTCTTCATCTACCCGCTCTTCCAACGCTATTTCGTCAAGGGAATCATGCTCGGCGCGGTCAAGGGCTGACCGTGTCTCGTCGCACGCACGAAGGGGTGTCATGAAACTCAGGAAATCGGTCGCCATGGTGGTGGCCCCGCTGGTCGGGGTGCTGTCGCTCGCGGCCTGCTCGCCGGGCGGGTCGGACGACGACACGCCGACGAACGTCAACCTCGACCAGGACTGGTCCAAGGCCGACCCGATCACCGTCGACGTCTACGACGGCCTCGCCAACTACATGGGGATCCAGAGCGGCTGGTTCGGGAAGATCGTCAAGGACAAGTTCAACATGGAGCTCAACATCATCGCTCCCAACGTCGCGGGCGGGGGTGACACCCTGTACAACACCCGCGTCTCGGGCGGCGAGCTGGGTGACCTCGTCGTCGTCGACAAGGGCCAGCAGATGGACGAGCTCGTGGAGGGCGGCCTCCTCCTGGACGCGGCCGACTACTACGGGGCGATGAAGAACGTGCCTCAGTACGACCCCGCGGTCCAGCACCTCAACGAGGGCAAGGAGGGCGTCTACGGCTTCCCGACGTCCGTGTCGAGCCTCAAGCCCACGGAACCCTCCGAGGGCCTCGAGCCCACGTTCGGCCCCTACTTGCGCTGGGACCTCTACGGCAAGGCCGGGTACCCGGAGATCGGCACGCTGGAGGACCTCCTGCCCGTCCTGAAGGACATGCAGGACGCGCAACCCAAGGCCGACAACGGGCAGAAGGCCTACGCCATCTCCCTGTTCAAGGACTGGGACGGCAACATGATGGTCACGGCCAAGCAGCCGGCCACCCTCTACGGGTACGACGAGATGGGCTTCGTCCTCGCCAAGGCGGACGGCTCGGACTACCAGAGCATCGTCGACTCCGACTCGGAGTACGTCCGGGCGCTGAAGTTCTACTTCGACGCCAACCAGATGGGGCTCGTCGACCCCGAGTCAACCACCCAGAACTACGACACCATGTTCACCAAGTACCAGAACGGGCAGGTGCTGCTGTCCTGGTGGCCGTGGCTCGGGCAGTCGGCCTACAACACCGACAAGAACATGGGCGCCGGCAAGGGCTTCGAGCTCGCGCCGCTGCAGGACCAGCAGATCTTCTCCTACGGCGCCGAGGTGTACGGCGGCAAGCAGATCCTCGGCATCGGCTCGGGCGCCGAGGACCCGGCCCGCATGGCGGCGTTCATCGACTGGCTGTACTCGCCCGAGGGCATCACCATGAACGGCTCGCAGACCGGCGCGGCCGCGGGGCCGGAGGGTCTCACCTGGGAGCTGGGCGAGGACGGCGAGCCGGCGCTCACCGACTTCGGGACGAAGGTCTTCCGCGAGGGCGGCGCCGACGTGCCGGCCGAGTGGGGCGGCGGGTCCTACACGGACGGCGTGTCGACCCTCAACGTGTCGACCGTGCTGCCGAAGGACGTCAACCCGGAGACCAAGTTCCCGTACAACTACACGTTCTGGCCGAGTTACCAGGAGCAGGTCGCGAACCCGTTGACCGAGGACTGGAGCGCCAAGATGGGTGACGCCACCTCCACCATGGAGTACCTCCAGGCCAACGACCAGCTCGTCGTCGCGCCGGGCTCGAGCTACACCGCCCCTGCGGACGACTCGGAGATCGAGGCCATCCGCAGCCAGGTCAAGGCCGCGATCATCGAGCACTCCTGGAAGATGGTCTTCTCCAAGAGCGAGGCCGAGTTCGACTCGCTCCTGAAGGAGATGCAGACGACGGTCGACGGCCTCGGCTACGCCAAGGTGCTCGAGTTCGACATGGGCAACGCCAAGGCGCAGAACGAGGCGCGCGTGGCCGTCGCCAAGGAGTTCGGGTGACGTCCACGACGCGCTGACCGGCCACCGGTCGCCGCACGACGAAGGGCTCGGGCGTCACGCCCGAGCCCTTCGTCGTGCCGTCGGTGCGACCGGGTGCTCACTGCCCGGAGTGCGGGCTCACCGGCTCGAGCTCCGAGGGGTGGGCCTGGCGGCGGCGGAAGACGCCGTGCAGCAGGAAGGCGCAGACGTAGGCGCCGAAGGAGAACCCGATCGTCGCGCCGAGGAAGAGCGTCTGCGGCGCGACGAACGCGACACAGGCGGACCCCACCGGGATCAGCACCAGCAGCAGGGTGCGCGCCGGCTCGACCAGCGGCAGGAGCAGCGCGTTGCGCAGCGTCCGCCGCAGGGGCGCGTCGAACCAGCCGACCAGCGCGAACGCGTAGAGCAGTGCCGCGAGGAGGTAGCACGCGCCCAGCAGCGCCAGGGCCCCGGCCACGGCGCTGAGCGTGCTGGTGAGCGAGAGCCAGAAGATCCCGCTGTACACGAGCATCGCCGCCGGGAGCCCGAGCGCCGCCAGCGCGGCCGTCCCCCGCCAGGCGTTGCGTCCGAGGGCGACGACGAACCCGCGCACGAGGTGGCCGCGCTCGTCGTCGGCGTACCGCAGCGTGACCTCGAGGAGCGCGCTGGTGGCGGCGCCGATCGTGACGACCGGCAGGCAGGCCACCAGGTACAGCACGTTGAGCACCACGAACAGGACGAACGTGGTGATCCCCTGTGCGGTGCGCCCCTCCGGGTCGATCCTCACCGCCGGCCGCCGTCCTGCACCCGCAGGGCCTGCCGCACGGGGAGGTCGGCGCTGGACGGCCCCGCCGCGAGGAGGTACTCCCCCGGGTGGACGCGGAGCGCGCCGTCGAGCGCCCCGCCCCCGGGCCGTCCCTCCCAGACCGCGAGACGGGCGACGTCGACCGGGACGTCCACGACCGCCTCCTCGCCCGGCGCGAGCCGCACCCGCCGGTAGCCGAGCAGCAGGCGGACCGGGGTGGCGCCCCCGGCCGCCGTGCCGCCCAGCGAGTAGACCTGCACGAGCTCCTCGGCGGCCCGCTCGCCGGCGTTGCGCACCGTCACCCGCGCGGTGAGGACGCCGGGGGCCGCCGGGTCCACGGGGTGCAGCGGCGGGTGGTCGCGGGTCGGCGCCGGGGCGTCCACCGCGGCCCGCGAGAGCTCGAGGCCGCCGTAGGCCACGTCGCCGTACGTCAGGCCGTGACCGAAGGCGAACGCCGGGACGCCGCGGTCGTCGGCCGGAAGGTGCCGGTAGGTGACCTGCTGACGGCGGGTGTCGTAGTCGAACAGGTCGCCCGCCTGCTCGGGCCGGGCCGGCCAGGTCTGGGCCAGCCGTCCCGCGGGCTCGACCTGTCCCGTGAGCACGTCGGCGAGCCCGTGCCCGAGCTCCTGCCCGCCGTGGCTGCTCCACACGACCGTGGCCGCGTCGTCGGCCCCGGGCCCGAGCACGTAGGGGTAGCTCGAGACGATCGTGAGGACGGCGCGCGGGTTGGCGTCGGCGGCCGCCCGCCACACCTCGACGGCCGCGTCGGGGAGCGTCAGGTGGGGGCGGTCCTGCGTCTCGCGCCCGTTCAGGTGGGGGTCGTTGCCGACCACCACGACGACGGCGTCGCAGCGTGCGGCCGCCTCGGCCACGCGTGCCGCCCCGGACTCCAGCACCCGGGGCACGAACCGCGCGGCGTCGTCGAGCGTGCGGCCCTCCGCGCACAGCACGCCCGTCCCCCGCTGCACCCGCACCCAGCGGCCGGAGCCCAGGTGCAGCAGCGACCACGAGCCGTCGGGGTGGACGTGGCGGCGGAAGCTCTCCTGCACCTCCCAGCCGCCCACCCGCTCGGCGTCGGCACGCAGCGGCCAGGCCGCCCCGGTCAGCAGGCGCCCGGACGACGCCGCGCGCAGCGTCAGCACGCCGTCGCCCCAGTCGGTCACGTGCAGATGGGTCGACTTGCCGGCCTCGGCGGCGTCGGCGACGACGCTCGCCCCGTCCGCCGAGACGGCCACGTACCGCCCGGAGCCCGCCACCCGCAGCGCGACGACGTCGGCCCCGGTCGCGACCTCCACGCGGTCGGCGCCGAGCGCGGCACGCAGCCCGTCGGCCGGCGTGACGGCGTACGGCGGGGTGCCCGAGTACCAGTCCGTGAGGACGACGTCCGCGAGCGGCCCGACGACGGCCACCGACCCCGCGGCGAGCGGCAGCGTCCCGGTGTCGTTGCGCAGCACGACGACGGACCGGGCCGCGGCCTCGCAGGCGAGGTCGCGGTGCTCGGGCGCGTCGATCGTGCCGTGCTGCGCGTACGGGTCCTGGTCGCCGTCCAGCTCCCCGGTCCGGATCCGCAGCTCGAGGAGGCGCAGCACGGCCCGGTCGACCTCGTCCATGGTGAGCAGGCCACGCTCGAGGGCCTCCTCGACCCGCCGCACCGTGGGGGCGCGGTCGGCGTCGTCGTCGGTGAACGAGTCGACGCCCGCCCGCACCATCGCGGCGTTGCCGGCGGCCCGGTCGGACGCCGCGCCCTGCAGCGTCACGAGGAACGCGGGCGCCGCGGCGTCCGAGACGAGCGCGACGGAGCCCGGCGCCCACGACCGCAGCTCGTCGAACAGCTCGCCCTGCAGGTGCGCCGGCACGCCGTTCACCTGGTTGTACGACGGCATCACGGCACCGGCGACGCCCGTCTCGACCGGCTCCCGGAACGCGGGCAGCTCCTCCTCGTGCAGGGTGCGGGGGTCGAGGTTCGAGCTCGTCGACGACCGGTCCGTCTCGTTGTTGTACGCCAGGAAGTGCTTGAGCGTCGGCACCGTCTTCCACACCCGCTCGTGCTCGCCCCGCAGGCCGCGGCTGTACGCGGTCGCGAGGTGCGCGGTGAGGTGCGGGTCCTCCGAGTACCCCTCCTCGTTGCGGCCCCACCCCGGGTGCCGCAGCGTGTTGACCACCGGGGCCCACACGTTGAGGCTCACGGACGGGTCGGCCCGGTGCTTGGCCCGCACCTCGGAGGCGGTGGCGTCGCCCACCCGGCGCAGCAGGTCGACGTCCCACGTGGCCGCGAGCCCCACCGGCTGCGGGAAGACGGTCGCCTCGCCCAGCCACGCCACCCCGTGCAGCGCCTCGCAGCCCGTGTGGAACGGGGCGAGCCCGAGCCGCTCGACGGCGGGCGCGTGCTGGTGGAGCATCGCCACCCGCTCGTCGTGGGACAGCCGGGCCAGCAGGTCACGGGCGCGATCGGGCACCGGCAGGCGGGGGTCACGGAAGGCAGGCACGTCCACGGGTCCTCCTCAGGATGCCGCTGCGGTGCGGCACGGCGGTCACGCTACCGGCGACGGTCGTCGCGGCGGATTGTCGAAGCGCTTCAACAACGCTACCGACACCCCGCCCCCGAGGGCAAAGCCCTTGGCGGGCCCTCGCTCAGCGGACCTCGGCGCCGGAGCGCAGCACGCGGCGCACGCGCAGGTCGTCGTCGGTGACGACGACGTCCGCGCGCCGCCCGACGACGAGGCCGCCGACGTCGGTCAGGCCCAGCACTCGCGCGGGCACCCAGGACGCGGACCGCACCGCGTCCACGAGCGGGACGCCCGCGGCGACGGCGTGGCGCACGACGTCGACGAGGTGGGCCGTGCCGCCCGCGATCGCGCCGCCGTCGGGGTCGCCCGGGTCCGTGAGGCGGGCGACGCCGTCGCGCACCGTCACCGCCATGGGGCCCAGCTCGTAGGACCCGTCCGCCATGCCGGCGGCGGCCATCGCGTCCGTGACGAGCACGACGTGGTCGGCCCCCACCGTCTCCACGACCGTGCGCACGGTCCCCGGCGCCAGGTGGACGCCGTCGGCGATCAGCTCCACGACGAGGTCGCCGCGGGCCGCGGCGGCCAGGCAGGCCGCGATCGGCCCGGGCGCACGGTGGTGCAGGGGCCGCATCCCGTTGAACAGGTGGGTGGCGGTCATCTCGCGAGCGGGCGCCTCGCCGGCCTCGGCCGCGGCCACCAGGGCCGCGGACACCTGCGCCACGAGCTCCTCCGCCTGCTCCGTGGTGGCGTCGGTGTGCCCGAGCGACGGCACCACGCCCGCGGCGACCAGGGCCTGGGCCGCCCCGTCGGGCCCGACCACGCCGTCGACCTCGGGGGCCACGGTCATGGTGCGCAGGTGCCCGCGCGACGCCTCGACGAGGTCGCGCACGAGCCGGGTCTCACCGGGGAGGAGGTCGTCGGGGCTCTGCGCTCCGCGCCGCTCGTGGGAGAGGAACGGACCCTCCGCGTGGATCCCGGCGATCTCGCCCGCGTCGGCGAGGTCGGCCAGCAGGGCCGCCCGGGCCAGCAGCGTCTCCCGGTCGGCCGTGACCAGGGACGCGAGCATCGTCGTGGTGCCGTGCCGGCGGTGCTCGCGCACCGCGACGAGCGCCTCGTCGGTGGTCGCCGCGTCGGGGAAGCCGACGCCTCCCCCGCCGTGGTTGTGCAGGTCCACGAGGCCGGGGAGCAGCACCGTGCCGGGCTCGGGGTCGGCGGCCGCGGCCACCGCGGCGGCGACCTCGGGATCGGCGTGCTCCGCCGCCGCCACGGGACCCACCCACCGCACCAGACCGTCCGCGACCACGACCGCGCCGTCCTCGACGTCGTCCTGCGGGGTCACGACCCGGCCGCGCAGCGCGACCAGGGCGCCGGGCTCGGACGTGGGGGCCAGGGGGGTGGCAGCGCTCATGGCCCCATCCTGCCGCAGGGCACGCGAATTGCGAAACCTTCCTGACAAACCTCGGGAAGGGTCAGAAGAGGCGCGAGTCCACGTCGTCGACGCCGCGCATCGCGTCGTAGTCGAGCACCAGGCACTCGATCCCCCGGTCGGTCGCGAGCACGCGGGCCTGCGGCTTGATCTCCTGGGCGGCGAAGACGCCGCGCACCGGCGCCAGCAGCGGGTCGCGGTTGAGGAGCTCGAGGTAGCGGGTCAGCTGCTCGACGCCGTCGATGTCGCCGCGACGCTTCAGCTCGACCGCGACGGTCGACCCGGACGCGTCGCGCGCGAGGATGTCGACCGGGCCGATCGCCGTCATGTACTCGCGGCGCACCAGCGTGTGGCCCGCGCCGAGGCGGTGGATCTGCGCGGCGAGCAGCTCCTGCAGGTGCGCCTCCACCCCGTCCTTCACCAGGCCGGGGTCGACGCCGAGGTCGTGGGCGGAGTCGTGCTCCACCTCGTGCAGCTCGATCTCGAGGCGGTCGTCGGACTTCTGGTGCTGCACCGTCCAGACCTGCGTCACGCCGCGGTCCCGCGCCTCGTCGTCGGGGTCGCCGACCGCCATGACGCACGGCGGGCTCATCCAGTTCAGCGGCTTGTACGAGCCGCCGTCGGAGTGCAGCAGCACGCTGCCGTCCGCCTTGACGACGAGGAGCCGCGTGGCGAGCGGCAGGTGGGCGGTGAGCCGGCCGGTGTACCGGGCCGAGCAGCGGGCGACGACGAGACGCACGGTCCCCCTCTTCGTTCGTGGCGGGTGCTGCGGTACGGGCGCCCCGGGAGCGCCTCAGGACCCTACACGACCAGGTCGCGACGCCCGGGAGGCGCGGACTCGAGCCAGGACGCCAGCCCGGCGTAGGCGCCCGACGACATCAGCAGCTCGAAGTCGGTGCCGTCGTAACGGCAGCGCACCAGCACCTGGTCGGGCTGGCCGGCCTGGTCGAGCGGGGCACGGCCGGTGATCGAGAGCCCGTCGCGTCGCCAGACGCGCGCCGGGCGGGGCGCGAGCGACCAGCCGCGCCACCAGTCGATGCGGCCCACGGCGTAGTGGGCGATCCCCACCATCCACGCCGCCTGCGGGTCGTCCGCGGGCCGGGCGTGGCAGGGGAAGGAGCCGACCCTCCGGGAGAGGGTCCGCAGGCGGGAGGCGCCGGCGGCGAGCACCAGCCCGAGCGCGACGACGAGAGCCACCGCGGTCCAGACTGCGTACGCCACCGGCACCTGCCTCAGCGCAGCGCCGGCTCGCGGCCGGACAGCTCCGAGACCTCGTCGACGACGATCGTCACGAGGTTGCCGTCGACGGAGACGAAGCCGCCGGTGACGTGCGCCTCGACCGCGGTCCCGTGGGCCGTCGACACCTTGACCGTGCCCGGGCGCAGCACCGCGAGGAGCGGCGCGTGGCCGGCGAGGATGCCGACCTGGCCGTCGACGGACGGGGCGCTGACCTCGCGCGCCGCGCCGGACCAGACCTTGCGGTCGGCCGCGACGAGGTCCACGTTCAGCTCTGCCATCTCCATGTCCTCTTTCCGATCGTGCGGGGTTCGTCAGGCGGTCGCGTCGCCCCGCCGGGAGGCGGTGCCTCCCGGCGGGGCGACGCGGCGGGACGAGACCGTCAGGCCCCGTACTCCTTCTGGATCCGGGCCCAGTTCTCCTCGAGCATCTCGAGGCCGCCGATGTTGTAGAACGCCTGCTCGGCGATGTGGTCGAACTCGCCCTCGGCGATCTTCTTGAACGCCTCGATGGTCTCGCTCAGCGGCACGGTGGAACCCTCCACGCCGGTGAACTTCTTCGCCATGTAGGTGTTCTGCGAGAGGAACTGCTGGATGCGGCGCGCACGCGCGACGACCGTCTTGTCCTCCTCCGAGAGCTCGTCCACACCGAGGATCGCGATGATGTCCTGCAGCTCCTTGTTGCGCTGCAGGATCGACTTCACCTGGGTGGCGACGTCGTAGTGCTCCTGGCCCACGTAGCGCGGGTCGAGGATGCGGGACGTCGAGGTCAGCGGGTCGATCGCCGGGTACAGACCCTTCGACGCGATCTCACGGGAGAGCTCGGTCGTCGCGTCCAGGTGGGCGAACGTCGTCGCCGGCGCCGGGTCGGTGTAGTCGTCCGCCGGCACGTAGATCGCCTGCAGCGAGGTGATCGAGTGACCGCGCGTCGAGGTGATGCGCTCCTGCAGGAGACCCATCTCGTCGGCCAGGTTGGGCTGGTAGCCCACGGCGGACGGCATGCGGCCGAGCAGGGTCGACACCTCGGAGCCGGCCTGCGTGAACCGGAAGATGTTGTCGATGAAGAGCAGCACGTCCTGCTTGCGCACGTCGCGGAAGTACTCCGCCATCGTCAGCGCGGACAGGGCGACGCGCAGACGCGTGCCCGGCGGCTCGTCCATCTGGCCGAAGACCAGGGCCGTCTTGTCGAAGACGCCGGCCTCCTCCATCTCGGCGATGAGGTCGTTGCCCTCACGGGTGCGCTCGCCGACGCCGGCGAACACGGACACGCCGCCGTGGTCCTGCGCGACGCGCTGGATCATCTCCTGGATGAGGACGGTCTTGCCGACGCCCGCACCACCGAAGAGGCCGATCTTGCCACCCTGCACGTACGGGGTGAGGAGGTCGATCGACTTGATGCCGGTCTCGAACATCTCGGTCTTCGACTCGAGCTGGTCGAAGGCCGGGGGCTTGCGGTGGATGGGCCAGCGCTCGGTGACCTCGAACTTCTCGCCCTCGGCGAGGTTGAGGACGTCGCCGGTCACGTTGAAGACCTTGCCCTTGGTGATGTCGCCGACCGGCACGCTGATGGGCGCGCCCGTGTCGGTGACGACGGAGCCGCGCACGAGGCCGTCGGTCGGCTTCAGCGCGATGGCGCGGACCAGGCCGTCGCCGAGGTGCTGGGCGACCTCGAGCATGAGGGCGAAGGACTTCTCCCCCTCGCCCTGCGACGACAGGTCGATGTCGACCGTCAGGGCGTTGTAGATGTCGGGGATCGCGTCCTCGGGGAACTCGATGTCGACGACGGGGCCGATCACGCGCGCGACACGGCCCACGCCGGGTCCGCTCTGGTGCTCGACCGGGGCTTCCACGGTGGTGGCGGTCATTGCTTGCCTCGCTTCGAAAGGAACGTTGCGGATGTCAGTACGGTCGTCAGAGCCGGCTGGGCTGCTGCCATGTCGGCTGGCATGTCGGCTGGCATGGCCGGCGTCATGACGCCGCGAGGGCGTCGGCACCCGAGACGATCTCGCTGATCTCCTGGGTGATGTCCGCCTGGCGGGCCTGGTTCGCCAGGCGCGTGTAGGTGCGGATCAGGTCCTCGGCGTTGTCCGTCGCCGTGTGCATCGCCCGCTGGCGCGCGGCCAGCTCGGACGCCGCGGCGTCGAGCATGAAGCTGAAGATGCGGCTGCGCACGTACCGCGGCAGGAGGGCGTCGAGGACGCTCTCCGGCGACGGCTCGAAGTCGTACAGCGGGAACGCGTCGTGCTCGCCGGGCACGGCCACGCCCTCGACGACCTCGAGGGGCAGCATCCGCACGACGCGCGGGCGCTGCGTGACCATGTTGACGAACTGCGTGTACACGACATGCAGCTCCGAGACGCCGCCCTCGTCCGCCGGGGCGAGGAACGCCCCGAGCATCGTGTCGGCGATCTCGCCGGCGACGTCCGAGTCCGGGCTGTCCGAGCCGTACGACCACTGCCCCGCGAGCTGGCGCCCGCGGTAGCCGTAGTACGAGACGGCGCGCCGGCCGGTCGCGTAGAGCTCGACCTGCTTGCCCTCGCCCTGCAGCTGGGCGATCAGGCGCTCAGCCTCCCGGATGATCGACGCCGAGTAGGCGCCGGCCATGCCGCGGTCGGACGCGATCACCAGGACCGCGACGCGGTCGGTGTCGTGCCGCTCGCTCGTCAGCGGGTGCTTGGTCGACGTGTGCGTCGCCACGGCGGACACCGCGCGGGTGATCGCCCGCTCGTACGGTGCCGCCGCCGCGGTGCGCGCCCGCGCCTTGCCGATGCGGGAGGCCGCGATCAGCTCCTGCGCGCGGAACATCTTCTTCAGCGACTGCGTCGACTTGATCCGCTGCTTGTAGATGCGCTGGGCTCCACCGGCCATGCTCAGGCCTTCTTCTGCACGACGAGCTGCTCCTGCTCGACGTCCGCGGAGTCGCCCTCGTCGTCACCGCCGACGAGCGGGGTGCCGTCGGCCTTGAGGAAGCCGTTGCGGACGTCCTCGACGGCCGCGGCCAGCGCGTCCTCGGTGTCCTGCTCGAGCTTGCCGGTCTCGGCGATCGTGGAGAGCACCGAGGTGTGGCGACGCAGGTGGTCGAGCATCTCGGACTCGAACCGCTTGACGTCCTCGACGGGGACGTCGTCGAGCTTGCCCTTGGTGCCGGCCCACACGGACGCGACCTGGTCCTCGACCGGGTACGGCGTGTACTGCGGCTGCTTGAGCAGCTCCATCAGCACCGCACCGCGGGCCAGCTGGCCGCGCGACGCCGCGTCGAGGTCGGACGCGAACATCGCGAAGGCCTCGAGCGAGCGGTACTGCGCCAGCTCCAGCTTCAGCGTGCCGGACACCTTCTTCATCGCCTTGATCTGCGCGTCGCCACCGACTCGGGAGACGGAGATACCGACGTCGACCGCCGGGCGCTGGTCGGCGTTGAAGAGGTCCGACTGCAGGAAGATCTGGCCGTCGGTGATGGAGATGACGTTGGTCGGGATGTACGCCGACACGTCGTTCGCCTTGGTCTCGATGATCGGCAGACCGGTCATCGAGCCCGCGCCCAGGTCGTCCGAGAGCTTGGCACAGCGCTCGAGCAGGCGGGAGTGCAGGTAGAAGACGTCGCCGGGGTACGCCTCGCGGCCCGGCGGGCGGCGCAGCAGCAGCGACACGGCACGGTAGGCCTCGGCCTGCTTCGACAGGTCGTCGAAGATGACCAGCACGTGCTTGCCCTGGTACATCCAGTGCTGGCCGATGGCCGAGCCGGTGTACGGGGCGATGTACTTGAAGCCCGCCGGGTCGGACGCCGGGGCGGCGACGATCGTCGTGTACTCGAGCGCGCCGGCCTCCTCGAGGGCGCCGCGCACGGAGGCGATCGTCGAGCCCTTCTGGCCGACGGCGACGTAGATGCAGCGGACCTGCTTGCTCGGGTCGCCCGACTCCCAGTTGGCCTTCTGGTTGATGATCGTGTCGATCGCGATCGCCGTCTTGCCGGTCTGCCGGTCGCCGATGATCAGCTGGCGCTGACCGCGGCCGATCGGGATCATCGAGTCGATCGCCTTCATGCCGGTCTGCAGCGGCTCGTGCACCGACTTGCGCTGCATGACGCCGGGCGCCTGGAGCTCGAGGGCGCGGCGGCCCTCGCTCTCGATGTCGCCCAGACCGTCGATCGGGTTGCCCAGCGGGTCGACCACACGGCCGAGGTAGCCCTCGCCCACGGGGACGGACAGGACCTCGCCGGTGCGGCGGACCTCCTGCCCCTCCTCGATGCCCGTGAACTCGCCGAGGACGACGACGCCGATCTCCCGGACGTCCAGGTTCAGGGCGAGGCCGAGCGTGCCGTCCTCGAACCGCAGCAGCTCGTTCGCCATCGCGCCGGGGAGACCCTCGACGTAGGCGATGCCGTCGGCGGCGACGGTGACGCGGCCGACCTCCTCGCTGACCGCGCCCTCGGGCTCGTACGACTTCACGAAGCTGTCCAGAGCGGCGCGGATCTCCTCCGGCCGGATCGTCAGCTCAGCCATTGCTCTCTCCTGTCGTGGCCGCGTATCGCGCGGCCTCACGTTCTGCGTAGCCGACCGGGGCCGGCGCTGGGCCTAGGGGTTCAGCCGGCCAGCCGGCGACGGGCGTCGGCCAGGCGGGACAGCACGGTGGAGTCGACGACGTCGGCGCCGACCTGGATGCGCAGGCCGCCGATGACGGCGGCGTCGACCGTGACGTTGAGCTGCACGGCGCGCCCGTAGGCACGCTCGAGCAGCCCCGCGAGGCGGTCCTGCTGGGACTGGCTGAGCACGCTGCCGCTCGTGACCGTGGCCACGAGGCGGCGACGGCGCTCGGCGGCGATCTCCCCGTACCACAGCAGCGTCGCCACGAAGCGGCGACCTCGCAGGGCGGTCGTGGCCCGGCGCGCGAGCACGAGCGTCACGTCGTCCACCTTGCCCGTGAGCAGCGAGTCGACGAGCTGCGCCCGGCGCTCGGGGTCGGTCGTCCCGTCCGAGAGCACCTGGCGCGCCTCGCGCTGCCCGACGAGCGCCCGCGTCAGCCGGAACAGCTCGTCCTCGACGGTCTCGAGGGTGCCGCGCGCCTCGGCGGACGCCAGCACGGCGTCGAGCCCGAGACGCTCGACGGCGTCCGCGAGGTCCCGGTCGCCGGACCAGCGCGACCGCGCCAGGCCCGTGACGAGGTCCACGACGCGCTCGTCGAAGCCACCGGCCAGCACACGACCCGCCAGGGCCGCCCGGTCCTCCGCGTCCCGCGACGGGTCGGCGAGCGACCGGCGCAGCGGCCCGGAGGAGTCCAGGGCGGCGACGACGGCGAACAGCTGCTCGCCGAGCGCCTTCGCGTCGGCCCCGGCCGAGCGCAGGACCGGCTCGAACCGCTCCTGCGCCGCCGCGAGGGATGCTCCGCTGGTGCCCCGCATCAGCCCTCCTTGCCGACCGAGTTGCCGACCGGCGCCGCCGTGCGGGACTCGTCGCCCGCGGCCTCGAGCTCGTCGAGGAAGCGGTCGACGACACGCGACTGGCGCGCCGAGTCCTGCAGCGACTCGCCGACGATCTTCGACGCCAGCTCGGTGGCCAGCTCGCCGACCTCGGCGCGCAGCGAGACGGCCGCCGTCTGGCGCTCCGCCTCGATCTGGCGGTGGGCGGTCTCGACGATGCGCGAGGCCTCCTCGTGCGCCTTGGTGCGGAGCTCCGCGACGATCGCGGTGCCCTCGGCACGCGCCTCCTCGCGGGTCTTCGCGGCGTCGGCACGGGCCTCGGCGAGCTGCTGGTGGTACTCCTTCAGCGCCTCCGCAGCCTCCTCCTGGGCCTTCTCGGCCTTGGCGATGCCGCCCTCGATCTTCGCGGTGCGCTCGTCCAGCACGGCCTGGAACTTCGGCAGGACGTACTTGTAGAACACGATCCCGACGATGATCACGATGACCAGCGACCACACGATGTCCGGCGTGTGCGGCAGCAGGATGTTCTGGGTCCCCTCCTCCGCGGCCACGACGTCCGCGGCGGGGGTGCTCAAGGGGGCGCTCATCACGGAACGATGAAGCCGGCCACCAGGCCGAGGAGCGCGAGCACCTCGACGAAGGCGACACCGATGAACATCGTGGTACGGAGCTGGCCGGACACCTCGGGCTGGCGGGCCATGCCCTCGATCGTCTTGCCGATGAGGATGCCGAGGCCGATGCCGGGGCCGACCGCCGCGAGGCCGTAACCGATCGTGCCGATGTTTCCGGAGACCTCGGCGAGGGTGGTGACGTCCACTGGGTTTCCTTCCGTTGGGCGACGGGCCTCGGGTGGCCCGTCGTCTCTTTGTGGTTGCAGGTGGTGGAACGGGTGTCCGGCTCAGGCCGGATACCGCGAGACGGTCAGTGCTCCGCCTCGACGGACAGGTTGAGGTAGACCGCGGTGAGGATCGCGAAGACGTAGGCCTGCAGGGCCGCCACGAAGACCTCGAAGAAGAAGAACGCCGCGCCTGCGACGAACGTGCCCGCGCCGAACAGCTTCATGCCGCCCGCCGCGTCGAAGAGGAAGAACGACGTCGCCGCGAAGCAGATCGCGAGCATGAGGTGCCCCGCGACCATGTTGGCCATGAGTCGGATGGCGAGCGTCGCCGGGCGCAGGATGAAGACCTGGAGGAACTCGATCGGCGCGAGCAGCAGGTACAGCGGCTTCGGCACGCCGGACGGGAGCAGCGAGTTCTTGAGGAACCCGCCGACGCCGTGCGCCTTGACGCCCGCGCCGAGGTACATCACGTAGGTCCACAGCGCGAGCACGATCGGCAGGCCGATCACCGAGGTGCCGGCGATGTTGAGGAACGGGATGACGGCCGCGATGTTCATCACCAGGACCGTGCAGAAGATCGTCGCGAGCAGCTTGAAGTACTTGCGGCCGTTCTCCTGGCCCAGCACCTCGATCGCGATCGAGTTCCGCACGAAGTCGAGGACCATCTCGACGCCGTTCTGGAACCGGCCGGGCACCAGGCGGGCTCGCCGCGCCGCGAGGCAGAACACCAGCAGCAGGACGGTGGCCATGATGACGCGGACCAGCATGATCCGGTTGAACTCGAAGGGCGTGCCTTCGAAGAAGATGGCCGGCGGGAAGAAGTCCGCGATCGTCGGCGCTTCGAAGCCGCCGCCTTCGGCGGCGAGCAGCAGGGGGATCGCTGGCGTAGACAGGGGATTCTCCCGGAGGTCGTACGGTCCGGGCGCTCCACTCCTGGAGAGGGCACGCCATCGGACCTGGCCGTCATGGATTCGCGGACAGCCTACCGGATGTTCACAGGTGCTCCGACATCCCGGAGCAGAATTTCCGGCAAGATCACGCGGCTTGTGAAGAAGCGCACGATGTTGCCCCTGGCGACGGATCGTCGCCCGGCGCAAGCACCCTGGTCAGGCGGGCGACGTCACGGCTGCACGTAGGGCACGCGGCCGCTGTTCACCGCCCGGTAGTCGAGCAGCGCGGAGCCGATCGCGCCCACCGCGAGCACCGCGATCAGCACCCAGGGGTCGTAGAACGTGCGGCCCTGGAGCACCGCGAGCACGACGATGAGCACGACGATCTTGGCCACCCACGCCCCCATGACGAACGCCGCCATGCGCGCCGGGCTCGAGCCGACGGTGCGCATCATCGACCAGATCGTCGTCGCGCAGAAGAAGGCCGCGATCGCGGCGCCGACCAGCGCGCCCCAGAGGCCGGGCAGGCCCGCCACCAGGAAGCCGATCCCCCCGCCCAGCACGACCAGGGCGCCGATGAGCAGCAGCGTGTCCCGCAGCGCGGTCCGCAGCACCCGGCGCTCTGCGGCGGCGTTCTCCCCCGCACCGTCAGCAGGGCCGGTGGTGGGGTCGGGCGTCGGGGTGTCGGGCGTCGTCATCGGTGGCGTCCTTCGTGCGTCGTCAGGGAAGGTGCGGCCGGGCTGGCCGGCGGCGTCGGGGAACGGTGAGGCGGGGGCGCAGCATGCGCCGCCACGACCGCCGGGTGGCTGCCGGTGGCGACGTCGTCGTCCAGGAAACGTCCGCGCGTGCGCAGCGGGCCGAGCGTGAGGAGCAGGGCCACCACGACGGCGACCGCCAGCCCGGCGAGCACGGCCTTCCAGTCCCACAGCACGAGCGCGGCCACGCCGAAGGAGAAGACGGCGGCCCACACGTAGAGGATGAGCACGGCACGCCGGTGGGAGTGGCCGAGCGCCAGCATCCGGTGGTGCAGGTGCATCCGGTCCGGGTGGAACGGCGACTTGCCCGCCGCGAGGCGGCGGATCACGGCCATCGCCATGTCGAGCAGCGGCAGCAGCACCACCGCGACCGGCAGCAGCAGCGGGATGAACAGGGGCACTCGCTGCGCGCCGGACAGCGTCGCGCCCATGGAGACCGGGTCGACGTTCCCCGTGATGGTGATGGCCGAGCCGGCGAAGACCAGCCCCAGCACCATCGAGCCCGAGTCGCCCATGAAGATGTGCGACGGGAAGAAGTTGTGCGGCAGGAAGCCGAGACACGCCCCGACCAGGACGGCCATCATCAGCGTCGCGAGGTTGGCGTAGTTCTCCGGCGTCGCCTGCTGGGTCAGGCCGTAGGTGTACAGCAGGAACGCGGAGCCGCCGATGGCGATGAGGCCCGCGGCCAGGCCGTCCAGCCCGTCGACGAAGTTCACCGCGTTCATCGCCACGACGACCACCAGGATCGTCAGGAACAGCGAGATGCGCGACGAGGTGATGAACAGCCAGTCCGGCGTGGGCAGCGACGTGAGCTGCACCTGCTGCCAGGCCATGAACCCCGCCGCGAGCACCTGCCCCGCCAGCTTGGTCATCCAGTCCAGGTCCCACACGTCGTCGGCCCAGCCGAGCAGGCAGACGATGACGGCGCCGCCGACGATGCCCCACGCCTGCGGTCCCGTCTCGAAGACGCCCGCGAGGAACGGCATCTGCGACGCCAGCACCACCGCGACGACGATGCCGAGCAGCATCGCCAGGCCGCCGAGCCGCGGCGTCGGCTGCACGTGCACGTCGCGCGCACGCACCGCGGTGATCGCGTTCGTGCGGCGGGCCACCCACCGCGCGCCCGGCGTGGCGAGGTACGTGACCGCCGCCGAGACGAGCAGCAGGAGCAGATAGGCCCTCACCCGGCGGACTCCTCCGCGGGGGCGGCACCCTGCTCCTCGGCCTGGTCCGTCGTCTCGTCGCCGGCGGTCGCGTCGCCCGCCTCGTCGGGCTGCTCGTCGGGCTCCGCGTCCGGCTCGTCGACGCCGCGCACCGGCGCGACCTCGTTGAGCGCCTCGAGGGTGATCGCGCCCTGGCGGACCACGCGCAGCTGCGCGCCGGTGGCGTCCACGATGGTCGAGGCGACCCCGCCGGGGGCGTCGCCGCCGTCGAGGTAGACGGTCACCGCGTCGCCGAGCTGCGCGCGGGCGTCGGCGACGTCGAGGGCCGCCGGGTTGCCGGTGGCGTTCGCGCTCGAGACCGCGAGCGGGCCGGTGCGCCGCAGCAGCGCCAGCGCGGCGGGGTGGTCGGGCATGCGCAGCGCGACGGTGCCGTGCGTCTCCCCCAGGTCCCACTGCAGCGACGGCTGGGCCTGCAGGATGATCGTCAGCCCGCCCGGCCAGAACGCCTCGGCCAGCTTGCGTGCGTCGTCGGGGACCTCGGTGGCCAGGCCGTCGAGGGTGCGCACGTCCGGGATGAGGACGGGAGGGGGCATCTGACGCCCGCGGCCCTTGGCCGCGAGCAGGGCCGCGACCGCCTCCGCGTCGAAGGCGTCGGCGCCGATGCCGTAGACGGTGTCGGTCGGCAGGACCAGCAGGCCGCCGCGCGAGACCGTGTTCACCGCCTCGTCGATCGCAGGGCCCCAGCTGTTCGGGTCGGTGACGTCGTGCACGCTGCTCACGGGCTCAGTCTGTCACGGTTCGACCGGCCGCCCGGCGGTCGCCCGTGTCCTCACGCCGGCCTGCGGCCGCCGTTCCCGCGCGGCGCGCCACCACCATCCGCGGACGACCCGTGAGGTCGTCGCGGGTGCCGGCCGGGTCGAACCCGCCCGCCTCCGCGACCATCGCGCGCGCCGCGGCGGCCTGCACCTCCGCGTGCTCCATCACGTACAGCCCGCCGGGGCGCAGCAGCCGCGCGGCCGCCGCGGTGACGCCGCGGGGCACCTCGAGGCCGTCGTCGCCCAGGCCGTAGAGCGCCACGGCCGGGTCGTGGTCGGCCACCTCCGGGTCGCGCGGGACGGCGCCCGGCGGCACGTAGGGCGGGTTGGAGACGACGACGTCGACCGTGCCGTCCAGGTCGCGCAGCGCGGTCCGCGCGTCGCCGCGCAGCAGGCGGACGAGGGCGGGCCCGTCCCCCGACGTCGCCGCGACGTTGCGCGCCGCCCAGCCGTGGGCTGCGGCGTCGAGCTCGACGGCGTGCACCTGCGCACCGGGCACCTCGGTCGCCACGGCGAGCGCGATGGCGCCGGACCCGGTGCACAGGTCGACCACCACGGCCGAGCCCCCGCGGGCCACCGCGTGCGCGGCCTCGTCGATCGCCACCTGCGCCACCTGCTCGGTCTCGGGCCGCGGCACGAAGACGCCCGGCCCCACGGCGAGCTCCAGGTGCCGGAAGGGAGCCGCACCCGTGAGGTGCTGCAGCGGCACGCGCTCGGCACGCCGCGCGACGCCGGCGGCGAACCGGTCGGCCGCGCCGTCCGGCAGGCCGCGGTCGAGCACCGCGAGGCGCCGCGCCTCCGGCCGGTCGACGCCGACGGCGTGGGCGAGCAGGGCCTCCGCGTCGACGCGCGGGCTCGGCACGCCCGCGGCACCGAGCCGCGACGTCGCCCACCGGAGGGCGGCGCCGGCGGTGCGGGGCACCCCGTCGTCCCCAGCGTCCCGCACCGTGTCCGGCCCCACGTCAGCCACCCTGGCCGCCCGCGGCGGCGAGCCGCGCCGCCTCGTCGGCGTCGACGGCCGAGCGCACCACCGGGTCCAGGTCGCCCGCGAGCACGTGGTCGAGGTTGTACGCCTTGTACCCGGTGCGGTGGTCCGCGATGCGGTTCTCGGGGAAGTTGTAGGTGCGGATCCGCTCGCTGCGGTCCACGGTGCGCACCTGCGAGCGGCGGACGTCGGCGGCGGCCGCGGCGGCGGCCTCCTGCTGCGCGGCGAGAAGCCGGGCGCGCAGCACGCGCATCGCCTGCTCCTTGTTCTGCAGCTGCGACTTCTCGTTCTGCATCGACACGACGATGCCCGTGGGCACGTGCGTGATGCGGACGGCGGAGTCCGTCGTGTTCACCGACTGGCCGCCGGGGCCCGACGACCGGTAGACGTCGATGCGCAGGTCGTTCGCGTCGATCTCCACCTCACCGGGGTCGTCGACCTCGGGCAGCACGAGCACGCCCGCCGCCGACGTGTGGATGCGCCCCTGCGACTCCGTCACAGGCACGCGCTGCACGCGGTGCACGCCGCCCTCGTACTTGAGGCTCGCCCACACGCCCTCGGCCGGGTCGGAGACGCTGCGCGCCTTGATCGCGACCTGCACGTCCTTGTACCCGCCCAGCTCCGTCTCGGTCGCGTCGAGCACCTGGGTGCCCCAGCCGCGCCGCTCGGCGTACCGCAGGTACATGCGCAGCAGGTCGCCGGCGAAGAGGGCCGACTCGTCGCCGCCCTCCCCCGCCTTGATCTCGAGGATGACGTCGCGCGCGTCGTCCGGGTCGCGCGGCACGAGCACGCGACGCAGCCGCTCCGCCGCGGCGTCCGCCGCCTCCCGCAGGGCGGGCAGCTCGGCCGCGAAGGCCTCGTCCTCGGCGGCGAGCTCTGCCGCCGCCTCCGCGTCGTCGTGCGCCTGCTCCCACGCCCGGTACGCGGCGGCCACCTGGTTCAGCTCGGCGTACCGACGGCCGAGCGAGCGCGCACGTCCCGCGTCCGCGTGCACGGCCGGGTCGGCCAGCGCGCGCTCGATCTCGGCGTGCTCGGCGAGCAACGGCCGCGCGGCGGCGAACGAGTCGGTCATGGCATCTCCCGGTCGAGCACGAGGTAGTTCAGGTCATCGCGAGGTAGTTCAGGTCATCGCGAGGTAGTTCAGGTCGCCACGAGGTAGTCCGGATCGCCGCGAGGTAGCTCAGCAGCTCGGGCCGAACCACCTCGGCAAGAACTCGACTACCTCGCGGTGATCCGAGCTACCTCACGGGCCCGGGGACTACCTCGGCAAAGCAGAAGCGCCGGTGGCCCGTCGTCCGACTGCCCCTGGAGAGGTTGTCGGGCGGACCACCGGCGCATTCACCCCACAGAAGGGCGGGGGCGCTACTTCTTCTTGCCGTAGCGAGCCTCGAAGCGGGCGACGCGGCCGCCGGTGTCGAGGATCTTCTGCTTGCCCGTGTAGAACGGGTGGCACGCGCTGCAGACCTCGACGCTGATCTTGCCGGAGGTCGCGGTGCTGTGGGTCGTGAACGTGTTGCCGCAGGTGCAGCTCACCTGGGTGACGACGTACTCGGGGTGGATACCGGACTTCATGATGCTCCTTGGTGTGATGCCGCCGGGTCGCCCCGCAGGACAGCGGGCCGTGAACCGGATGGCCGACGAACCATTGTGCCAGAACGCGGACGCGTCCCGGACATCTCCCGTGCGCCGGGCCGCTCAGGGCCCGGCGCACGGGGACGATCAGACCGTCTCGCCCGGGTTCTCGTCCGAGAGCCCGGCCGGCGTCGTCTTCTGCACGTGCAGCAGGAACTCGACGTTGGTCTTGGTCTTCTTGAGCTGGCCGAGCAGCAGCTCGATCGCCTGCTGCTGGTCGAGCGCGCCCATGACGCGGCGCAGCTTGTAGACGATGCCCAGCTCGTCCTTCGACATGAGGATCTCCTCACGCCGGGTGCCGGACGCGTTGACGTCCACGGCCGGGAAGATCCGCTTGTCCGCGAGGTTGCGGGACAGGCGCAGCTCCATGTTGCCCGTGCCCTTGAACTCCTCGAAGATCACCTCGTCCATCTTCGAACCCGTCTCCACGAGGGCCGAGGCGAGGATGGTCAGCGAGCCGCCGTTCTCGATGTTGCGCGCCGCGCCGAAGAACTTCTTCGGCGGGTAGAGCGCCGCGGCGTCCACACCACCGGAGAGGATGCGGCCGGACGCCGGCGCCGCCAGGTTGTAGGCGCGCGAGAGACGGGTGAGGGAGTCGAGCAGCACGACGACGTCCTGGCCCAGCTCGACCAGGCGCTTGGCCCGCTCGATGGCGAGCTCGGCGACGATCGTGTGGTCCGACGCGGGGCGGTCGAACGTCGAGGCGATGACCTCGCCCTTGACCGTCCGCTCCATGTCGGTGACCTCTTCGGGCCGCTCGTCCACGAGCACCACCATGAGGTGGACCTCGGGGTTGTTCGCGGTGATCGCGTTGGCGATCTGCTGCATGATGATCGTCTTGCCGGCCTTGGGCGGCGCGACGATGAGACCGCGCTGGCCCTTGCCGATCGGGGCGACGATGTCGATCACGCGCGGCGTGAGGCGGGTGGCCTCCGGGTTCTCCAGGCGCAGCCGCTCCTGCGGGTACAGCGGCGTCAGCTTGGTGAACTCGGGACGCTGGCGCGCCTCCTCCGGCGTCATGCCGTTCACCGAGTCCAGGCGCACCAGGGCGTTGAACTTGCTGCGGACGTTCTTGCCCGCCGGCGGCTCCTCGCCCTCGCGGGGCTGGCGGATCGCGCCGACGATCGCGTCGCCGCGGCGCAGGCCGGACTTCTTCACCTGGTTGAGGGAGACGTAGACGTCGCCCGCCCCGGGCAGGTAGCCGCTCGTGCGAACGAACGCGTAGTTGTCGAGGATGTCGAGCACGCCGGCGACGGGCAGCAGCACGTCGTCCTCGCGCACCTCCACGTCGTCCAGACCGGCGACGTCCGGGGCGCCCGCGCGGCCGCCGCGGTTGCGCTTGCGGTCGCGGCCACGGTCCCGACCCCGACGACGGCGCGAACCGCGGTCGTCGTCGTCGTCGCGCCGCTGACGCTGCTCGTCGCGCTGGCCGCCCTGGGTTCCCTGGCCGGCCTGGCGCTGCTGGCCGGAGCCGTCGTTGCCGCGGCCCTGACCGGAGCGCTGGCCGTCGCCCTCGCCCTGACCCGAGTTCTGGCCCGAGCTCTGCCCGTTGCCCGAGCGGCGGCCGCCACGCTCGCGCGGGGCCGCGACGGCCTCCGCGAGCTGGGCGAGCCGCGCCTCGCGGTCGGTGTCGTTCTGCTGGCCGCGCTGCTCGCCGCCACGCTGCTCGCTCCGGGCGGGCTGCTGCTCGGCGGGCGCCTCGGCCGCGCGCTGCTGCGGCGCGGCGTCGCCCTCGGCCGAACCGGCCGACCGCGTGGCCCGGCGCGAGCGGCGCGGGGCCTCGCCCTCGGCACGCGGGGCGCGGGCGTCACCCGACGGCTGCGCGGAGCCCTGGTCGGCCGGCGACTGGGCCGGGGCGTCGCTGCGGACCGTGGGCGCCACGGCGGTCGCCGCGGCGACCGGGGCACCGGCGGTGCGCGCGCCCTGGCCGCGCGCGGCCCGGATCGCGTCCTGCAGGTCGCTCTTGCGCATCCGGGACGTGCCCTTGACGCCCAGGCCGGAGGCCAGCGACTGGAGCTCGGCCAGACGCATCGAGCTCAGGTTTCCGGATGCGGCGGCGCCGTTCCGGCTGTCGGTGGTGTTCGTCACGAAGGACCCTTCCCCCTCGTATGCGGCCCGCAGAACTCGGGGCCGGGGTGGTTGCCGTCCGACGCGGGGAGCGCCGAGACGCGTGGAACCTCGCATCAGTGGTACGACGACGTCGGCTGGCGGGGTTGGTGTTTCACCCTCTCGCGGGACTGTCGCGGCGGATCCTGCACCGCATCGCGACCACCGAGGCACCTGGCTCTGACCGGGCACGAGAACGCGCCGTGCGGTGGAGAGGGAGTGCCTTCGCGGTCGATCCCGAAGGCTCACCGCATCATATCACCTCAGACCCCGCCCCAGGCGGACACGCCGGGAGCCGCGCCGGCCGTCGTCCGCCGCGCCACCGCGCCGTCGTGGTCCACCCCCGGCCGCAGCGCGCGCCAGCCCGCCACGTCGTCGACGAGGTCGGCCAGCACGGCGTCGAGCCGCCCCGTGCCGTCCCCGGCGGTGAGCACCAGGACCGTGGGGCCTGCGCCGGAGATCGTGGCCGCGAGGCCCTCGGCGCGCAGCGCGCGCAGCAGCTCGGCGGACCCTGCCATCACGCTCGCCCGGTAGTCCTGGTGCAGGCGGTCCTCGGTGGCGTCGAGCAGCAGCTCCGGACGCCGGGCGAGGGCCTCGACCAGCAGGCCGGCGCGGCCCGCCGTGAACGCCGCGTCGCCGTGCGGCACCTCGGCCGGCAGCACGCCGCGGGCGCGGCTCGTGGCGAGGCGGACGTCGGGCACCAGCACGGTGGCCTCGATGCGCTCGTCCACGTCGAGGTCGACGGCGCGGGGCCCCCCGCCCGACTGCCACGCCAGCGTCGCTCCGCCACGGATCGCGGGCGCCGCGTTGTCGGGGTGTCCCTCGAACTCGGTCGCGATCCGCAGCACCGTGGCCGCGTCCAGGACGTGCGGGTCGGCGAGGAGCGCCCGCGCGGCGACGATCCCGGACACGACGGCCGCCGACGACGAGCCGAGGCCGCGCGCGTGCGGGATGCGGTTGACGCACCGCAGCCGCAGCCCGGTGCGGGGTGCGCCCGCGAGCTCGAGCGTGTGCCGCAGGGCCCGGACCACGAGGTGGTCCTCGCCGAGCGGCACCTCCCCCGCCCCCTGCCCCTCGACCTCGACGACGACGTCGTCGGTCGCCAGGAGCTCGACCTCCAGGTCGTCGTACAGGGCGAGGGCCAGGCCCATCGCGTCGAACCCCGGGCCCAGGTTCGCGCTGGTCGCCGGGACTCGGACCAGGACGTGGTCGGCGCCGAGCTGCATCGTTCCCCTCCCCGGGGTCCGGTCGAAGCGGGTGGTGTCAGAGGCCGAGCGCGTCGGCGATCGACACGACGTCGGCGCTCACGCGCGTGGGGGCCACCTCGCCGCCGTCCGGCGTGCGCAGCGCCCACTGGGGGTCCTTGAGCCCGTGACCGGTGACGGTGACGACGACGCGCGCACCGGCGGGCACCAGGCCCCGCTCGGCCCGCGCGAGCAGGCCCGCGACGCCGGCCGCGGACGCCGGCTCGACGAACACGCCGACCTCGGCCGACAGCACGCGGTGCGCGGCGAGGATCTGCTCGTCGGTGACGGACTCGATGACGCCGCCCGAGGTGTCGCGCGCGTCCTCGGCCTGCTCCCACGACGCCGGGTTGCCGATGCGGATCGCGGTGGCGATCGTCTCCGGCTGGTCGACCGGGTGACCCAGGACGATCGGCGCGGCGCCGGCCGCCTGGAAGCCCCACATCTGCGGCGTGCGGGTCGCGACCGCGCCGTGCACGGCGCCGTCGTCCAGGCCCGCGTACTCGCGGTAGCCCTTCCAGTACGCGGTGATGTTGCCCGCGTTGCCGACCGGGAGGCAGTGGATGTCCGGGGCGTCGCCCAGGGCGTCGACGACCTCGAACGCGGCCGTCTTCTGCCCCTGGATGCGGTCCGGGTTGACGGAGTTGACGAGCTCGACCGGGTACACCTCGGCGAGCTTGCGCGCCGCGACCAGGCAGTCGTCGAAGTTGCCGTCCACCTGCAGCAGGCGGGCGCCGTGCGCGATCGCCTGGCTGAGCTTGCCCATCGCGATCTTGCCGTCCGGCACGAGCACGGCGCAGGTCATGCCCGCGCGGGTCGCGTACGCCGCCGCCGAGGCGGACGTGTTGCCGGTCGACGCGCACACCACGGCCTTCGCGCCGCGGCCCGCGGCGGCCGAGATGGCCGTCGTCATGCCGCGGTCCTTGAACGACCCGGTCGGGTTCATGCCCTCGACCTTGACGTAGACGTCGGCGCCCGTGCGGTCCGAGAGCGCGGGGGCCGCCACGAGCGGGGTGCCGCCCTCGCCGAGCGTCACGATCCGCTCCGACACGTGGGCGGGCAGCCGGTCGGCGTACTCGGTGATGACACCGCGCCACTGGTGGGCAGGCTGGGTCTTCGGCTGGTCGACCGGCATGGTCAGGCTCCCTCGACTCGCAGGACGGACGTGATCTCGTGCACCGGCTCGAGGCCGCGCATCGCCGCGACCGTCGCGGCGAGCGACGCCTCGCGGGCGGAGTGCGTGGTGAGCAGCAGCGCGGCGGTGCCCTCGGCGACGTCGACGGCGTACGGCTCGTCGGGCGCCTGGCGGACGGTGTCGATCGACACGCCGTGGTCGGCGAGCACCTGCGCCACCTGGGCGAGCACGCCGGGGCGGTCCGCCACGACGAGGCGGACCTGGTAGCGCGTGACGGCGGCGTCGTGCGGCAGCACCGGCAGCGACGCGTAGGCGGACTCGCGCGGGCCGCGGCCCCCGACCATCCGGTCGCGCGCGGCAGAGACGAGGTCGCCGAGCACGGCGGACGACGTCGGCCGCCCGCCCGCGCCCTGGCCGTAGAACATGAGCGGGCCGGCGTCGTCGGCCTCGACGAAGACCGCGTTGAACGCGCCCCGCACCGCGGCGAGCGGGTGCGTGGCGGGCACGAGCGCGGGGTGCACGCGCGCGGACACGCCCTCGGCGGTCTGCTCGGCGATGGCCAGCAGCTTCACGACGTGGCCGGTCTGCTGCGCGGCGGCGACGTCCGCGGCGGTCACGCGGGTGATGCCCTCGCACGCGACCTGCGCCAGCGAGACCCGCGTGTGGAACGCGAGCGAGGCGAGGATCGCGGCCTTCGCCGCGGCGTCGTGCCCCTCGACGTCGGCCGTGGGGTCGGCCTCCGCGTACCCGAGGCCCTGCGCCTCCTTGAGCGCCTCCTCGAGGTCCAGCCCGTGCGTCGTCATCTGGTCCAGCACGTAGTTGGTGGTGCCGTTGACGATGCCGAGCACGCGGCGCACCTGGTCGCCGGCGAGCGACTCGCGCACCGGCCGGACGATCGGGATGGCGCCCGCCACGGCCGCCTCGAACGACAGGTCGACGCCCGCCGCGTCGGCGGCCTCGAAGAGCTCCGGCCCGTGCTCCGCGAGCAGCGCCTTGTTCGCCGTGACGACGCTCGCGCCGCCCGCGATGGCGCGGTGGATGAGCCCGCGCGCCGGCTCGATGCCGCCCATGAGCTCGACGACCAGGTCCGCGCGGTCGACGAGCGCTTCGGCGTCCTCGGTGAGCAGGTCGGCCGGCACGATCGTGCCGACGCCGTCGCGCGGGCGGCTCGCGTCGCGCACGGCGATGCCCACGAGCTCGAGGCGCGCGCCCGCGCGGGCGGCGAGGTCGTCCGCGTGCTCGACGAGCGTTCGCGCGACCTGGGAGCCGACGACGCCGCAGCCGAGGAGCGCGACGCGAAGCGGGACGGCCCCGGTCAGGGGCCCGGACGGGGTGGCTGCAGGCACGGGGGAACCTTCGGAACGGGATGCCGGGACGGGGTCAGGATAGCCGCGGCGCGCCGGCCCCCGGGCCGCCGTCCACGGGGGACGACGGCGGCCGGTCGGCGGGACGGACGACCGGGCCGGCGGCGCGGCGCCGGGCGTCAGCCCAGGTCGAGCGCGAGCAGGTCGTCGACCGTCTCGCGCCGCACGAGGACGCGCGACGCACCACCCTCGACGGCGACCACGGGCGGGCGCGTCAGGAGGTTGTAGTTGGACGCCATCGAGCGCCCGTACGCGCCGGTCGCGGCGACGGCGAGCAGGTCACCGGCGCGCACGTCGCCCGGCAGCCAGCCCTCGTGCACCACGATGTCGCCGCTCTCGCAGTGCTTGCCCACGACGCGCGCGAGCACGGGCTCCGCCGTCGAGGCCCGGCCGACCAGCTCCGCGTGGTACTGCGCCTCGTACAGGGCCGGGCGGATGTTGTCGCTCATGCCGCCGTCGACGGAGACGTAGGTGCGCACGCGGCCGTCGTCGAGCACGACGGGCTTGACCGTGCCGACCGTATAGAGCGTCAGCCCGGCCGGGCCGACGATCGCGCGCCCCGGCTCGATGGAGATCCGCGGCAGCGGCGTGCCGAGCTCGGCGCAGACCGCCGCCACGGCGCTCGCCACGTCCTTCGCGATCCGGTCCGGGTCGAGCGGCACCTCGCCCGGCAGGTAAGCGATGCCGTACCCGCCGCCGAGGTCCACCTCGTCGACCAGCACGCCCGTGCGCTCCGCGAGCTCCGCCCGCAGCCGCAGCACGACGCGCGCCGCGGCCTCGAAGCCCGCCGGGTCGAGGATCTGCGAGCCGATGTGCGAGTGGATGCCCAGCAGGTGCAGCTCCGGGCGCGCGACCGCCGCGAGCAGCGCCCGCATCGCCGGCGCCTCTCCCCCGTCCGGGCCGGGGTTCACCGAGAGTCCGAACTTCTGGTCCTCGTGCGCGGTGGAGATGTACTCGTGGCCGCCCGCGTGGACGCCGGTCGTGACGCGCACCATGACCGGCGCCACGAGCCCGCGCGAGGCCGCGAGCGCCGCCACCCGCTCGATCTCGACGAGCGAGTCGACGATGATGCGGCCGACGCCGGCGTCGAGCGCGGCGAGGACCTCGGCGTCCGACTTGTTGTTGCCGTGCAGGCCGATCTCCCCACCGGGGACGCCGGCCCGCAGCGCGACGGCGAGCTCGCCGCCCGACGCGGTGTCGACGCGCAGCCCCTCCTCCCGGGCCCAGCGCGCCACCGCCACCGTGAGCAGCGCCTTGCCGGCGTAGTACACGTCGACGCCGGTGCCCACCTCGGCGAAGGCCGTCGCGAACGCCGTGCGGTAGCCGCGGGCGCGGGCGCGGAAGTCCGCCTCGTCGAGCACGTAGGCGGGGGTGCCGTGCTCGGCCGCGAGCGCGTCCACGCCGACCCCGCCCACCTCGACGACGCCGTCGTCGCGGCGGCGCACGCCCGTCGACCAGGGGACGCCGAGGACGCCCGTCGCGGGGGCGGTACCCGACCCGTTCACATCCGCTCCGGAGCGGTGACGCCGAGCAGCTCGAGACCGTTGGCCAGCACCTGGCGGACGGCGTCGTTCAGCCACAGGCGCGTGCGGTGCGTGTCCGTGACCTCCTCGTCCGGGTACGGCGTCACGCGGCACTCCTGGTACCACTTGTGGTAGTCCGCGGCGAGGGACTCGAGGTAGCGCGCGACGCGGTGGGGCTCGCGCAGCTCGGCCGCCTGCGACACGATCCGCGGGAACTCGGTGAGGGCGCCGACCAGCGCCGCCTCGGTCTCGTGGACGAGCAGCGCAGGGTCGAAGGCGTCGGAGCCGTCGGCCGCGACGCGCGCGACGTCGCGGTCGGCCGCGTTCCGGTCGACGGCGCACGTGCGCGAGTGCGCGTACTGCACGTAGTAGACGGGGTTGTCGTTGCTCTGCTTGAGCATCTCCTCGCCCGACAGCGACAGCGGCGAGTCCGCGGGGTAGCGCGCGAGCGAGTACCGCAGCGGGTCGGAGCCCAGCCACTCGATGAGGTCGTCCATGTACAGCGCGTTGCCGCGGCGCTTGCCCATCCGCTCGCCGCCGATGTTCACGAGCTGGCCGATGAGCACCTCGATGTTCGCCTCCGGGTCGTCGCCCGCGCACGCGGCGATGGCCTTGAGGCGGTTGATGTACCCGTGGTGGTCGGCGCCGAGCAGGTAGATCTTGCCCGGGAACCCGCGGTCCTTCTTGGACAGGTAGTACGCGGCGTCGGCGGCGAAGTAGGTGGGCTCGCCGTTCGCGCGGATCATCACGCGGTCCTTGTCGTCGGCGAAGTCGGTGGTGCGCAGCCACACCGCGCCGTCGACGTCGAACACGTGGCCCTGCTCGCGCAGGCGGGCGACCGCCTGCTCCACGGCGCCCGAGTCGTGCAGCGTGCGCTCGGAGAACCAGACGTCGAAGTGCACGCCGAACGCGTCGAGGGTGCGGCGGATCGCCTCGAGCTGGGCCTGGTAGCCGAGCTCGCGCGCGGTCGCGAGCGCCTCGTCCTCAGGGAGGGACAGGAGGTCGGGCTCCTGCTCGAGCACCTCGGCGGCCCGCTCGGCGACGTACTCGCCGGGGTAGCCGCCCTCGGGCACGTCCTCGCCCTTGGCCCGGGCGAGGATCGACGCGGCGAACTTGTCCATCTGCGCGCCCGCGTCGTTGATGTAGTACTCGGCCGTCACGTCGGCGCCGGCCGCGCGCATGATCCGCACGAGCGCGTCGCCGAGCGCCGCCCAGCGGGTGTGACCGATGTGCAGCGGGCCCGTCGGGTTGGCGGAGATGAACTCGAGGTTGTGCACCTGGCCAGCGAGGGCGTCGGTGCGGCCGTACGCGTCGCCCGCGGTGACGATCGTGCGCGCGAGCTCGCCGGCGGCGCCCGCCTCGAGCGTGATGTTGAGGAAGCCCGGCCCCGCGACGTCGGCCGCCTTGATCCCCGGCGTCGCCGCGAGGCGGGCCGCCAGGTCCTCCGCCAGCGCGCGCGGCGTCGTGCCCGCCTTCTTCGCCAGCTGCAGCGCCACGTTGGTGGCCCAGTCCCCGTGCTCGCGCTGCCGGGGTCGCTCCACGTGCACCGAGGCCGGGACGGCGTCGGCGGGCAGGGCGAGGGTGCCGTCGGCCACGGCCGAGGCGAGGGCAGCGCTGAGTGCTCCGGAGAGCTCGTCGGGGGTCACCGGGCGATTCTACAAAGGCGACGGGCCGCCGGGTGCTCGCCGTCGTGGCGGGATCGTCCGCCGTGTGCCACCCGGCGTCCAGGTGCTGGTAGTCTCGTGCACCGTGCCGAGCGGTTTCCGTCCGGCGCCCGCGCCTGTAGCTCAGTGGATAGAGCGTCTGCCTCCGGAGCAGAAGGTCGGGGGTTCGAATCCCTTCAGGCGCACCGAGAACGAGGGCGGGTCCGCTGCGGCGGACCCGCCCTCGTTGTCTTCTCCGATCGCCGCTACGCTCCGGCCGTGAGTCACGGATCCGCGGAGCCGACCGAGGTCTTCGCTCTCTCCCGCAGGACGTCGTCGTTCGCGCTGCTGGCCGCCGCCGGGTTCGTCGCCGTGGGGGCGGTGATGATCCTGATCGGCTGGTCCGATCTCTCTGGCGTGACGCTACGGCTGGGCGACCTCGAGCTCACTGGCGGCCGCGCAGGTCCCTCGCCCCTCGTCCTGGGCGTCGTCGGCGTGGTCGCAGCGCTCTTCGGCGGTACCGCCGGCGCGTTCCATGCGCGCCGGCTGCTGCAGCGCGACCGCACCGCGCTCGTCCTCGACACCGTCGGGTTCGTCGACCGCGCGTCCCTCTCCGGCGCGGGGCCGGTCGCGTGGGACGAGACCGCCGGCATGCGCATCGTGGACCACCCGGCACGAACGCTCGTCGTCGAGGTGGTCGACCCCGACGCCGTGGCCGAGCGGCAGCCCTCGGCAGCAGGGCGACAGGCCGCGCGCGCGAACATCAGGCTGCTCGGTTCTCCCGTGTGCATCCCGCTGTCCGCCGTGGGGCGCCGCGAGGACGAGCTCCTCGAGGCCTTCGAGCGCCTGGGACACCTGCGCCCCGGCTTCTACCGCGGGACACCGTCGTCGACGTAGTACCCGCTGCCACGTCCCTGGAGGGAGGCGGCAGCGGGTACTACGTCGACGACGTTCGGGTGCCCGGGGTCAGCGCGCGGGGACCAGGCCCGGCATCGCGTCGAGGTCGAGGTCCGGGTTCTTCTCCTGCGTCCGCACGAGCGCCTTGGCCTCGGCGTCGGTGTCGACCGACGGCATGGAGCCCGGCAGCGGCTTGCCCGCGCTCTCCTTGACGAAGCCGACGGCGATCGCGCCCACGAGCGCGAAGCCCATGAGGTAGTAGGCCGGGGCCATGCTCGAGCCGGTGGCCTGCGTCAGCGACTCCACGATGAGCGGCGTCGTGCCGCCGAAGATCGCCAGCGCGACGTTGTAGGCCAGGCCCATCGAGCGGTAGCGGACGGCGGTGGGGAACATCGCGGGCAGCGTCGCGGCCTGTACGCCGACCATGCACGCCACGGGGACCGCCATCAGCAGGAGCCCCAGGACCGTGGACCACACGTGCCCCATCGCGAGGAACAGGAAGGCGGGCACGGCCACGACCGCGAGCGCCCCGGCGCCGAACCACAGCAGCGGGCGTCGGCCGACACGGTCGCTGATCGGACCGGCCACGAGGATCATCACCGCGAGCGCCACCAGCACGGGCACGGTCAGCAGGGTGCCCGACGTCGCCTCGTAGCCGAGCGTGTCGGTGAGGTAGGTCGGCATGTAGCTGGTGAGCGCGTAGCCGGCCGTGTTGGCCACGGCCACGAGCACCATGGCGACGGCGAGCGGACGCCACTGCGAGCGCAGCGTGACCTCGGTGGGCGCCGGCACCTCGGCGCCGTGGGTCTTCGCCGCCTCGGCCGCGACCTGCTGCGCCTGGAACGCCGGCGACTCCTCGATCTTCAGGCGGAACCACACGGCGAACGCGCCGATCGGGCCCGCGACGAGGAACGGGATCCGCCAGCCGCCGTCGAGCATGGCCTGCTCGCCGAGCGTCACCTGCAGCACCGTCACGACGACGGCGCCGAGGGCGAAGCCCAGGTAGCTGCCGAAGTCGAGGAACGACGCGGCCCAGCCACGCCGGCGGTCGGGTGCGTGCTCCGCGACGAAGGTCGTGACGCCGGCGTACTCACCGCCGGTGGAGAAGCCCTGCACCACCTTGAGGAGCACGAGCAGCAGCGGGGCCGCGACGCCGAGCACACCGTAGGTCGGCAGCAGGCCGATGAGGAACGTCGACGCCGCCATCATCACGAGCGTGAAGGCGAGCACCTTCTGGCGGCCGATCCGGTCGCCGATGCGGCCGCAGACGATGCCGCCCAGCGGGCGCGCCACGTACGTGGCGGCGAACACGCCGAGGGAGAAGAGGATCTGCACGCCGGACGACGCCTGCGGCAGGAACACGGCACCCATCGTCACGGCCAGGTAGCCGTAGACGCCGACGTCGTACCACTCCATGAGGTTGCCGACGGCCGTGCCGCCGATCGTCTTCTTGAGCATGGAGTTGTCGACGACGGTGACGTCGGAGACGCGGAGCCTGCGCCGCGCGGCGCGGGTGGCCGGAGCGTTCGCAGGGGTGGTGCCGGTCGGTTCCTGAGAGAGTGCGGCGGTCATGTTTCCTTCCGTGGCCGGCGCGGCGTGCACGCGGTGTGACGCAGCGGCCCGGCCCGTGACAGGGAGCCGGCGCCCGCCACGAGGGCGGACGCCGAGCCCGAACATGGGCGGCAACGTTACCGATCCTTGACCGAGAATCAAGTTCGTCAGGGCAACCGGGACCTGCGGATGGCCCCACGGACGACGCGGTGACCTGCGGCGACACCGTTCCTTGACACGCTGTTCGTGAAGCCCACCACACCCCGTCCTGACGCCGTCGTCCAGGAGCAGCGCGAGTCAGCGCGCATGGCCCCCGTTGAGCGCGACGAGCGCCGCGAGCACCGGCACCGCGCTCAACGCTTCCGTCGGCCCGTCGAGGTCGACACCGAGGTCGACACCGACCACGTCGTACACCGACTCGGGGAACGCCACGACGGTGTTGGCGTCGGCCGGGCGCCGGCGATCGTCGTCGAGAACCTGGCCACCGAACCGGTGCACGGCTGAGCTCGCGACGCCCGACCCGGCGGCGGTACAGGCTGCGGCACGTCGGGGGAACGAGGTCTTGGGGCACTGTGTATGCACAGGAGGCCCGCTTGCTCGACAATCGCGTAGCCCCCTCGTACTCTGCATACACAGCACGAGGGGGTGGGCATGAGGGCCAGCGAGCGCGCGTACCAGCTGCTGCGGGACGAGATCGTCCGCTGGGAGCTGCAGCCGGGTGCTGCGCTCGCCGAGCTGGACCTGGCGGAGCGGCTCACGATGTCGCGCACGCCGGTGCGCGAGGCGCTGGCCAGGCTGGTCGCCGACGGGCTGGCCGTCCCCGTGGGCGGCCGGGGTCTCGAGGTGGCCCCGATGGACCTGGACCGGGCGCGCGAGCTGTACGAGGTGCGCCAGTCGCTGGAGGTCCAGGCGGTGCGGCTGGCGGCCCGGCGGGGGGACCGCGACGTCTTCCGTCGGCTCGCCGACGACTTCCTCGCGGCGGGCGCCGCGGTGGGGGCCGCGGTCGCCCCGGCGGACCGCAGCGCCTACTACGCCCTGGTCGGACGGTTCGACGACGCCGTCGACGACGCTGTCGCCAACCGGTACCTGGTCACGACCATGGGGTCGGTCCGGACCCATCTCGCCCGGGTGCGCCGGCTCGCCCAGGACAACCCCGCCCGCCTCGTCGCCGCCGCCCAGGAACACCGCACCATCGCCGCCGCTGTCGCCGACGGCGACGGCGACCTCGCCGCGCACGCCACCCACGTCCACCTGCACCACAGCCTCGAGAACGTCCTGGCGTCGATGACGCTGCCGACGTCGACGCCCACGGCGCTCCGGCGCCCCGCCTGACGCACGAGAACCACCAGGAGATCACATGTTCGAGCACCACGTCCGCGTCTACCGTTCCGACGAGCCGCTGCCCCGCGAGGGGCAGCTCGCGTGGAAGATCGCGGAGGTCGCGGCCGAGCAGCTCGAGCCCACCCCGGAGGTCACCGACATGGTGATCAACCGCGTCATCGACAACGCCGCGGTGGCGACGGCGTCGCTGGGCCGGGGCCCGATCCTCGCGGCCCGCTCGCAGGCGGAGGCGCACCCGGTCTCCCGCGGGGGCGCGGGCTCGACGGTCTTCGGCTCCCCCGAGCGCACCAGCCCCGAGTGGGCCGCCTGGGCGAACGGCGTCGCGGTGCGCGAGCTGGACTACCACGACACGTTCCTCGCGGCCGAGTACTCCCACCCCGGCGACAACATCCCGCCGCTGCTCGCCGTCGCGCAGCACCTGGGGCGCAGCGGAGCGGAGCTGCTGCGCGGGATCGTCACCGGCTACGAGATCCAGGTGGACCTCGTCAAGGGCATCAGCCTCCACGCGCACAAGATCGACCACGTCGCCCACCTCGGCCCGTCGGCCGCGGCGGGCATCGGCACGCTGCTCGACCTGCCCGCGGAGACCATCTACCAGGCGGTCGGCCAGGCTCTGCACACGACGACGGCGACGCGGCAGTCGCGCAAGGGCGAGATCTCGACGTGGAAGGCCCACGCCCCGGCGTTCGCCGGCAAGATGGCGGTGGAGGCCGCGGACCGCGCGATGCGCGGGCAGACCTCTCCCAGCCCCGTCTACGAGGGCGAGGACGGCGTGATCGCCTGGCTGCTGGACGGGCCCGACGCCCGCTACACGGTGCCGCTCCCGGCCGCCGGCGAGGCGCGGCGCGCCATCCTCGACACGTACACCAAGGAGCACTCCGCCGAGTACCAGGCGCAGGCGTGGATCGACCTCGCCCGCCGTCTCGGCACCGAGCGGCCCGAGCTGCGCGACCCGGCGAACGTCGTCGCCGTCGTGCTGCACACGAGCCACCACACCCACTACGTCATCGGCTCCGGCTCCGGGGACCCGCAGAAGTACGACCCCACGGCCAGCCGCGAGACGCTCGACCACTCGATCCCCTACATCTTCACGGTCGCGCTGCAGGACGGCGCCTGGGACCACGTCGGCAGCTACGCCCCCGAGCGCGCCGCCCGCCGCGACACCGTGGACCTCTGGCGCAAGGTCACCACCGCCGAGGACGCCGAGTGGACCCGCCGGTACCACTCGAGCGACCCGGACGAGAAGTCGTTCGGCGGCCGCGTGGAGATCGAGCTCGCGGACGGCTCCCGCGTCGTCGAGGAGATCGCCGTCGCCGACGCGCACCCGCTCGGGGCGCGCCCGTTCGCCCGCGAGCAGTACGTGGCGAAGTTCCGCACGCTGGCCGCCGGGGTGCTGGCCGACGAGGAGGTCGAGCGCTTCCTCGACGCCGCGCAGCGGCTGCCGGAGCTGACCGCCGACGAGCTGTCCGGGCTGACCGTCACACCGCTCTCCGACCCGCTCGCCGCCCACCCCGTCGCGCGCGGCATCTTCTAGAGGGAGCGTCCGGTGCTCTACTCCACCACCACCCCCGCCGCCAAGCGCGCCGCCTTCCGCGAGCGGCTGCGCTCCGGCGAGCTCCTCCAGCTGCCGGGTGCGTTCAACCCGCTCGCCGCACGGCTGATCCAGGACAAGGGCTTCGACGGCGTGTACGTCTCGGGCGCGGTCGTCGCGGCCGACCTGGGCCTGCCCGACGTCGGGCTCACGACGCTCACCGAGGTCGCGACCCGCGCGGGGCAGATCGCCCGTATGACCGACCTGCCCACCCTCGTGGACGCCGACACCGGCTTCGGCGAGGCGATGAGCATGGCCCGCACGGTCCAGACGCTGGAGGACGCGGGCGTCGCGGGGCTGCACGTCGAGGACCAGGTGAACCCGAAGCGCTGCGGGCACCTCGACGGCAAGCAGGTCGTGGACGAGCCGACGGCGCTGCAGCGGGTCCGCGCCGCCGTCGCCGCGCGGCGCGACCAGAACCTGCTGATCATGGCCCGCACGGACGTCCGGGCCGTGGCGGGGCTCGCGACCGCCGTCGACCGGGCGAAGGCGCTCGTCGACGCGGGGGCGGACGCGATCTTCCCCGAGGCCATGCGCGACCTGGCGGAGTTCGAGGCCGTGGCGAACGCCGTCGACGTCCCCGTGCTGGCCAACATGACCGAGTTCGGCAAGTCTGAGCTGTTCACGACCACCCAGCTCGCCGACGCGGGCGTGGCCCTCGTCATCTACCCGGTCTCGCTGCTGCGCCTCGCGATGGGCGCCGCCGAGCGCGGCCTGGACGCGCTGCTCGCCGACGGCTCGCTGACGGGACAGGTCGAGCACATGCAGACCCGCGCCCGGCTCTACGAGCTGCTCGACTACGCCGCCTACTCGGCGTTCGACACCGGCGTGTTCGACTTCAGCCTGGACGACAACCTGCACGGCTGACCGCCGCGCCGCCTCTGACCCATCGCAGCGAAGGAGCATCGATGACCGAGCACAGCGACCAGACCTCCCGCCCGACGCACGAGCCGGAGGTCCGACGCGGGCTGGCCGGGGTGGTCGCCGACGTGACGGCCGTCTCCAAGGTGGACCCCGAGACCAACTCCCTGCTGTACCGCGGGTACCCGGTCCAGGACCTGGCCGCCTCCTATCCCTTCGAGGCCGTCGCCTGGCTGCTGTGGCACGGCGAGCTGCCCACCGACGACGAGCTGACGGCGCTGCGCGCGACCGAGCGCGGGCACCGCCCTCTCGCAGACGACGTGCGCGCCGCGATCGACCTGCTGCCCCTCACCGCGCACCCGATGGACGAGGTGCGCACCGCGGTGAGCGTCATCGGCGCGCGCGAGGCCGCGGGCCTCACCGCCCTGGAGGCGGCGGCCGACCCGGAGGTGAACCTCGAGCGCAGCGTCCGGCTGTTCGCGGCCCTGCCGGCCGTCGTCGCGTACGGTCAGCGCCGCCGTCAGGGGCTGGAGCCGGTGGCCCCGCGCGACGACCTCGACTTCTCCGCGAACTTCCTCTGGACGACGTTCGAGGTCGAGCCGGACCCGGTCGTGGTCGACGCGTTCAACCGGTCGATGATCCTGTACGCCGAGCACTCGTTCAACGCCTCCACGTTCACCGCGCGCGTCATCACGTCCACGCTCAGCGACCTGCACTCGGCCGTCGTGGGCGCGATCGCGGCGCTCAAGGGCCCGTTGCACGGCGGCGCCAACGAGGCGGTCATGGAGACCCTCGCGGAGATCGGCACCGCCGAGCGCGCCGCGGCCTGGCTCGACGACGCGCTCGCCGCGAAGCGCAAGATCATGGGCTTCGGGCACCGGGTCTACAAGCACGGCGACTCGCGCGTGCCGACCATGAAGGCCGCCCTCGACACCCTCGTCGAGCGCTACGACCGCCGCGACCTGGCCGCCCTCTACGACGCGCTGGAGTCCGAGTTCGTGAGCCGCAAGGGCATCTACCCGAACCTCGACTACCCGTCGGGCCCGGCGTACCACCTCATGGGCTTCGACACGCCCACGTTCACGCCGCTGTTCGTCGCCGCCCGCGTCACGGGCTGGACCGCGCACATCATGGAGCAGCAGGCCGCCAACGCCCTCATCCGGCCGCTGTCGGCGTACGTCGGCCCCGAGCGCCGCGAGGTGCCCGGGACGCCGGCCTCGTGAGCGCCGAGCAGGACGCCCCGCACGCCGCGTCGTCCTTCGGCCCGGCGGCCGCCGCGTACGCCGAGCACCGGCCGGACTACGCGGCGGCCGCCGTCCGCTGGACGCTGCGGGCGGCGCCCGGCCCGCGCGTGCTCGACCTCGGCGCGGGGACGGGCAAGCTCACCGCGACGCTGCTCGACCCGGCGGTCGTCCCGGACGCCGAGGTGGTCGCGGTCGAGCCGGACCCGGAGATGCTGGCCGAGCTGCGGAGCGGGCTGCCCGACGTCCGCGCCCTGGCGGGCAGCGCCGAGTCGATCCCGCTGCCCGACGGGTCCGTCGACGCGGTGCTCGCGGGCAACGCCCTGCACTGGTTCGACCTGGCGGCCGCTGGGCCCGAGATCGCGCGCGTGCTCGCCCCGGGCGGCGTCCTGGCCGGGCTGTGGAACCTCCTGAACGACGACGTCGCGTGGGTCGCCGGGCTGGCCGAGGTGAGCGGGAGCGCGGCCGTGGGGCCGCGCGACACGCCCACCGCCTGGCGTCGCGCGACCGACGGCCTGCTCCCGCCCGCCGGGGAGGACTGGCCCGGCCGGGCGGAGCGGGCCGAGTTCCCGCACGGGCAGCGCCGCACGGCCGACTCCCTCGTCGCGACGCTCGCGACCCGCGCCGGGATGCTCGTCATGCCGGAGCCGGAGCGCGCGGCCACGACGGACCGCATCCGCGCGTACCTCGCCGAGCGGCCGGAGACGGCGCAGGGCGAGTTCACCCTGCCGATGCGCACGGGCGTGCTGCGCGCGCGGCGTGCCTGAGCCCCTGAGCCGGCCGGTCCCCGCGGCGCACTAGGCTCGCTGTCATGTCCGCCGACTACTCCGACTTCGAGTTCGAGCGCCGGTTCTTCGTGCGCGAGCTGCCGGACGCGCTGCGCGACGCGCCCGCCTTGATCGTCCAGTCCTATTTCCTGTCCGACGGCGGCTACGCGCTGCGCGTGCGGGTGCAGGCGACGGGCGTGGAGGCCCGGCTGGGCCCGGACAGCGACGCACGGGACGTCCTCGAGCTCTACCGCTCGCGCGTGGACTTCGCCGCCGTCACGGTCAAGGGCCCCTCGGTGGGCGGTACCCGCTACGAGGCGGAGCGCCCGCTCGACCCGAAGGTGGGCGCGGAGCTGGTGCGCCGCGGCGGCGCGCAGGTCATCAAGACGCGCTACGCGGCCTGGCTGGGCGCCGACGGCTGGTCGATCGACGTCTTCGGCGGCGCCAACGCGCCGCTCATCGTCGCCGAGTGCGAGCGCTCGGGCCCGGTCACGGACCTCCAGATCCCCGACTTCTGCGTCACCGAGCTCACCGACGACCGCCGCTTCTCCAACGAGTCCCTCGCCGTCGACCCGTTCCGCGGCTGGTCCGCCTCCTACGCCCAGGAGCTCGCCACCCAGGGCCCCCGCTTCCGCGACGACTTCGGCGGCAACACGACGATCACCACCTGACCCAGCACAGCCCGCGGATCGTCGTCCGTCGAACTCGGGCTCGGGCCTGCCGTGAGGGATCAGGAGAGCGGGAGGTGCGGGATCCTTCACCTCCCGCGGCACCGGGCACGGGAGCACCACGGAGGAGCTCAGTGCCAGGTCGTGATCTCCACGACGCCCGGCTTGTACTCGAAGTGCCACGGCTCGTAGTTCCCCATACCGCCGCGCTGCGCCCACGGCGGGTTCTCCCAGCCGTAGGCGGGCCCGTTCTCCCACAGCCACCCGTAGACCTCGCTGGAGCGGTACTCGTCGCCGCACAGGTCGATGGCGAGCCCCCAGCCGTGCATGGAGGTGCCGGGGGTGGCGGCGAGGTAGCCGCGGCTGGCCTTGACGGCGTACTGGGAGGAGATGGAGCGGTAGCTGTCGACGAGGCACAGGTCGCGGCCGAAGCGGACGCGGAAGGCTTCGTTGAGGGCGCTGAGCGCGACGGCGGCGTCGGCGCGCAGCTTCTCGCCGGGCTGCCAGATGTCGCAGAGCGAGTGGTCGGCGAGGCTGCCGTTGCCGCCGTCGATGGAGGCTCCGGAGTCGCAGCCGGGCAGGGGGCTGCGTTCGGCGCTGCGGCTGGCGGCGGACGCCTCGACGCGGACGTCGCGCGGGGCGGCGGCGATGGCGTCGGAGGTACGGGGGGTGTCGACGCCCTGCTCGAGGAGAGCCAGCGTGGAGGGGCCCGTGGGCTGGGTGTCGAGGTCGAAGGGCGTGCCGCCGTGGGCCTGGCCGTCGGTGACGAGGGGGGCGGCGATGGTCGCGGCGGCGAGCGACCCGAGCACGGTCAGCCGGGTGACCCAGGTGTGGCCGGCGGGGGCGGCGTGCCGACCGGCGGAGCGGTCTCCGCGGGCGGGCGACGGGCGCTTGCGGGGCTTCTTGCCGGCCAGGGCGAGCTCGGCCTCCCGGATCTCGCGACGGGAGCGCGGAGCGGCTGCGTCACCCTGCGACGTCGCCTCCACGGCACCTCCGCGCTCGTGCCCCGAGCGGCCACCGTGGCCGTCCGAGGAGTCCGGACCTGAACACGGACCGCCCGTCGTCGCGTGCCCGGCACGCGCCGTACGACCGATCCGTCACGGAACCATAACGGGGTCGGGCTCCCCCGCCAAGTCCCCGTCCACGGTCGGTCGGGCCGGCACCTGGTCCCGTCGCGCTGGGAACGTGTCCACCCTGCTCAGGAGACACCCCGCCCGGCTGCGACGAGCGGCGTCACGACCGGCGTCACGGCCGGCGTCACGGCCGGCGCTGCATGGCGTCGCGGACCTCGCCCACGAGCTCCTCGAGGATGTCCTCGAGGAAGACGACGCCGAGAACGCCGTCGGGGCCCTCGACGCGCGCCAGGTGCGCCCCGGAGCGCTGCATGGCGCGCAGCGCGTCCTCGACCTCGTCCGCGGGTCGCACGGACGCGAGGGCGCGCACGCGCCACGCCGGGACAGGGTCGAACCGGTCGCCGTTCGACGCGTACAGGACGTCCTTGAGGTGCAGGTAGCCGCGCAGGGCGTCGTCGTCGCCCCGGACCGGGAAGCGGCTGAAGCCGGTGCGCGCCACGAGGTGCTCGACGTCGTCGGGCGTGGTGCGGGGGCCGACGGTGACCAGCTCGTCCACGGCCACCATGACGTCGCCCGCGGTGCGCGAGGAGAACTCGATGGCCCCGGCGAGCAGGCCCTGCTCGTCGCGGAGCACGCCCTCGGCCTGCGAGTGCTCGACGATCGACTGCACCTCCTGGGCCGTGAACGCGGACGCGACCTCGTCCTTCGGCTCCACGCCGGCGAGGCGGACGGCGTGGTTCGCGACCCAGTTGAGGGCCGCGATCACGGGGCGGACGGCGCGGCCGAGCAGCACCAACGGCGGCGCGAACCAGAGCGCGGCGGTCTCCGGGCCGGCGACGGCGAGGTTCTTGGGCACCATCTCGCCGAGCACCACGTGCAGGTACACGACGATCGCGAGCGCCAGGACGAGCGAGACGGGGTGCAGCAGGGCCTCCGGGACCCCGAGGGCCTCGAAGGGCACCTCGAGCAGGTGCGCGAGGGCGGGCTCGGCGACGATGCCCAGGCCGGTCGAGCACACGGTGACCCCGAGCTGCGCGCACGCGAGCATGAGGGAGACGTGCTCCATCGCCCACAGCGCGGTGCGGGCGCGCCGGTCGCCGGCCTCGGCCCGCGGCTCGATGGCGCTGCGGCGCGCGGAGATGACGGCGAACTCGGCGCCGACGAAGAACGCGTTGCCGGCGAGCAGCAGCACGCCGACCAGCAGGGCGGTCCCGGTGCTCATCGGCCCGCCTCCCCGCGCTCGGCCCGGGCCGGGTCGACGGCGAGCACCCGCAGCCGCTCGACGCGCCGCGCGTCCATCGCCTCCACGCGCAGCAGCACGCCGTCGGTCTCGATCTCGTCGCCCACCTCGGGCACCCTCCCCAGCTCGGCCATGACCAGGCCGCCGAGCGTCTCGTAGGCCGGCCCCTCGGGGACCACCAGGCCGGTGCGCTCCTCCAGCTCGTCGGGGCGCAGCACGCCGGGCACGACCCACGACCCGTCGGCGCCGCGCACCACGCCGGCGCGGCGCGGGTCGTGCTCGTCGGCGACGTCGCCCACGAGCTCCTCGACGACGTCCTCGAGCGTGACGATGCCCGACGTGCCGCCGTACTCGTCGACGACGACGGCCATCTGCAGCCCCAGGCCGCGCAGCTCGACCAGCAGCGGCCCGAGCCGGACCGTCTCCGGGACCCGGGGCGCGTCGACCATGAGGGCGGCGGCCGGCACCTCGTCGCGCCGGTCGTGCGGGACGCCGACGGCGCGGCGCAGGTGCACGAGCCCGACGACGTCGTCGCGGTCCTCGCCGATCACCGGGAACCGGGAGTGCCCGGTGCGCCGGGCGAGGGTCACGACCTCCGCGGCGGTCGTGTCGCGCTCGACGACGGCCATCCGCATGCGATCGGTCATGACGTCGCGCGCCGACAGCTCGTCGAGCTCGAGGGAGTTGGTCAGCAGGGTCGCGACCGACTGGTCGAGCGTGCCCTCCTGCGCCGAGCGCCGCACCAGCGACAGCAGCTCCGAGGACGACCGCGCGCCGGACAGCTCCTCGCGGGGCTCGACGCCGACCCGGCGCAGCAGCGCGTTGGCCGAGCCGTTGAGCACGGCGATCAGCGGCCGGCAGACCATGGTGAACACCCGCTGCACGGGGACCACCAGCCGGGCGGTCGCGTGCGGGGCGGAGAGCGCGAAGTTCTTGGGGATGAGCTCGCCGAAGAGCATCGAGAACGCGTTGACCACGACGAGCGCGAGGACTCCCGCGAGCACGCCGGCGACGCCACGGCCCATCGCGGTGGCCGCGAACGCCTCCGAGAAGAGGGACAGCAGCGCCGGCTGGGCGGTGTAGCCCAGCAGGATCGTGGTGATGGTGATGCCGACCTGGGCGGAGCTGAGCTCCGTGGACAGGTGCTTGAGCCCGGCACGGACGGCGCGGTCCCGTCGGTCGGACGGGCGTCGCGCGGGGTCGCCGCCGGGCGGCGGACTGTCGCCCTCCTCGTCGTCGGCCCCGAGGACGGCCGGGTCGAGGGTGACGAGGGAGAACTCGCTGGCGACGAACACCGCGGTGCCCGCGGTCAGCACGACGCCCAGCACGATCATGAGGACGTCGCCTAGCACGGGCGGCCCCCGGTCGTGCGGCGCGGCGCGGGGGTTCGGGGTGGCGGGGCGGCCTGGCGGGACGGCGCGGGCGGCCTCGCGCGATATCGACTCTCGTCCATCGTGCTCCGATGCTATCGGGACGGCAGGGTCGGGCGAGTCGAGGTCCGCACGGGGACCGCCCCGTCGTCGGCCCGGACAGCGTGTACTCAGCGCTCCCCCAGGGACCCGGTGCAAGATGGCACCATGACCACCGCGACCCCTCCGAGCACCCCGGGCACCTCGGGCACGTCGGGCCAGCAGAACGCCACCGTGCTCGTCGTCGAGGACGAGCCCGCGATCGCCGCCGCCATCGCGCAGCGGCTGTCCGCCGAGGGCTGGCGGGTCGAGGTCGCGCGCGACGGCCTCGCGGGCGTCGACGCCGCCTCCCGCCTGCACCCGGACGCCATCGTGCTGGACGTGATGCTGCCCGGCATCGACGGCCTCGAGGTCACCCGGCGCATCCAGGCGGAGAACCCGATCCCGATCCTCATGCTCACGGCGCGCGACGACGAGACGGACATGCTGGTCGGGCTCGGCGTCGGCGCCGACGACTACATGACCAAGCCGTTCTCGATGCGCGAGCTCGTCGCGCGGGTCAAGGCGCTGCTGCGCCGCGTGGAGCGGGCGCAGCAGGCCGCGGTGACCACCCCCGCCGACCCGCCGATGGTCATGGGCGACGTGACGATCGACCGGGCCCAGCGCCGCGTGCACCGCGCCGGCGACGAGGTGCACCTGACGCCGACCGAGTTCGAGCTGCTGGTCATGCTCGCGAGCTCGCCCAAGACCGTCCAGACGCGCGAGCGCCTGCTCGCCGAGGTGTGGGACTGGGCCGACGCCAGCGGCACGCGCACCGTCGACTCCCACATCAAGGCGCTGCGCCGCAAGCTCGGGCCGGACCTCATCCGCACCGTGCACGGCGTCGGGTACGCGTTCGAGCCGCCGGAGGCCTGATGGAGCCCGGCGACGGCGGCGCCGGGCCGGCAGGTCCCGCGACGCCGCGGCGCAAGGAGCACCACCGGCTGCCCGACGTCCGCCCGCTGGACCCGCTGCGGTCGCTCAAGACCAAGCTCGGCGTGCTGGTCGTGGCGACGGTGACGTTCGCCGTCCTCATCACGTGGATCGGCCTGCAGAACGAGCTCGGCCCCACCCGCACGCTGCCCCTGGCGATCTTCCTGTCCCTGGTGATCGTGCAGCTCCTCGCGCGCGGCATGACGTCGCCGCTGCGGGACATGACGGCGGCCGTGCAGGCGATGGCTGCCGGGGACTACTCGATCCGGGTGCGCGCCACGAGCCGCGACGAGGTGGGCCAGCTCGCCGAGGCGTTCAACGTCATGGCGGCCGACCTCGACGCCTCCGACCGCGTGCGGCGCGAGCTCATCGCCAACGTGTCGCACGAGCTGCGCACCCCCGTCGCGGCGCTGCAGGCGCAGCTCGAGAACATGGTCGACGGCGTCACCGAGCCGACGCCGTCGGCCCTCGAGCTGTCGCTGGAGCAGACGGAGCGGCTCACCCGCCTGGTCACGTACCTGCTCGACCTGTCGCGCGTGGAGGCCGGCGCGTCCGCGCTGGTGCTCAGCGAGTTCTCCGTGGGCGACTTCCTCGAGGAGTCCGCGCAGGCGATGTCGATGGTCGATGCGGCGAAGGGCCTCAGCTACGTCGTGGACGTCACCCCGCCCGACCTCGCGCTGGAGGCCGACGTCGAGCGGCTGCGCCAGGTGGTCACCAACCTGCTGCAGAACGCGATCCGGCACTCGCCGCACGGCGGCACCGTGCGGCTCGACGCCTACCCGGTGGACGACGAGATCATGCTGGAGGTGAGCGACGAGGGACCCGGCATCGCGCCGGAGGACCGCGGCCGGATCTTCGAGCGGTTCGCGAGCGGGGCCGCCGCGGGCCGGCCGCACGCCGCGCCGCCGTCCGGCATGGCGAGCGGCGGCACCGGCATCGGGCTCGCCATCGTCCGCTGGGCGGTCGACCTGCACGGCGGGCACGTCGAGGTGGCCGACACCGATCGTGGGGCGACGATGCGCGTGACCCTTCCCGCGCAGGCCCGGCCCGCCCCCGGCGTCACGACCGAGCCGTCGGACTGATCGCGCACCGCTCCGACCGCCGGCGACCCGCCGTGACGTTGGTCACACTCGCCCGTCACAGGACGCCGCGCGTGGTCCGGACATGACGTCGGAACACGGAGTCATCGGGTCGACCCGAGGAGTCGTTGCCCACCCCATTACCGGACGGTCACGATGCCGCGTCGCGAGCCCCGGAACGGCCGTCTGACGCCGCTCGGCCTCCCCGGGGGGACACCTCGAAGGACGTAGGCTGGACCTGCGCACCGGCGCTGCCGGGGCGCATTTCCGGTCGAACGAGTTGCAACTGTGTGAAAGTGGGCGATCCGCGCGTGGTGTCCCCGAAGGACGGGTCAGAGTCGATCAGCGTGGCGAGCGCGTTCGGAGCCAACGAATGGCTCGTCGACGAGCTCTACGAGCAGTACCTGAAGGACAAGAACGCGGTGGACCCCGCGTGGTGGGACTTCTTCGCCGACTACGAGCCGGGTGAGAAGAACGGCGCCGCGGCGGACGCGGCCCCGGCGCAGCCCGCGGCCCAGGCACAGCCCGCCGCGCCGGCACAGCCGGCAGCTCCGGCGCAGCCGGCCGCCGCCCCCGCGCAGCCCCAGGCCCCCGCGGCCTCGGGCTCCCGGTCGGGCACCGCTGCCGCCGAGTCGGCGAAGTCCGAGCGGAAGGCCGCGAAGCCGGCCCCGGTCCCGGCCGACCCCGAGGTGAGCGCCGTCCGCCCGGTGGCCGAGGCACTGCCCTCGACCGCGCCCTACGCCGAGGTCGCGAAGTCCTCGCCGAAGGCCGCCGACGACGAGGCCACCGACGACGTGCAGAAGCTGCGCGGCCCCGCCGCGCGCGTCGTCACCAACATGGAGGCCTCGATCGAGGTCCCGACCGCGACGTCGGTGCGCGCCGTGCCCGCCAAGCTCATGGTGGACAACCGGATCGTCATCAACAACCACCTCGCGCGCGGCCGCGGCGGCAAGATCTCGTTCACGCACCTCATCGGGTTCGCGCTCGTCGAGGCGCTGTCCGACATGCCGGTGATGAACGCGCACTACGAGAGCATCGACGGCAAGCCGCACGTCGTGCAGCCCGCCCACGTCGGCTTCGGCCTGGCGATCGACCTCGCCAAGCCGGACGGCTCGCGCCAGCTGCTGGTGCCCAGCGTCAAGAAGGCCGAGGAGCTCGACTTCGCCGGCTTCTGGGCGGCCTACGAGGACCTCGTGCGCAAGGCCCGCGGCGGCAAGCTCGGCATGGACGACTTCGCCGGCACCACCATCTCGCTGACCAACCCCGGCGGCATCGGCACCGTGCACTCGGTGCCGCGCCTCATGGCCGGCCAGGGCACGATCATCGGCGTCGGCGCCATGGACTACCCCGCGGAGTTCGCGGGCGCGTCCGAGGAGCAGCTCGCCCGCATGGGCATCTCGAAGGTCATGACGATCACGTCGACCTACGACCACCGCATCATCCAGGGCGCGCAGTCCGGCGAGTTCCTCAAGGTGCTCGCGGGCAAGCTGCTCGGCCTGGACGGCTTCTACGACCGCGTGTTCGCCGCGCTGCGCGTGCCCTACGAGCCCGTGCGCTGGGTCCGCGACAACACCGTGGACGCCGACGTCGAGGCCGCGAAGCCGGCCCGCATCGCGGAGCTCATCCACTCCTACCGCTCGCGCGGCCACCTCATGGCGGAGACCGACCCGCTCGCCTACCGCCAGCGCAAGCACCCCGACCTGGACATCCAGAACCACGGCATGACGCTGTGGGACCTGGACCGCGCGTTCCCCACGGGCGGCTTCGGGGGCAAGACCAAGGACACGCTGCGCGACATCCTCGGCCTGCTGCGCGACTCGTACTGCCGCACCATCGGCGTCGAGTACATGCACATCGCCGACCCGGCCCAGCGCAAGTGGCTCCAGGAGCGGCTCGAGTCGGGCTACGCCCGCACCCCCCGCGAGGACCAGCTGCGCATCCTGCGCCGCCTGAACTCCGCCGAGGCGTTCGAGACCTTCCTGCAGACCAAGTACGTCGGTCAGAAGCGGTTCTCGCTCGAGGGCGGCGAGTCGGTCATCCCGCTGCTCGACGCGATCCTGTCGCGCGCCGCCGAGGGCGGGCTCGACGAGGTCGGCATCGGCATGGCGCACCGCGGCCGCCTCAACGTGCTGGCGAACATCGCGGGCAAGAGCTACGGCCAGATCTTCAAGGAGTTCGAGGGCCAGCTCGACCCGAAGAGCGTGCAGGGCTCCGGCGACGTGAAGTACCACCTCGGCACCGAGGGCGTGTTCACGGCCGAGTCCGGCGCCACCACGAAGGTGTACCTGGCGGCGAACCCGTCGCACCTCGAGGCGGTCGACCCGGTGCTCGAGGGCATCGTGCGGGCCAAGCAGGACCGCATCGACCTGGGCGGCGACGGCTTCTCCGTGCTCCCGATCCTCCTGCACGGCGACGCGGCCTTCGCGGGCCAGGGCGTGGTGCCCGAGGTGCTCAACCTCGCGCAGCTGCGCGGGTACCGCACCGGCGGCACGATCCACGTGATCATCAACAACCAGGTGGGCTTCACCACCGGGCCGTCGTCGTCGCGCTCCACGACCTACGCGACCGACGTCGCCAAGGGCTACCAGATCCCCGTCTTCCACGTGAACGGTGACGACCCCGAGGCCTGCGTCCGCGTGGCCGAGCTGGCCTTCGCCTACCGCGAGCAGTTCGACCGCGACGTCATCATCGACATGGTCTGCTACCGCCGCCGCGGCCACAACGAGGGCGACGACCCGTCGATGACGCAGCCGCTGATGTACAACCTCATCGAGGCCAAGCAGTCGGTGCGCAAGCTGTACACGAAGAACCTCGTGGCGCGCGGCGACATCACGGTCGAGGAGGCCGAGCAGGCGCTGCAGGACTACCAGGCGCAGCTCGAGCGGGTCTTCACGGAGACCAAGTCGGCCGGCAAGGCCCCCGCGCCCGACGGCGAGGACGAGATCGCCGGCCTGGAGCGCCCGGAGGCGCAGCGCGAGGGCGCCGGCGACATGGTCGGCTGGCAGACCGCCGTCCCGCACGGCGTGCTCGAGCGTGTGGGCGCCGTCCAGGTGTCCGCCCCCGACGGCTTCACGGTGCACCCCAAGCTCGCCCAGATGCTGGAGAAGCGCCAGCTCATGGCGAAGGAGGGCGGCATCGACTGGGGCTTCGGCGAGCTCGTCGCCTTCGGGTCGCTGCTCATGGAGGGCACCCCGGTGCGCCTCGCCGGGCAGGACTCGCGCCGCGGCACCTTCGTGCAGCGCCACGCCGTGCTGCACGACCGCAACACCGGCGCCGAGTGGACCCCGCTGCTGTACCTGGCGGGCGACCAGGCGAAGTTCTGGGTGTACGACTCCTCGCTCAGCGAGTACGCCGCCCTCGGCTTCGAGTACGGCTACTCCGTGGAGCGCCCGGACGCCCTCGTGCTCTGGGAGGCGCAGTTCGGCGACTTCGTCAACGGCGCGCAGACCGTCATCGACGAGTTCATCTCGTCCGCCGAGCAGAAGTGGGGCCAGCACTCGTCGCTGGTCATGCTGCTGCCGCACGGCTACGAGGGCCAGGGGCCGGACCACTCGTCCGCCCGCATCGAGCGCTTCCTGCAGCTCGCGGCCGAGAACAACATGACGGTGGCGCAGCCGTCCACGCCGGCTTCGTACTTCCACCTGCTGCGCCAGCAGGCGTACGCCCGCCCGCGCCGCCCCCTGGTCGTCTTCACGCCGAAGCAGCTGCTGCGCCTCAAGGCCGCGGCCTCCAGCGTGGAGGACTTCACCACGGGCACCTTCGAGCCGGTGCTGCCGGACACGACGGTGGACGCGGCCCAGGTCGACCGCGTGCTGCTGTGCACCGGCCGCCTGTACTACGACCTGCTCGCCGAGCGCACCAAGCGCCAGGACACCCGGACCGCCATCGTCCGCCTGGAGCAGCTCTACCCGTTCCCGGAGGAGCAGGTCCGCGCGCAGCTGGCGCAGTACCCGAACGCCGACGTCGTGTGGGTCCAGGACGAGCCGGAGAACCAGGGCGCCTGGTCGTTCCTGCACCTGGCCTTCCCGGAGGACCTGCCGCGCGTGCGCGTCTCGTCCCGCCCGGCGTCCGCGTCGACCGCCGCCGGCACGGCCAAGCGGCACAAGGAGCAGCAGGAGGTCCTGGTCGCCCAGGCCTTCGACCGCGCGTGATGCCGAGATAGAGAAGACGACTCGGCGAGATAGAGAGGGGCGGACCGCACCTGGTGCGGTCCGCCCCTCTCTATCTCGCCGAGTCGTCTTCTCTATCTCGGCACCGTGGTCACCACCTGTCGTGCACGTGCTCCTTGATCGCGTCGTCGTAGATCTCGCGCACGCCGGACGTGAAGAGCGGGCCGAGCACCCCGGTGTCGCCGGCGGCGGCGTTGAGGCGCGCCTGCTCGGGGCTGCGCGCGCCCGGGATGACCGTGGAGACGCCCGGCTGCTGCCACACCCAGGCGATGGCGGCCTGCGCGGGCGTGAGGTCCTGGCTCAGGGCCGAGCCGGCGAGCTCCGTGAAGCGGGCGGCCGCGTCGACGCCGACGTCGAACGGCACGCCGGAGAACGTCTCGCCGACGTCGAAGGCCTTGCCCTCGCGGTTGAACGTGCGGTGGTCGTCCTCCGAGAACGTGGTCTCGTGGGTGTACCGGCCCGACAGGAGCCCGGAGGCGAGCGGCACCCGCGCGATGATGCCCACGCCGGCCTCGGAGGCCGCGGGGAGCACCTTCTCCAGCGGCTTGAGCCGGAACGCGTTGAGGATGATCTGCACGGTCGCGACGCCGGGGCGCGCGATGGCGGTGAGCGCCTCCTCGACCGTCTCCACGGAGACGCCGTAGGCGGCGGTGACGCCGTCGGCCACGAGCGTGTCCAGGGCGTCGTACACCTCGTCGTCGGAGTAGACCGACGTGGGCGGGCAGTGCAGCTGCACGAGGTCGAGGGTCTCGACGCCGAGGTTCCGGCGCGACCGGTCGGTCCACTCGCGGAAGTTCGACAGGACGTAGTTCTCCGGCACCTGGTCCATCCGGCGGCCCATCTTGGTGGCCACGGTGATGGCGTCGTCACGGTGGTCGGCCAGGAACGCTCCCAGGGCCTGCTCGCTGCGGCCGTCCCCGTAGACGTCCGCGGTGTCGAAGAACGTCACGCCGGACTCGAACGCGGCATCCAGCACGGACCGGGCCTGGTCGTCGTCGACCGTCCCCCAGTCCGCCCCCAGCTGCCAGGTTCCCAGTCCGACGACCGACACCAGCCGGCCGGTGCGGCCGAGCACCTGTTTCTCCATCGTTCCCCCGTTCGGTGGCACCCCGGGCCCCCCCGGACCCGTGGCGCGGACCCCTCGCGCGCGAGGGGACGTCTCGTCAGATATCTGGCTCCCCTACGCTACGTCGCCCGCACCGATCCGGCGTGCCGACTACGGTGTGAGCGTGAACACCGCTGACTCCCCCGCCGTCCCCGCCCCGTCGGGCCGGCAGTTCCGCATCTCCTCCGGCGACCACGCCGCCACCGTCACCGAGGTCGGCGCGATGGTGCGCGAGTACACCGTCGCCGGCCGCGACGTGTTCGTGCCGTTCGCCGAGGACGAGGCGGCCCCCGTCTTCAACGCCGCTGTCCTCGCCCCGTGGCCGAACCGCCTGCGCGACGGCGCCTACACCGCCGACGGCGTGCACCACCAGGTCGCGGTGAGCGAGCCCGACCGCGGGACGGCCCTGCACGGCCTCGTGTGCTGGTACCGGTGGACGCCGGTCGAGGTGGCCGACGACGCGGTGACGCTCGAGCTCGCCCTGCCCGCGCAGAAGGGCTGGCCGTTCCAGCTCGTGCTCCGCACCCGGTACGCGGTGTCCGACGCCGGCCTGGAGGTCATGGTCAGCGCACGCAACGTCGGCACCGGGACGGCGCCGTACGGCGTCGGCTTCCACCCGTGGCTGTCCACCGGCGGCGCCGCGCTCGACGACTGCACCGTCAGCCTCGACGCCACGACGCACGTCACGGTCGACGACCGCCTCCTGCCCACCGGCGCCGAGCCCGTCTCCGGCCCGTACGACCTGCGCGCCACCCGCTCCCTCGCCGGGCTGGACCTCGACGACGCGTGGACGGGCGCCACGCGGGACGACGCCGGCCTGTCGTGGGCCCGGCTCGGTCGCCCCGACGGGAGCACCGCCGCGATCTGGATGGACGACTCGATGGACTGCTGGCAGGTCTGCTCGGCCGACCACATCACCGGCTACGAGCGGTTCGGGCTCGCCGCCGAGCCGATGAGCTGCGTGGCCGACGCCTTCAACACGGGCGAGCAGCTGGTCCGCCTCGCCCCCGGTGACGAGCACGTCGTGCGCTGGGGCGCCACCCTCGTCTGACGAGTTGTCAGGGCCACAGCGGTGTATACCCCCTTCTGGCCCTGACAGTTCCCGGCGCCCCGGAGCTGTCAGGGCCACGGCGGGGTATACACCTCTGTGGCCCTGACAACTCGGGGAGCCGTGCGGCGTGGGATCCTGCGTCGCGGACGGGCGTGCGGCGACAATGGCCGCGCAACTGCGAGACAGGACTTGGACGGTGAAGGCTCAGTGACCCAGACCGAGGTGCGCATCTGCGTCGTGGGCGACGAGCTCAGCGTGGGCGTCGGGGACGCCCGCGCCCTGGGGTGGACGGGGCGCGTCATGGCCCGGACCCGCTTCGGGCGGCCGGCGATGGCGTTCACGCTCGCCGTGCCCGGGGAGACCAGCTCGGCGCTCGGCGCCCGCTGGCAGGCGGAGACGGAGTCGCGCTTCGGCCCGGAGGACACGTGCGAGAACCGGCTCGTCGTAGCCCTCGGCCGGCACGACGTCGACTCGTCGCTCTCGGTGGCGCGGTCGCGGCTCAACCTCGCGAACATCCTCGACGTGGCGGAGACGAGCCGGATCCCGGCGTTCGTCGTCGGGCCGCCGCCGGGACGTCCCGAGGACGGCGGCCGCATCGCGGAGCTCTCGGCCGCGTTCTCCGACGTCGCGAACCGCCGCCGCGTGCCGTACGTCGACACGTACACGCCGCTGGCGCAGCACGAGCAGTGGCTGGCCGACCTCGCGACCAACGGTTCGACCTACCCGGGGCAGGCCGGCTACGGCCTCATGGCGTGGCTCGTGCTGCACACCGGCTGGCACGCGTGGCTGGGGCTGCCCGCCGACGAGTGACGACCGCTCAGACGCCCGCCCGTTCGGCCAGGCCGCGCACGTACGCGGCCTGGCCGACGTGCTGCAGGTCGTCGCCGACGACGCTGACGAGCCGAACCCCGAGCGTGACGGGCGGGTCCCAGTGGGTGTCCACCACGCGCTCCAGGTCGGCGGCGGTCACCGTCCCCAGGTAGGCGGTCGTCGCGGCGTGCACGTCGTCGAGGTAGCCCTGCAGCAGCGCCGCGTCGACGCGGACGTCCGCGACCTGCTCCGGCGTGTGCCCGTAGCCGGTGTCCGCGACGTCGAACGGCAGGCCGAACCTCTCGGCCCAGCCGCCCGCCGTCCACCGCTGCTCGGCGCCCGCCACGTCGGCGACGTGTTCGTCCTGCACCCGCGCCAGGTGCCAGACGAGCCACGCGACGGTGTTGGCCTCGGGGTCGGGGCGGTACGTCAGCCGCTCGTCCGTGGCCCCGCGGAGCACGCGGTGCGCCGTCTCGGCGATCCGCCCGAAGGCGTCGGTCAGCAGGGCGACGTGGGGTGCGGTCGCTTCCGTCATCGTGCTCCTCCTCCCCGGCGGTCGTGCCCGCCGAGACCTTCGGCGAGCGCGGCCCCGGAACTCAGCGACGGTCGACGGTGACGTGCGCGGACGTCACCGTCGCGGACAGGTAGGCGGCGCTGCGGCCGTCGACGGGCTGCTCGCCGTGGTCGACGACGAGGGTCGCGCCCGCGCTGGGCAGCACCGAGCCGTCGAGCACGACCTGGCCGGACGCGCCGCGCACCTTGAGGTTCACGGGCGTGCCGGCCGGGAGGCGCAGGTCGATCGCGCCGGAGACGGTCTTGGCCGTGATCAGCGGGCTCGCCTGGGTGGCGGTGACCGTCGCGGCCCCCGACACGGTGTTCAGGGAGACGCGCGCGAGCGCGCCCGCCAGGGCGATCGACCCGGCCGCGCTGTTCGCCGCCACGTCCCCGGTGTGCCCCTCGGCCGACAGCGCGCCCGAGACGGTCTTGAGCGACATCGGACCGGTCGTCCCGGTCGTGCGCACGGCGCCGGTCACGGTCTTCACCGCGACCCTGCGGCCGCCGGCGACCTCGACGTCCGCGCCCAGCGTGCCGACGTCGACCGCCCCGTCGGCGGGGACGACGACGCGCACGACGGCGTGCTCGCTCTGGCGCGGGTTGCGCAGCTTCGCCATCACGGAGTCGAGCACGGAGCTCTCGTAGCCCACGCGCAACCGGTCGCCGTCGCGCACGACCTGCACGGGCTTGGCGCCCACCTCGAGCAGCTCGACCCGCACGCCCGTCGCGGCCGGGTCGGCGACGACGTCAGCGCGCCCGTCCTGGAGGCGGAGCGTCACCCCCGTGGCCTGCTCGACGTCGATGGTCTGCGGGGCGGCGACCGCCCACGACTCCGTGCTCATGAGGCTCCCTGTGATGCTCGGGCTGTGCTGGGGACGGGTACCACCCTGGCAGAGCCCGGGGACGTGCGGATCGGGGATGCCCCGGATTCCGACCCCGGGCCTCGGGTGTGGGACCATGGGACCCGACCCCTCGTCCATCCTTCGTGAGGAGACCACCATGAGCAAGCGCGGTCGCAAGCGCCGTAGCCGCAAGGGCAACGCCGCCAACCACGGCAAGCGTCCCAACGCCTGACGCGCCGAGGTAGTACGAAAAGCGCCGAGGTAGTTCCGGTGGTGTGGCCCGTGGCCACAACTCCACCGGAACTACCTCGG